>NZ_JBKFGH010000011.1:0-271726 GCF_051233475.1 Neobacillus terrisolis | reverse complement strand
TAAGTAACCCTACCGAAGAATCGTTAATTCAAACCGATCAATTTCAGGAACAAGCTGCCAACGGCATCTTCCAAGGCTTAGCGAAATATTTTAAGAAGTAATAAGAAAAGCGCAAGCGCCCGGGTAGCGCACGACAGGACTGGAGCACATCGACTGAGATAAAGGAAACACGAAGAGCGATAGCGATTCGATGTTGACTTATCGTAGGGAGGTGGGCGAAGTTCACTAGTCGCTGGGCGCTGGAGCTAGACACTCAACTAACTTTTATACTATCTTTAATTGGATAAAAAAAAGGCTGGCATGAAATGTTCATGGCAGCCTTTATATTATTTACTTTCTACAATTAATGTTACAGGACCATCATTGATAAGTTGAACATCCATCATTGCCCCAAATACTCCGGTTTCTACGTTAATCCCTTTTTCGCGCAAAAGCTGGTTAAATACTTCATAAATACCGATAGCATGTTCCGGTCTTGCTGCTTCCATGAAGTTTGGCCGCCGGCCCTTTCGGCAATCACCATATAAGGTAAACTGTGAAACGGATAAAACCTCACCACCTACATCTAACAGCGACAAATTCATTTTCCCGCCATCATCTTCAAAAATACGAAGATTGGCTATTTTATCAGCTAAAAATGCAGCATCTGCTTCCTTATCCTCATGGGTAACGCCGACCAATAAGACAAAGCCCTTGTCAATCGCCCCGACCGTCGCCCCGTCCACTTTTACACTAGCTGCTTTACTACGTTGTACAACCACTCTCATCCTTGCTATACTCCTTAATTCATAATCCGTCTGACTGCATACACATCAGGGATTTGCTTAATACGGTCAACAACCTTTTGCAGGTGTGCCACATTGTGAATGGCAATCGTCATAATAATGGTTGCCGCTTTATTGCGATCAGATTTTCCAGTTACGGCTGAAATATTGGTTTTTGTTTCATTAACCGCTTGAAGAACCTCGTTCAATAGGCCGCGGCGGTCATATCCAGTAATTTCGATATCAACATTGTACTCTTTTCGATCATTAAGTGCCGTATCCCATTCAACCGGAATTAAACGATCTTTAGCATCATCGGTATTTATATTCGTACAATCGGCACGGTGCACTGAAACTCCTCTGCCCTTCGTAATAAAACCAACGATTTCATCACCAGGAACAGGGTTACAGCAGCGAGACAGCCGAATTAGTAGATTATCTATTCCAGTAACTCGAACACCAGAATCACGTTTTTTACTAGGCGCGAATCCTTTTAGCTCCGAAACGGCTTTTGTAACATTCGTCGCCTGCTCCATATCACGCTTTTTCCGCCATTTTTCGGTTAAACGATTGGCCACTTGCAGCGCCGTGATCCCATTATAACCAACAGCAGCGTACATATCTTCATCACTGGCAAAGTTGAATTTTTCAGCAACTCGCTTCAAATTCTCTGTTGTAAGGATTTCTTTCACATCAAAATCCATATTACGAATTTCTTTTTCAACAAGCTCTTTCCCTTTTTCCACGTTCTCTTCTTTGCGCTGCTTCTTGAAAAAGGCTCTGATTTTATTTTTTGCTTGTGAAGTTTGGGCAAGCTTTAGCCAGTCTTGGCTTGGCCCATACGAATGTTTGGAAGTCATGATTTCAATGATATCGCCCGTTTTTAATTTGTAATCAAGCGTAACCATTTTTCCATTTACTTTTGCACCAATCGTTTTATTTCCGATCTCCGAGTGAATTCGGTATGAAAAATCGATTGGAACGGAACCGGCCGGAAGTTCAATGACATCGCCCTTTGGTGTAAAAACAAACACCATATCCGAAAACAAATCTACCTTGAGCGATTCCATGAATTCTTCTGCATCGTCCGTTTCATTTTGGAATTCAAGAATTTCTCTGAACCAAGTAAGCTTTTCTTCATAAGAAGAAAGTTCTTGCGCAGATTTCCCTTCTTTATACGCCCAGTGGGCAGCAATCCCGAACTCTGCAATTTCGTGCATTTCTGACGTTCGGATTTGAACCTCAAGCGGTTCACCCTTCGGTCCAATCACCGTTGTATGCAAAGATTGATACATATTTGGCTTTGGCATTGCAATATAATCTTTAAATCGGCCCGGCATTGGTTTCCAGCAAGTATGAATGATTCCAAGCACGGCATAACAATCTTTTATGCTGCTTACAATAATTCGCACCGCCAATAAATCATAGATTTCATTGAATTGTTTATTTTGCTGGTTCATTTTCCGATAAATGCTGTAAATATGTTTAGGTCTTCCGGAAATTTCAGCTTTAATGGCGACCTCGTTCATTCTTGCGCGCACTTCTGCAATGACTTCTTCAAGGTATTGCTCACGTTCAGCGCGTTTTTTCTTCATTAAATTAACAATTCGATAATATTGCTGAGGGTTTAAATATCTTAATGCCGTATCTTCAAGCTCCCACTTAACCTTCGAAATCCCCAACCGATGGGCAAGCGGAGCAAAAATTTCCATTGTTTCATTAGAAATTCTCCGTTGCTTTTCGTGCGGTAAATGTTTTAACGTCCGCATATTATGAAGACGGTCAGCGAGCTTGATAAGGATAACCCGCATATCCTGTGCCATCGCTACAAACATCTTTCGATGGTTTTCTGCTTGTTGTTCTTCATGTGATTTATATTTAATTTTCCCGAGTTTCGTCACTCCATCGACAAGCATTGCCACTTCATCATTAAACGCGGCTTTAATATCCTCTAGTGAAACAGAGGTATCTTCAACGACGTCATGAAGAAAACCTGCTGCAACCGTTGCGGGATCCATTTCTAAATCAGCCAGAATTCCGGCTACTTGAATGGGATGAATAATATACGGTTCACCAGATTTTCGATATTGTTCACGATGAGCATCCTTGGCAAATTCATATGCCTTTTTCACCAGCTCAACATGCTCTTCGTTTAAGTATGCTTTTGTTCGGTCGATGACTTGTTCGGCGCTAAGTACTTGATCGTTCGCCATGTAATCACCTTTGTATTGTGCGTATTTTGTGAAAATTCCACTTATAAAAAAGCTATCCGTTTTAAAATGATTGTTACTATTATCAAAAAAAAAACGGCAGATGTAAAGTGAAAGGATTGTTATTTTTCTGGAAGATTAAAATGAATTAAAATAAATTATAAAGTTCTAAAGTTTAATTATATTATAAGGTGGGCTTTCATTCAAAAACTTTGTTAAATTTATCGCCAAATAAACAAAAAAATATTTTTCCAATCACATTTCGATGTCACATTTATAATATTTGCTCTGATATATTTGTCTGTTGATTTCCGCTCCAGGTGCTCGCTTTCCGCGGGGGAGTCCGGGAGCCTCCTCGGCGCAAGCGCCTGTGGGGTCTCCCGTGACACCTTCTCCCGCAGGAGTCTCGCACCTTCCGCTCCATTCAACAGAGTGCTCAAAATCAGCATTGTTCTTTAACATAGCCATAATATTAATAAAGAGCACCCGCTTGTGGGGTGCTCTTTTAGTAATTAGTATTCTAGCAATGTCAAGATGTCATAGTTGCTTAATTTGTTGCGTCCTTCAAGGTAAGAAAGCTCAATTAGGAAAGCAATTCCCGCTACTACCCCGCCAAGTTGCTCAACTAGGCGAATCGTTGCATCAATTGTTCCACCTGTTGCTAATAAATCATCGGTAATCAAAACTCGTTGTCCAGGTTTAATAGCATCCTTATGGATCGTTAAGATATCTTTACCGTACTCAAGTCCATATTCTGCTTTAACTGTTTCTCTAGGCAGCTTGCCTTCTTTACGGACAGGCGCAAAACCTACTCCTAATGAATAAGCAACCGGGCAACCGATAATGAAACCACGTGCCTCTGGACCGACAACTAAGTCAATTTGTTTCTCACGTGCATAATTTACAATTTGGTCGGTTGCATACTTATAAGCTGCACCGTTATCCATTAATGTAGTAATATCCTTGAATTGAATCCCTGGTTTTGGCCAATCAGGAACGGTTGTAATATATTGTTTTAAATCCATGCTTTCATTTCCTCCTCATTATTTACCGACCCTTGAATGACGTTATCAAACCAGCCCTTTAACTGCAGATATGGCGAATATAACAAATCATTTTCAAGGGAAAATTGTGCCAATTTTAACTGATATGTTTTAGATTCTGTTAAATCCCGTTTACTTGCACTTGCCGTAAGCGAAATGAATCCATTGTTTATTTTAACAAAGTCCAATTCAAAAAACACCTGTGACATAAAGTCGATCGTTTCTTTTGTCCAACCGCGATGCTTTGCCAAATCATGACCGTGTTGTTTAATATTAAATGCTCCCTTTTTGGAAAGGAACGCGTAGAACCACTTAAAATGATCCCGCGTTGGAATAGTACTAAAAAAGTCGCTATCATTTTTATAAAATTGAACATAAATCCTATCAGGCTGTTTTCTGGTAAACAGATGCTCCACCATTTCCTTTGAAGGTGGCAAGTCTACTAACACAACATTTTTTTCCTCAATGTCACATATTTTAGCTTGCTCTATTGTTTCAACACATATAACATCCTGATTTTGATAGTCTGGGATAATCGAAACATTTTCTTGATTAAAAACAATCCATTTCCGGTTTAAAGCAGGGATGGCTTCAAGATATTTATCACGTTTTTTAACCCCGCGATAATCAAAGAGCTGCCAAGAAGATACGGCAAGGTCTGCAAGGAAGATTTGCGGTTTTCTAATATTATTCCATTCGTTTATCGCTAATTCTCCGATTACGGACAGCTTTGTATTGGGAGAAATATGATCAAATAAATGCCCCAGACCAAACCCAACCCCGTCAAGAGTTGCTTGGGACTCTGTTAATGTTAACTTAAGATGGTTTTGTTCAGACCCAATTTTCTTCAGTCCTGAAAGCCCAACATTTTCGATCATTACCTTTGGCTTCGGATTATCGACGCCATAAGGAGATAACATTTGCATTTCTTCAATTGAGGTCAAATCAATATTTTCTAAAGAGACAGCACTATCAATTTTGACAATCGGGATAAAATCCTCTGCTGTTAGCTGCTCGGCAGCAAGTGCATTAAGGCTTTTGCGAAGCTCCTCTACATCATCGAGTTTCAACGTCATTCCAGCAGCCATTGGATGCCCGCCAAAATGAGGCAGAATGTCACGACAGGTAGATAAATTTTTAAAAAGATCAAACCCGGCAATGCTTCGCGCAGAGCCCTTTGCCAAACCTTTTTCTTCATCAAAGCTAAGGATAATAGTTGGTCGATAATAGCGTTCCACGAGTTTTGAAGCGACAATACCAATTACGCCAGCATTCCATCCTGATTTTCCAATAACTAAGACTGAGTTTTCGGAGACCGGAAAATGATCGTCTACTTCCTTAATTGCTTCTTCAGTAATTTTATTAACTATTGCTTGACGCTGCTTATTGAGGTCTTCCATTTCTTCGGCGATCCGGGTAGCCTCGTCCATATCCTCTGTTAAAAGTAATTCAACGGCAATATCTGCACTTTCTAATCGTCCCGCAGCATTAATTCGCGGAGCAAGTAAAAAGCCAATCGTTTCTTCATTAATAGTCGTTGGATTAACCCCTGTTAATTTAAACAAAGCCTGAAGCCCTACACATTTCGTAGCCTTCATTTTGCGTATTCCGGCTTTTGCAATTAACCGATTCTCACCCGTCAGTGATACAAGGTCAGCGATTGTTCCTATAACAGCAATATCCAATAAATGCTCTGGAACAAATCCATAAAGAGCATGGGATAACTTAAATGCAACACCTACTCCGGCCAATTCGCGAAACGGGTAAGTGCTGTCAGCCAATTTCGGATGAATGATGGCTAATGCATCAGGAAGAACTGGGCCCGGTTCATGATGATCAGTGATAATTAAATCCATTCCTAATTCTTTTGCTACTGCCGCTTCATGTAAAGCGGCAATTCCGGTATCAACGGTAATAATTAAACGGACACCGCATTCTGCTGCATATCGAAAAGCCGGTTCATTTGGACCGTAACCTTCTGTAAAACGGTTTGGAATATAATATTGAACGTTTGCCCCAAGATCCTGTAACGTCTTCATTAATACTGCTGTACTGCTAACGCCATCAGCATCATAATCTCCAAAGACGAAAATCTGTTCCTGTTGTTCGATAGCTGTTTTGATCCTGGTGACTGCCTTCTCCATGTCTTTTAGTAGGAAGGGGTCATGAAATGATTGTTCGTTTGTGAATAAAAAGGTGCGGGCCTCTTCAACCGAATCAATACTTCGGTTGACAAGCAATGATGCCACAAGAGGAGAAATGGCCAGTTCTTTCTGCAGGTCCTGAATTTTCTCTTCGTTTGATTGGCGAACTATCCATCGCTTTTTTGATTTTAACATTCGTTTTCACCCCTCAACCTTCTTATTATACAAAAGCCTGACTTCGGATTCAATGAAAGTTCAAGATGATACGAATCGTTTTTTTAAAGAAAGCTGTGTTAAAAAACAATGTTGATTTTGAGCACGCTGTTGATTGGAGCGGAAGGTGCGAGACCCCTGCGGGAGAAGGTGTCACGGGAGACCCCACAGGCGCAATGGCGCCGAGGAGGCTCGCGGACTCCCCCGCGGAAAGCGAGCACCTCTCGCTGCAATCAACAGCCCAATTTAACACAGCCAAAAAGAAAAGACAATCCAAACGTGGTCTGGATTGTCCAAACTTTTAAACTTGTGGTTGATCAGAGTTTTTACGTTTTTCCTTATACGTAATAAGCACACCTTTTTTCTTAAGTTCCTTATGTTTCCATTCAACCCATAATTGAGCAGCAATGTAAATCGAGGAATACGTTCCAACCACTAATCCCACCGTTAGGGCAATTGAAAATGGTCGAATCGTTTCGCTTCCAAATATTAAAAGCGCAATGACAGTTAATGTAACCATTAACACCGTATTAATAGAACGGCCTAATGTTTGACGAATACTTGTATTAACAACGTCGACAATCTCTTGATATGATTTAATCTTTCTTCTCTTCATCATATTCTCACGCATCCGGTCGAAGGTTACAATCGTGTCATTGATCGAATATCCGACAATCGTTAACAGGGCAGCAATAAAGGTGATATCGACTTCCATTCTTGTAATACTAAAGACTGGTATGACAAAGAAGGTCGCATAAAGTAAGGCAATAACTGCCGATACCGCCATTGGCAATTCGAAACGGAATGTAACAAAAATGATCATACCGATTGATGATAACACTAAAGCAATTAGTGCATTTTTAGCTAATTCCTTACCAACCGTTGGCGTTACACTGCTCACGTTCGGCTCAGAACCAAATTCATCTTTAAAATGAGTTTTTAGTTCAGAAATTTCCTGTTTAGACAAAATCCCTTTAAAACGAGCCACACCAATATTTTTTTCTTCACCAGAAATGACAATATCGTCCGTCTCAAGGTTTAACTGTTTAAGTTCAGTTTTAAACTCTTCTTTAGTTATCTTCTCTTTAGAAAGAACCTCAATTCGGGTTCCGCTCGTAAAATCGATTCCTAAATTCAAGCCTAAAACTAATAAAACAGCGATTCCTGCAGCAAGGAAAGCAGCAGAACCGATAAAGAATCTACGACGGTATTTTACAAAGTCAACAGAATCAAATTTTGTTGGTAAATCCAATGTATCGATATTATCTGACAGACTATACATTTCACTTTTCTTAACACCAAACCAACTTGGCTTATTTTTAAGCCAATTGCTGTTTACCCATAATCCAAGCAACCATCTTGAAAGGTAAACATTCGTGATAAAGCTGACTAGAATACTGATAATAATTCCTGTCGCAAAACCTTTAACAGAGCTAGTCCCGTACACAAATAACACAACGCCTGCAAGCAGCATCGTCAGGTTCGCATCCGTTACAGTAGAGAAGGAGTTATCGTTTCCTGCATGAAACGCAGATTTAATCGATTTACCGACTTTTATTTCTTCTCTGATCCGTTCATAAGTAATGATGTTGGCATCAACTGCCATCCCCACCCCGAGAATTAAGGCTGCAATCCCAGGCAATGTAAGGACCACATCCATTAAATCAAAGATTAGAACAGTAATATAGATATATACAGTTAAAGTTAACGTTGCGATGAAACCTGGGAAACGATAATAGGCAATCATGTACAAGAATACGGCTAAAATACCGATAATCCCCGCTAGAACCGTTTCGTCCATTGCCTGTTCCCCTAATTTGGCACCAACTGAAGTTGAATAAATTTCATCAAGCTTTACTGGTAATGCTCCAGAATTTAACAAAGCTGAAAGTTCTTTTGCTTCTTCAACAGTAAATGTTCCTACAATCGAAACTTCATCCTGATTGAAGACCTCATTAACACTTGGTGCAGAAAGGAACTTCGGATTTTCTTTCAAAACTTCCTCTTTAAATGAGTCCTTTCCTTCTTCAAAATCAAGCCAGATAACAAGAACATTATTAGGAGCCATTTTCAAAATTTCTTCTGTTACCTTACGGAATTTGTCCGAATCTTTCAACTTAAGCGAAACACTCGGTTTTCCGTTTTGATCAAAAGTCTGACTGGCACCACCCTCAACTAAGTCGGTCCCATCCATCATTAATCGATCATTTGCATCACGGAAAGATAGGTTTGCCTCTGTCGAAAGGATTTCCCTAGCTTTGTTTTGATCTGTTACGCCCGCAAGCTGGACACGAATACGGTTTTCTCCCTCAATTTGAATATTAGGTTCGCTAACACCTAATACGTTAACACGTTTGTCCAGTGCTTCGGCCGTATTGGCCAATACCTTCTCTGTAATTTTTTGATCTTTCTCAGCGGGACTTACATCATATAAAATTTCAAACCCACCTTGAAGGTCCAATCCAAGCTTAATATTGCCTAATATGTTTTTTGATGTTATCCCCATCACTCCAGCAAATACAACGATGAAGATAAAAAAGGCAATGATGCGACTCCGTTTTACCATTATGTATAAATCCTCCTTAGAAAAACCTGCCGAGAACTTTGGCCTTTGTTAATCGCCTTCGAAATAAGAAAAATGATTAATAAAAGTCAATATTGTCATTATGAAACAGTTTATATTTTAAGTCAATTTCAATAGGAAAAAGTCAAAAAACGTTAATAATAGCTTAATAAAGCTTATTTAAGTAATTGTTGACGGTCTTCCTCGTTTTCAAAGGAAAAATCAGGCAATTTGAACGCCTCTACTGTGGCATAGCTCATGTATTGACCGATTTGGACGGATAAAATATCCTGGACAATTTCATATAAGCGGATCTCTTCCTTTGTTTTTTTCCACTTCTTGTTCGTTAAATACCCCCATAATTCTTGCTCCGTTACTTCCTGATAGCCAAGGATTTTAAATTCTTCCGCCTTACTCTTTAAAACTGGATTTACTAGTTCACGAAACCGATCATATTCATGATTTAATACCATCTAAATCCGCCTCCAAGCTTGGGTCAATTTTTATACTGTTAACGAAACAACTTGTCATGCTTTGTCCACATGAGTGCATATAGTTAATTGTATATGATATCAGCATGTTTGAGAAGGCAGGGAGTGGGATGTCGAAGTTTTTAAGGGGAACTATAATTTTACTAATTGCCGGGTTAGTGACAAGGGTATTAGGGTTTATCAATCGAATTGTGATTGCCCGATTTATAGGAGAAGAGGGAGTCGGCCTCTATATGATGGCATTTCCGACATTAATCCTGGTTATAACAATAACTCAGCTAGGATTACCTGTTGCCATTTCGAAAAATGTTGCGGAAGCAGAAGCTAATGGGGATTATGGAAAAATAAAAAAGATTTTAATTGTTTCTTTATCTATTACTATTTTATTATCGCTCATCTTTACACCAGTCCTTTTCCTGTTAGCCCCCTATCTTGCTGATACCTTATTTACGGACGAGAGAACGCATTTACCGCTGTTAGCCATTGCTCCTATTGTTCCGATAGTGGCGATATCCTCGGTCCTTCGTGGTTACTTTCAAGGCAGACAAAATATGAAGCCAACGGCGATTGCCCAAGTATTAGAACAAATCGTTCGGATTGCCCTTATTGCCTTCCTTACTAAAGCGTTTTTGCCTTATGGCATTGAATATGCAGCCGCTGCTGCAATGTTTGCCTCCGTGATCGGCGAATTGATATCACTCATCTATTTAGTGACTTCATTCAAAATAAAAAAACGATTTAAACTTCGAACGGACTTTTTTAAATTTATGCATTCCGGAAAAGAAACCTTTCATGAGCTGATGAGCGTTGCACTGCCTACAACCGGCAGCAGGATGATTGGTTCGATATCATGGTTTTTCGAGCCGATTGTGGTTGCACATAGTCTTGCCATCGCCGGGGTTGCGACCGTTACCGCGACCAAACAGTATGGTGCCTTAACAGGATTTGCGATGCCTGTCTTATTGCTGCCTTCATTCGTTACCTTGTCGTTATCCACTTCACTCGTTCCAGCGATCAGTGAGGCTAATTCTCGCAATGATAATAAATTAATTGAATACAGATTGCAGCAAGCCTTACGATTTACCTTCCTGACAGGCGGAATATCTGTTGTTCTGCTTTATGTATTAGCTGAACCGCTTATGAAAGTGATGTACGGTTCGGAGAGTGGCGCCAATTTTATCAAAGTTATGGCCCCATTCTTTTTATTTTATTACTACCAACAACCACTTCAAGCCGTCCTGCAGGCACTGAATCTGGCAAGAGCGGCGATGATCAATAGCTTTATTGGCGCCGTTGTCAAAACAGTTGTCATTTTTTTATTAGCGAGTCAGCCTAGTTTCGGAATCACTGGGGCAGCATTGGGGATTATTACTGGTTTTGTCCTGGTGACATTTCTTCATTTTGCGACAGTCCTAAAAAAGATTTCCTTTTCATTTTATGTGCGGGAATATTTGAAAACCTTTATTGTCATCGGGATAACTACATGGAGCGGGCTATGGCTTATGGACCATTTTACCGTCGTTGCTCCGCTGTCCATTAAGGTGTTAGTCGGAGCCATTGAAATGACGATTCTTTATATCCTCCTTTTATTTGTTTTCAAGTTAGTATACAAAGAAGACATTAAGCGGATTCCATGGATTGGGGCCCCTCTCGCCAAATGGGTCTTCCGATAGTGTAGACATTAAATAAGGCACTTGAAGACAGCAGTGCCTTATTTCTCATCTTTTATATCAATAAAAAATTCCCCATCTTGATAACTGCAAAAAGAAATGTCCTTTATGTGGTTATAGCCCTTTTTCTTCAATTGCTGCCTTAGCCACAAATTCGTCTTATTGATCATCATAAGGTTTTGCTCCTGAATTGTCCCATCCATAATCAATGGGATCGTAAAGCCTCCATTTTCTGTTTTACCGGGATTATTTTGTTTCTCAAAAACGGACAACTTTCCTGAACTCTCCAATATCGCAAATTCTACATCCGCTATGTTTCGGATATTTTTTTCTCTTAATTGCAGAAGGAGATCATCAAAGTTATAGCGCTGTTTTCTCATCGATTCCTCATCGATCTTTCCATCGGAGATAATGACGGTTGGTTTCCCATCGATCAAATCTCGAAACTTTTTACTTTTTATTGATATAAAGGCAAATAGAATTTGGATCATCATTAAAAGAGCCATCGGTAAAATCGTGCGCCAAATGGAGTCATCCGTATTTTCTATCGAAACAGCCGCCATTTCTGCTATCATCATAAAAACCACTAAATCCAATAAACTTAATTCGCCAATTTCTCTTTTCCCCATTAGTCGAAACAGCATTAAGATGAGCAAATAAAGTACGAGTGTTCTAATAATAATGATTAAATACTCTTCCATCATTGCCCCTCCTAGAAAAAATATAACCATCATAGTTTGTACAAACGGTACGGATTTATAAATTGATTATTTTACCAATAAATTCCCCTTTTTAAAGCAATTTTTCATTCTAATCATGTATGTTCGAGAATATGCTTGTACTAGAAACCTGTTAACCATGGGGGCAGTCATCCTATAGGTTAAGAAGAAAGGGGAGGATGAACATCGCATCCAAACAATTCGGCATATCTGTTGCACACGGATTAATTGCCATTTTTTTATTGGAGATTGTTGGCAGCCTTATTTTTTCACTTATTTTAAGATTTTCCTCGGTACAGGAATCATCTCTTCAAGTAGTCCTAACAGCAGCTTCCTTTATTTCATTATTTGCCGGCGGATTTATTTCTGGGGGGAAAGGCAAAGAAAAGGGCTGGATGCTTGGAGGAGTCACCGGTTTGCTGTACTCTCTGGTAATCTTTCTATTTCAATATCTTGGCTATGACCGACTATTTAATGGGGAACAGTTAATCTATCACACCTGCTTTATGCTGATTGCCATGATGGGAGGAATTTTAGGAGTAAATCTAACTTCTAAATCAAGGACTGCCTAATCCCGTACAAAAGAAAAAGGAAGCAAGCACAAGCTCGCTTCCTTTTTTACTATTTATTTTCAGTTACTTCGCGAATTGCGTTCCGGTCATATGTAAGTCGGCTGCCATCGCCACACTTAATGACAACAGTACCTTCATCAATTGAATCGATAAATCCATGAAGGCCGCCAATTGTTACAATTTTGTCCCCTTTTTTCAAATCAGCTTGCATTTGATTTACTGCCTTTTGCCTCTTTTGTTGAGGACGAATCAGTAAAAAGTAAAATAAAGCAAACATGACCACAAGAGGACCTGCTGTTCCTAGTATGTTTTCCATTCTTTCCCCTCCTTTCAAGGTTACAAGATTTAAAAGTTCTTTGCATCAGGCTTATTAAAGCCGTATTTTTCAAAAAACTCTTCTCTAAAGTCCCCTAAACGATCTTCGCGAATCGCTTGTCTGACTTGTTCCATTAATTTTAACAGAAAATATAAGTTATGGTAAGTTGTTAATCGTATTCCGAATGTTTCGTCACAACGAATAAGATGTCGAATATAGGCCCGACTGTAATTTTTACATGTATAGCAATCACAATTTGGATCTAATGGCCCAAAGTCTTTTGCGAATTTGGCATTTTTTACAACCAATCTGCCTTCACTTGTCATTAATGTTCCGTTTCGGGCAATTCGAGTAGGAAGAACACAATCGAACATATCCACACCACGGATAGCACCGTCGATTAGTGAATCAGGGGAGCCCACACCCATTAAGTATCTTGGCTTATGATCAGGCAGTAAAGGGGTTGTAAACTCAAGGACACGGTTCATAATATCCTTAGGTTCACCGACCGATAAACCTCCAATTGCGTATCCTGGAAAGTCTAAAGATACGAGGTCTTTTGCACTTTGCTTACGAAGTTCCTCATATTCTCCCCCTTGAACAATCCCAAATAAACCTTGATCTTGTGGTCGTGCATGCGCATTTAAGCAGCGTTCTGCCCATCGTGAGGTTCGCTCCACAGATTTTTTCATATATTCAAATGTAGCCGGGAATGGTGGACATTCGTCAAAGGCCATCATAATGTCTGAACCTAGATCATTTTGAATCTCCATTGCATTTTCTGGTGATAAAAATAATTTGTCTCCGTTTAAGTGATTGCGAAAGTGAACCCCTTCCTCTTCAATCTTACGAAAATCACTTAAGCTAAAAACCTGAAATCCACCTGAATCGGTTAGGATGGCGCGGTCCCAATTCATAAATTTATGAAGACCGCCTGCTTCTTTAACAATTTCATTACCTGGTCGAAGCCACAAATGATACGTATTGCTTAAGATAATCCCCGCACCCATTTGCTTTAACTCTTCCGGTGACATCGTTTTAACCGTTGCGAGCGTTCCTACCGGCATAAAAACTGGGGTTTCAAATGAACCGTGCGGTGTATGGACCCGTCCAAGCCTCGCACCTGTTTGTTTACACGTTTTAATTAATTCATATTTAATCGCAGACAATTGCTTGTCCTCCTTCTAAGTCGCTATTACAAAATCAACATGGCATCGCCAAAGCTGAAAAATCGGTACTTTTCCTCAACTGCAAGTTTGTAGGCATGAAGTACATTTTCTCTCCCTGCTAATGCACTTATTAACATGATAAGAGTGGATTTTGGGAGGTGAAAGTTTGTGATCATCCCATCAATTGCCTTAAACTCGTATCCAGGGTAAATAAATATATCTGTCCAGCCGCTGTCACGAACAAATTTCCCGTTGTGTGCTGATGCAATCGTTTCAAGTGTTCTCGTCGAGGTGGTTCCAACGGAAATAATCCTGCCGCCCTCAGCGCGGACCTGATTTAATAATTCAGCCGTCTCACCTGTTATCTGATAATACTCTGCATGCATCTCATGCTCATGAATATCATCCACACTGACTGGGCGGAAGGTTCCAAGCCCAACGTGCAATGTGATAAACGCAATATGGACGCCCTTCTCCCTTAATTCAGCTAACAATTCTTCGGTAAAATGCAAACCAGCAGTTGGAGCCGCGGCAGATCCTCTCTCCCGAGCAAAAACAGTTTGGTAGCGATCGCGATCGTCAAGCTGCTCCTTTATATAAGGTGGAAGTGGCATTTCGCCTAAAGAATCAAGCACTTCATAAAAAATACCGTCATAATGAAATTCAAGCGTTCTGCCGCCATGTTCAGAGACCCCAACACAAACAGCCGTTAAACGGCCGTCACCAAAGACAATTTTAGTTCCAAGCTTGATTCTCTTTGCAGGCTTAACCAGCGTTTCCCACCGATCATCACCTTCCTGCTTTAACAATAATACCTCTACATTAGCACCGGTATCCTCTTTTAAGCCAAATAATCGAGCGGGTAGAACTCTTGTATCATTCAAAACTAAACAGTCACCTGCACGAAAATATTCAGCAATATGTTTAAATATCTCGTGCTTCACTTCACCGGTCTCTTTATTTAACACCATTAACCGGCTATCACTACGATTGACAAGCGGAACTTGGGCAATCAATTCTTCTGGTAGATCAAAATCAAATAAGTCAACTTTCAAGTTGTCACCTTCTTTAACCAATTACATTTTTTACAAATCTAATGAAAAATAACAATGATATTTTAACGAAAGCGCCCGATGATGAAAAAAACCACCGATAACAAGACACTCAACAAAATGGAAGTGACAACCGGAAAATAAAAAGTGGTATTCCCCTTTTTAATGATAATATCTCCGGGCAGCTTTCCTAAATGAATAAAATTCATCATAAACCCAATTACAAAGACAATGGCACCAATCAACATAATTGTTTTGGACAGACCCGTCATTTTTTATCGGGCACCTCCATATGAAAATGATGATAGACTAAATCGGTTACGACTCGTCCGCGTGGAGTTCGTTGCAAAAAGCCAATCTGTAATAAATACGGTTCATAAACATCCTCAATCGTTGCTGATTCTTCACCGATAGACGCAGCAATTGTATCTAAGCCGACGGGGCCACCGCGAAACCTTTCAATAATCCCTTTAAGTAATTTATGGTCAATATGATCAAGACCTAAACGGTCCACCTGAAGCCGTTCAAGCGCTTCATTTGCAAGAGCTGTTTTAATTTTTCCATCGCCGCTTACTTGAGCAAAATCTCTGACCCTTCTTAGGAGGCGGTTGGCAATCCTTGGTGTTCCCCTTGATCTTCTTCCAATTTCTTCAGCAGCCTGCGGGTCAATTTCTGTTTCTAAAATTTCCGCTGTTCTCGTTACGATTTCGGTTAACTGGTCCACCGTATAATATTCTAATCTTCCCAATACCCCAAATCGGTCTCGTAACGGCGCCGATATCGATCCGGCTCTAGTCGTTGCCCCGACTAAAGTAAACGGAGGCAAATCCAAACGAACAGATCTGGCGCTCGGACCTTTGCCGATGACAATATCCAAACAAAAATCCTCCATCGCCGGATATAAAACTTCTTCTATCGAGCGTTGCAGCCGGTGGATTTCATCGATAAATAATACATCACCAGGCTCTAATGCAGTTAGGATTGCCGCTAAATCACCTGGTCTTTCGATCGCCGGCCCTGAGGTCGTTCGAATATTGACGCCCATTTCATTAGCAATGATGGTGGCCAACGTCGTCTTCCCAAGTCCAGGAGGTCCATATAATAAACAATGGTCCAAAGTCTCTTGACGCAGCTTGGCAGCTTTAATAAAAATATCAAGGTTGGCCTTAATTTTTTCTTGCCCTATATATTGGTTTAATGTTTGTGGCCGTAAGACACGCTCATAAGAATCGTCCCGATCATCCGCTTCGGCAGAAATAAGTCTTTCTTCCATGACTATCTACACCCTTTTATGTGATAAATCTATTTCAATAATTTTTGCAGTGCCTTCTTTATGTACTGATCCGTTGAAAGCTTTTCTTTTTGAAGCTCACCGGCAATTTTTCTAATTTCTTTTTCCGAATAGCCCAATGCCTTCAATGCTAACTCAGCTTCTTCCCATTCTGCTAAAGTTGGTGGACTAAAACGATCATCCTCGGCAGAGAATAGATCAGGAAAATAGTCAGGGACAACCGCTTTTAATTTCCCTTTTAAATCAAGAATCATTTGTCGTGCAGTTTTCTTGCCAACTCCTGGGAATTTTACAAGGAAGGACTCATCCTCATTTTCTATTGCAAAAATAACTTGTTCAGGATTTCCCGATGCCAGTATCGCGAGAGCTCCCTTCGGACCAATCCCTGACACGTTTAATAGCTTTGTAAATAAAGTCTTTTCTTCTCGTGATTGAAAACCATAAAGAGACATTATGTCTTCACGGACATAGTGATACGTATAAATACGGACTTCTTTGCCAATTTGTTTTGAGAAATGAAATGGATTTGGAGTAATTAGTTGAAAACCGATTCCCTGATTCTCAACAACGATGTATTCCGGACCCACAAATTCGACTGTTCCTTTAATATATTCAAACAAGTGCTTTCTCTCCCTATTTTCTTGTGCAAGCGGCATAGCCCCCAAAAGCGGCTTCCCCTGTCATTAAACTGATACTCATTGTATCATACCATTTTTTCGCTTATGAACAAAAAGTTCAATTTTTCATGACAAAGAGGCTAACTTAATGAGCCAGCCTCTTCTTTAATGAAATCTTTTTCTATTAATTAAGCGCAATTAGCCATGCGCAAAGTACTTTTCAAACAGTTTCTAGCTTTTTTAATTCCATTCTTCCACCGAATAGGGTTTAAAGGTTTCCAAGACTTGATGGTAGCGATCCTTCGTTTTAATGGGAATCCCTTTTATTAATTGTTGTTTTTTTCTGCTTTCAAGCTTCCCAACATCGATTTGAAAAAATGAATGAATCACCTTTGAATTTTTCGGTTTCCCGTTAAAAATTGTCAGAATCCCTTCCTCTGTAATCCCAAAGTAACCATTCGCCTTAAGTAGTGGTGAAATATCGTCCATTGGATACCGGAATTTTAGTACTTGTCCTTGTTGACTCACAAACTGCCACTGTTTATATTTTTCTTTAATTTCGGGAATCGTTTTAGAAGTTTCTGTAATATACTCCTCACTTATATCTCCATCTAAATAAACCCTTTGCAAAATAATCAATGTTTGCACCCGAGTTTCTTGAATCTCTGCCTCATGTCTTGTCACTACTTTTTCTTCTGCGCTTCCAGTCAACCCATCACAAAATAATAGTTGAAAACTGGCTGCTGCCGTAATTAGTACGGACATTCTGGCATTCATAGACGACCACCTCTTTTAAAAATAGGAAACCAAAAATGTCAATTCCCTTACATATTTATAGTGACCATTTTGAGAAAGATTATCCATTTTCTAACATTATAACTTCGAGAAGTGATATAATTAGTGTTGAAATATGTCGAAATAGTTCGAAATACATAGGAAACTACTTAAACTTTGCAGGTGATCTGAATGAACTTCATTAAGGGGAATGAAAAAGGAGTAACATTAATTGAATTACTAGTGGCCGCTTCTTTATTAACGATTGTGTTAATCACTTTCATCGCTTTTTTCACGAATTCATTTCGGTACAATACGAAAACATCTGAAAAGGTTATCGGCGTTAATTTTATTAGGGAGAAACAAGTATCACTTAATGATAGCCCTGCTTTCGCCAATTTCATTATTAATATATCCGACACCGAGGTTACGGCTAGTGATTTGTCCAAAGATAATTCATTATATGTTGGATTGAATTTAATGGAAGATATCATGATCAACTCATCAACGTCAAGACCCGTGACATTGACAGACGGTTCAATTATAAATGAATCATATTACTTATTAAAACTTAACTCCGACGGAAAAAAGTTATCCGTTTATGTTAAAGAAAATCCTGATTATAACAACCTATACCGTGTATACATTGAAACGTATGACAAAAATGATAAATTGCTTTCTGAATCGTATATGTACTATGAAAAAAAGTCGTCAGGGGATGGAACATGAACAACAGATACTTTAATCAAAATGGACTGACCTTGATTGAATTACTGATCACCCTTGCTATTATGGCGTTTGTTGGCACATTGGTTTTCAGTGTATTTACAAATGGAATCAAATACTCAAATACAGCGAAAACAACTGTTAACCTTCAACAGCAAGCCAATATTGTATTAGCCGAGTTAACATCGTGGCATGAATCTCATAGTACATATGATATCACCCTTGATAAAAATCCCTATGGGTCTACTATTACGTTAATTCCTTATAATGGTAATGATGTTAAATTGGAAGGACAAAAGAAGATTATTTCTGATTCACGGTTTGAATATGTCATTTGTTTTGAACTAGACCAGTCATTTTCTTCTTGCAATGTGTTGACACAAAACATAAAAAAGACTCAAAAAAACTTACCTATTAAGCTCATCGTAAGAGATAAGAAAGACCATAAGCAATCATTTGAGGTAAAAACCATTCTTTCGCGGATATAGGGAGGAATTCGTTTTGAAAAAGCATCTTACCAACGAAAAAGGGATGGCACTGCTCACTGTCATTCTCATGTTTACATTATTCACAGCAATCGGCTTGATGATTTTCACATCGATCCTTAATAATATGAAACAAATCAACAAAACAGAGGGAAATATTCAATCTACAGACATTGCCGAAATGGGCGCGATCTATTTTAAAACCAAAATCAACGATACTATTGCCCTTCAGAATAACGCTGGAGCAGAAACGATCAATGATTATTTTACTACTATCAATAATCAATTAAATGTTATTGAAACAAAAAAGCCGATATCAAAAGATGACGTTTATTTTGAAATCAAAACAATTGGAGACATTAGTAAATATAGTTTACCGCCTACAGCTACCATCAAACTGCTTCCCAATAATATGACTACCTATTTAAATAAAGATGCAAGAATCATTGGAATTTTATTAAATAGTAAAGGGATTAAGAAGAACGAAACACGCTCACTAAGTATTCATTTAAAATACCTTTATAAACTCGATACCAATGGGAATTATGCTATTGCTCATCCTGGCAGCATTACCTCTCCGATTAAGTGCGGCGATCCTAGTCAAATTTCTGGAATACAATGTCTTTATACAACCCCTCAATCCTTTGAAGGAGATCTTCAAAATATTAAAGATTCCACCTTATATTTTGAAGATGATTTTAACGTTAGCGGAACCATCGTCAATGTTCAAGGCGGAAAAATACATGTTGAAGGAGATTTTGTCGCCAGTGAAATCAACAACTTCCAAGATATTACAGAGGATAAAGTTTCCGTTCCTTCAGAACTAGAAGTTGAGGGCGATGCACAAATTGGCATTATCAATAATACATTCAATGATTTCAAGCTTTTTGTCGGTGGGGACCTTACTGTCAATCAAATAGGGAATAGTGTAAGGGATTCTACTTTTATCGTATTAGGTACGGCGACGATTAAATCCGGATTAGAAAATATTAATGGAGATTGTAAACTTTGTGCTTATAACGGAGTAACAGGATATGTAAATGATCCAACTGATAAAATTTATGTCCCGGAAGATCCGGATTTTAATACACAATGTAGTTTATACGGTGGTCCGACTAAATACATTCTTCAAACGACCCCGGATGAGATGGTTGAGTATCATTAAATTGCTGAAAAAGCAGACTGCCGAACACGACAGTCTGCTTTTTTTATCGCGTTTGATTTTGATTTGACTCTGTTATCCTTCTTAGATTTACATCAAAGCCTTCCCGAAGCCTGCCATTCTCAATGTTATTATTGATATCGCGAATTCGGGTAAACGTTCCTTCATCTGCCACGACTGTAACAGAACGCCCTTTTACATAAGGCTGAACAGCTTGACGAATTTTTTGTCTCGTTTCTTGTTCATTTGTAATATTCGCTAAGTCCACTGCTATAATGACGCTATTTTGATACACAAGCGAGTGAACCCCTTGCACATTGGCTACCTTTGAAGCTTCAGCATCCAGTTTATTTGCAAGGTTCACATCATAGACCGTATCATTCGCACTGCGAATTCTGCTTTCTTTGTTGTCTAAATGGCCATGATAATTAACATCACTTGTACTAAAGCGATTATCTCTTTGGAAAAAATTTCGATCGTATGTGCTAAGCGGTTTGGTTGGGTTTGCAGGGTTGCCATTTACATCTCCGTTTTCAAGCACTTTGGTTCGCCAATTTCGTTCATTTACACCTTCCTCACCAAATGAATGGTCCATTATTTCCGTAACAGGGCCATCGTTATCGTCAAGGATTCGTACATTGCCGCCATTATTATGATCCTCATTGGAATAATATCCAAATGGCTGTACGTTCTCGCTATTCCTATTTTGAACGGCCGATTCATCATTATCGGCACAACCAACTAAGCCGAATGTCAAACTAATCAATGGTACCAGGAAGTGTTTTTTATTCAAACGAAAAACCCCCTTCGCCAGCATCTTGAGCTTATCGCTCATTTTTAGCTTGCGTGCAAGGAGGTTTTTTCATTCTGTTAATTAAGGCCAATTAAAACTTCGGAGGAGCTGCAGCGAGATTGCGCTTATGTTCTGAAATCGCATGCATCCGGTCAATGATTTTTTTATCCGTCTCAGGGATCTCTTCACCCTTCAAGTAACGGTCAATCATATCATACGTGGTGCCCATTTCATTTTCATCTGTTTGCCCTTCCCAAAGGCCAGCGCTTGGTGCTTTATTGATTACTTCTTCCGGTACGCCCAATATTTTAGCGAGCTCGCGAACTTCCCCTTTTGTAAAATGAACTAATGGTACTAAGTCCACTCCACCATCTCCATATTTTGTAAAATAACCCGTATGCCATTCCGCAGCATTATCTGTCCCAGCTACTAAATAGCCAAAATTATTTGCAACGGCATATAAAGTTGTCATTCGAAGACGGGCTCTTGTATTGGCGTCACCAAGTTTAGCTCTATCTTCATTCCAATCACCTGATTCTTTTAGTTGCTCTTCAATTTTTGAAAAAAGAGTACGATGTGTTTCTGATAATTCAATCGTTAAGTGTTTGATGCCACAGCTTTCGATTACCTTTAAAGCATCTTCACGGTCCTTTGGATTGCTTTTCAGCGGCATAATGACGCCTAGTGAATTGTCGGGAAACGCCCGTTTTATTAAATGGGTAACGACTGCCGAATCAATTCCGCCGCTAACCCCAACGATTAAACCGTTCATTCCAGCATCTTTTACCTTTTGCTGTAACCATTCAACTAATTTCTCGATCTTTTGCTCCATCTGTGACTTCCTTTCAAGTGCATATTTTCCTGTTATTTTACCACATTTTTTAGTTCTTTAATGAATTGTTTTCGTAATTGAAATTGTTCTGTCGTTAATTCAAGGACGGGCAGTAATTTATTTGGAAGGATGTAGCTCTTTTCCTTAATAATTCGGTTCCATTCCCTGAATATATCACTAGGATACATGAGTGCAAATAAAAACGTCCGATTTTGTAAATATTGATCAAAAAGAGGATATTCCGATAGCTGGGTAAAAGACCAATTGATAAAGGGCAAAATTCTGTTAGCATATTGTAGCAAATCGATACTTTCAGGACCTATTGAAATGAGGTCGAAATCAATTAGAAATAATCTTCCTGAAGTGGAGCGTAAATAATTATGATGAGCAACATCCCCATGAAGGATTACGGGTGGTTCATCTTCAATCCGCAACGTTTCATTTTTAATCCCGTTAAGGGAATCATTCCCCCACTCGAGCAGTTCATTCATCATTTCTTTTGGCAAGTAATTTTTAATAATTGAGGAATTTATCGTAAAAAGTTTTTTTCGTTCCACCCATTTTTCATAAAGATTAAACTGAGGTAAAATCCTTTCGTACTTTTTAGATATTCGCTTCGTAGTAAGATGAAAAGTATGCAGCAGATTTAACCCCTCAAGACGATCTGCAGCAGTTAAATATGAAAAGCGTTCACGGTGTGGTTCAATATACTCGATCAATCCATAATACTTTTTATTAAAATAGATTGGATCCTCAGTAAAACGGTAAAAAGAGTATGAGTTTACAAAACCTTCGCTTTTTAAAGACGAAGTAAAAGCTTCCTGAACTTGTAAGCGTGGCAGCGATGAAAATCCTTTTAAAATAAACGTTTTGAAACCTGTTTCAAGCAGGAAAACGGAGCCGCGGATTTTTTTTATTTTCTTAATGGAAAAAGGGACACTTTTATTCAAAATGGAAAGGAGACGATTGTTTACTAAATCGTCTCCAGTGTATCTACCCCTCATATTCACTGCTTTCATCTCTCATTGGAAATCCGCTGCCCATCGCGCCAGGTCCAAATGGGTTCATATATGGTGGCTGGGCTAACCCCTGTTCACCATATGGCGGTATATATACTTGCCCTCCCTGAGGGAATGGCATCCCAGGTTGTTGATATGGCATTCCTTCTTGCGGGAACGGCATTCCGCTTTGCGGATATGACATTCCACCTTGCGGGAACGGCATTCCGCCTTGCGGATATGTCATTCCTTCTTGCTGAAACGGCATTCCACCTTGCGGATATGTCATTCCTTCTTGCTGAAACGGCATTCCGCCTTGCGGATATGTCATTCCTTCTTGTGGGTACGGCATTCCGACTTGCGGGTATGGCATTCCAACTTGTGGGTACGGCATTCCGCTTTCGATTGGAGCTACCGTTCCTCCACAACCACAGTCAGCTGTACCTGCGACAGGCGGAGGAGTTGGAGCAGTCATAGGTTGAGCCATCGGATTTGAATATGACATCATTTCAGGAGATTCCATCCCTTGTATCATTGGCTGAGCTTGAGTTTGAGGATATGGAAAGCCCTGCGGTGGAGTTCCGTATCCTGTTGGCATTTGTCCGTACGGAAGTCCTGTCCCCGGTAAAACTGGTGAGATTGGCACAAGCGGTCCCGCTGGATATGGAGAGTATCCATATGGAGCCTGCATCATAGGTGCAGCTTGTGGATACCCAGGATATCCCATTGGAGCCTGTGGCTGCATAGACGGTTGAAATTCCATACCTGCTACAGCTTGCGGTGCAGATTGTACAGGCATTTGTGGCATAAATGAAGATGATGATTCTTCATACATTTGTGGATTAAATACTGGTCCCCCCATAGCCGGAGCGGTCATTCCTGCAGGTGAATAGTGCATTGCATGATGATCATGGTGATAAGGATGAGACGGATATGCAGGTGGACATGGTAAGCCAGAACCCGGCAATACTGGTGAAATTGGATATAAATATGGTGGACACGGATAAGGATACATAGGTTGTATACACCCTCCTTGAATTGGTTGCTCCATAGGTGGAAGCTCAACACTTTCGACGGATTCTTCTTTCATTTCTGGGAGAATTTCAGGCTTTGGCGGTTGCGGTGGTGGTTGCGGCGGCTGCTGGACAGTCATGTTTGCCATATTCATCATATAGTAGTTGTTTATGTCAATTTCCGGAATAATCGGCAACGGCATTTTCGGAATAAAAGGAGCCTTCGGTACTTCTTTAATAGGTTGTTCCATGATTGGTGCTTCTTTTACCGGCATTTCCTTTTTTGGAGCCTCCATCACTGGTAATGGCTGCTCTTTTACAATCGGCTGTTCCTTTACGATCGGTTGTTGCTTTACAATCGGTTGTTGCTTTACAATAGGCTGTTCCTTTATAATCGGTTGTTGCTTTACAATAGGCTGTTCCTTGGCAATTGGCTGTTGAGATATCGGCATTTCTTTTTTAGCGCCCATATTGATTTTTGCCGGCGCTCCTCCGAACGGGGTTTCTTTTTTTATGGTTCCCCCAGAAGTTGGAACTTTTATTTTCATACCGGGCATGATCATATCAGGGTTACTGAGCTGGGTATTCATTTTTTTCAGCTCTTCAAAATTCACGCCGTACTTCTTGGCGATTTTCCAAAGAGTATCCCCTTTCTGTACGATATGGATCTTCACACTGATTTCCCTCCTAAGATGGCATAAGTCCATACATTGTATGTCGAAATGGGCATTTTGCTAATCATCAACAAAAAAAATTAAGCAATTTAGTAAATAATATGTGATTCATATTTTTTTCATTACTTTTTAAGGCATTCATACTTAAGCAAACGTTTGAAGTATGATAAAATTTGAAATCATCAGGAGTAAGGGTGAACCATATTATGAAAGAACAAAAAAGGAGTTTGGGAGAAGCACGCCGTGCCTATCTTCTAGACTTATTAAAAAAAAGCAGTGAACCGATTACTGGCAGTGAGCTCGCAGCAAATGCTAAGGTTTCTCGCCAGGTTATTGTCGGCGATATTACGATTTTAAAAGCCAAGAGTGAACCGATTATTGCGACTAGCCAAGGATATCTTTATTTGAAGCAGCACTCGACAGAAACACAGTACGAGCGAACGATAGCTTGTTCGCATTCTCCGGAACGAACTGAAGAAGAATTAAATATTTTAGTTGATCATGGGGTTACGGTTAAGGATGTGAAAATTGAGCATCCTGTCTATGGGGATTTAACCGCGTCGATTATGGTTTCAAACCGAAACGATGTGAAACATTTCATGGAGAAGGTGCGCTCAACGAAGGCTGCCTATTTGTCAGAATTAACAAATGGAATTCATCTTCATACGATTGCAGCATCATCTAAGGCTGCATTGGATGATGCAGTTGATGCCTTAAAAATGGCTGGATTTTTGATGGATTAATCTGGTGCCGTTTTTTTGTACACAAAAAATTTGGCCAATCTGAAACTGGGATTGGTCTTTTTGTGTGCAGGCGGGCAGAAAAGGTTGTGATCGTTACCGCCTCTTTTGCTTTGATTCGGGCACGTTCAGGCTCTGATCGTTCCCTCTACCTCCCTTTTTTCTTTGTTGCGGGCACATTCAGGCTCTGATCGTTCCCTCCACCTCTCTTTTTTCTTTGTTGCGGGCACATTCAGGCTCTGATCGTTCCCTCTACCTCTCTTTTTTCCATGTTGCGGGCACGTTCAGGCTCTGATCGTTCCCTCTAACACCCTTTTTTCTTTGTTACGGGCACATTCAGGCTCTGATCGTTCCCTCTAACACCCTTTTTTCTTTGTTGCGGGCACATTCAGGCTCTGATCGTTCCCTCTACCTCTCTTTTTGCTACATTTCGGGCACAATCACGCTCTGATCGTTCCCGCTAACTCTCTTTTTGCTACATTTAGGGCACAATCATAAAATTCGCATCCACTTCCACTAAACAAAAAAGAGGTCCGCCTCAAGACGAACCCCTACTCACCTATTCCACATGATAGGAAGGATAACTTCCTAATAAGTTAACACCGCAGCCAACAGCCTCTAACTCGGCCATGGCGCCTGGAATCATCACTTCATCCATTTTCATTTCAATATCAATAATGAAGAAATAATTACCGAGTCCTGTCTTTGATGGGCGCGACTCAATTTTTGATAAATTAAGCCGGCGCCATGCAAATGCCGATAAGACAGTATGCAAGACACCCGGATGATCGGATGGGAGTGTAACCATTAACGTTGTCTTATAGTTATGGAAATACGGATGCTCCTCCGGCAATGAAAATGGCTTTTTAGCCAAAATAATAAACCGGGTATGATTAAAATCAGCATCATGAATATCCGACTTCACAATCGTTAGACCAAATTCCTTTGCCGCTAATTCATTGGCAATTGCTGCTGCCTTTATTTCCGGATGCTCATTAATATACTGGGCAGCGGCAGCTGTTGATGTTGTATTCTCACAAAAAACACCTTTAAACTGAGTATGCAAAAATTTGTGACACTGGGCAATAGCATGAGAATGACTCATAATTCGGTCAGTCTCTGTCCAATTTTCCGCATTGTTCGGATGAACCATAAAATGCTGACGAATTGGCACGGTAATCTCACCAAGAATCGGGAGGTCTACCTCATGAACTAAATAATCCAGGGTAATATTAACGGATCCTTCCAAGGTATTCTCAATTGGAACAACAGCAAGATCCACTTCGCCATCTTCAACAGCATCCATACATGCTGGTATTGTTAAATACGGGACTCCTGTATACTCAGGAAACATTTTACGAACCGCCACGTCAGTAAAGGTCGCCCGCGGACCCAAATAACCTACCTTCACAATTTCTCCCTACCCTCTAAAAAATAATCAGGTGACAATCCGGTATTTGTTTTTATAGGCCGGATCCTAACACCTCAACTTTTTCGACAAACTCAAGCCGCTTTAGTTTCGTAAGCAGCTCATCAATTTCTATCCCCATTTGTGCAACATTTAATGAAAGTGTAACGTTTGCCCTTCCCTGAATCGGTATGGTCTGATGAATCGTCAGAACATTACAGCCTGAGAATGCGACTACACCTAACAGCTGTGACAGTGTTCCCGAGCGATCCTCCAATTGAAAAAAAAGCGTAATCAATCTTTCTTTTACAATAGTATGGAAGGGAAATACCGTATCTCGATACTTATAAAAAGCGCTTCTGGAGAGATCCACTTTATTTACTGCATCCCAAACAGACTCGGCTTTGCCGCGTTCAATCATTTCTTTTGCCTCAAGCGTTTTCTTCATCGCTTCAGGCAAAACGTCCTCACGAACTAAATAAAATTTTTTGTCGAATTTATCATGTCTCATTTCTCCACCCCGTCTTGCAAAGGTCTATTCAATAAACTCGAATTCATAGTTCATTAACTTAACGGTGTCTCCATCTTTTGCACCCTTTGCCCTGAGCGCCTCGTCAATACCCATGCTGCGAAGCTGGCGAGAAAATCTACGAACTGACTCATCCCGTGAGAAATCAGTCATCTTAAATAATCTCTCTACTTTTTCCCCGGATATGACAAAGCTTCCGTCCGGTTCACGGGTAATAAAGAATTCCTCTTGCTCGGCCTCGTGTTTGTATACGACGCGATGAAGACCTGTTTCTTCCTCTTTTTCATCTGTAAGTGGGAATTCAGGTGTTTCTTCAAGTTTATCAGCGATGGCAAACAATAAATCTCGCAATCCTTTTTTAGTTAGAGCGGAGATTGGGAATATTGGGTATTCCTCCGTCAGCTTTTCCTTGAATACTTTCAAGTTTTCTTCAGCATCCGGCATGTCCATTTTATTCGCTACAATAATTTGCGGACGTTCTGTTAACCGTAAATTGTATTGAGCCAATTCCTTATTAATCGTTAAATAATCCTCGTATGGATCTCGACCTTCTGTAGCTGCCATATCGATAACATGAACGATTACCCGTGTTCTTTCAATATGTCGTAAAAACTGATGCCCTAGACCGACACCAGAATGGGCCCCTTCGATTAGTCCCGGTAAATCTGCCAATACAAAGCTTCTCCCATCAGCCGTTTCAACCATGCCTAAATTAGGAACGATTGTTGTGAAATGGTATTCAGCAATCTTTGGTCTAGCCGAGGAAACAACGGATAGAAGGGTTGACTTTCCGACACTTGGAAAACCAACTAACCCTACATCGGCTAATAGCTTCAGTTCCATCATGATATTGCGTTCCTGACCTGGCTCACCATTTTCGGAGAGTTCCGGTGCTGGATTGGCAGGAGTTGCAAATCGTGAGTTCCCTCTTCCACCTCGGCCGCCTTTAGCAATGACTGCCCTTTGACCATGCATGGTTAAGTCAGCAATGACTTCCTTTGTATCCTCATCAGACACAACCGTGCCGGGCGGGACCTTAACGATAAGATCTTGAGCGTTTCTACCGTGCATATTTTTGCTCATCCCATGTTCTCCGCGAGGTGCTTTAAAATGGCGCTGATAACGGAAATCCATCAGTGTGCGCAATCCTTCTTCTACCTCAAAAATAACATCGGCACCCTTTCCGCCATCTCCACCAGCAGGACCACCTTTTGGGACATACTTTTCACGGCGGAATGCAACCATTCCATTTCCGCCGTCTCCACCTTTTACATAAATTTTTACCTGATCGACGAACATTCCTGTTCCTCCCGTCTGTTATTTGTTTCATACATTTTCTTTCAAGACGAGAATCGCTCTTTTCATACCTGTTAGCTTAATGGCATAAAAACCTCTATTGCGAGTTCCTGTTGAGAGAATTCTAATACTTTAACCGTTAGCTGCTCAGAAAAATTAAAGTCTAGAAACTGTTGTAATACGTCATTATCCTTTATTATTCCGCTAAAATCAAAAAAGAAACGAATTCCATTTTTTTGCGTTTCGATTGAGACAGAAAGATGATTATCACCGAAAGTATCGATTGCAGTATGTAATGATGTGAAAAAAGATTTTGTCCAGTCAGCTAGAAGTGTATCATTTATGTTTACTACTTTCGGATCATTTATGACTTCATATTCAAGTTGAAAGGGATGGGCTTCCCAGTTTGCTGTTAAAATCAAAGCGGCAAAAAGAGGAAGTTTTAAATTCGATAATTTTGCTTCCTGTTGGGCTTCGATAACGATCTCTTCAATTAATTGTTTAACCCGATCGGTTTTATTTAAATCAAGATTGCCTTTAATTAATTGGATTTTATTTAACCAGTCGTGCCGTGCATGGCGCAAAATATCGACTGTATTCCATTCTTTTCTCATACATGCACTCCCACACAGCATTTTATTGTTGAAAACTGCTTGCTGATAGTATATCAAAAAACCGACAAACCGTAAGCAAAAAATGAAAAATTTAGTAAACGGGGGCATTCAACTAAGTTATATGGAGTGCTATTTTTAGGGGTTAAGTGACCGGATCCTCAAAAAAAAGTTCATTCGGGGCGCAATGTGTTAGCCGCTATTAGATAGTGACCTGAATTCTGCGATGAATCATAAATTAGGGTACTAATCCACCTTTTAGTGACCTGAATTCTGCAATGAATCATAAATTAGGGCACTAATCCACCTTTTAGTGACCTAAATTCTGCATACCTTCACAAATCAGGGCACTAACCTCCACTTAATGACCTAAATTCTAATCAATCCTAACCCAGGGCACCAAACATCAAGCATGCAAACACAAAAACCGTCCCTAAAAAAGAAAACCCTAACCACTCGAATGGTTAGAGTTTTCGAATAAAAGCTTACGCTTCTTGTGCTGCAGGATATACGCTCACTTGCTTACGGTCACGTCCTACGCGCTCAAATTTAACAACGCCGTCAACTTTCGCGAATAGAGTGTCATCACCGCCGCGGCCAACGTTTGTACCTGGATAAATCTTAGTACCACGTTGACGGTAAAGGATAGAACCACCAGTAACGAATTGGCCATCTGCACGCTTAGCACCAAGGCGCTTAGCATGAGAGTCACGTCCGTTCTTTGTAGAACCTACTCCCTTTTTAGATGCGAACAACTGAAGATCTAATTTTAATAACATGAATTCCACCTCCTACTGGTTGAAGGTAATTTTTATGTGCTTTCCGTACTCTTCCTCAATCGATTGTAAAGAAATAACCATACCTTCGAGAAGAAGTTGAACTTTCTCATTAACGTCCTCCGGAAGTTCTTCCGGTATAACACAGCGGAGAAAGCCGTCTCCTTGTTCAATTTCTGGAGTGACACCTAAAAGGGCATGCACTGCATTAATTGTCCCAACCGATACAACGGATGCGCCTGCACAGACAATATCCTTGCCCCGGTCAGCAAAAAAGGCATGACCACTAATAACAAAAGAATGAATATTTCCGGTTTCAGTACGATTAATCGTAATGTTAATCATCTAAATCAAACCTTACGCGTTGATTGCTTCGATCACAACTTTAGTGTATGGTTGACGATGACCTTGCTTTTTGCGGTTGTTTTTCTTCGCTTTGTATTTGAAAACGATGATTTTCTTACCGCGGCCATTTTTCTCAACTTTAGCTGTAACAGTAGCGCCAGCAACTAGTGGGCTTCCTACTTTTACATTTTCTCCGCCTACGAAAAGAACTTTATCAAAAGTAACTGTTTCGCCTGCTTCTGCGTTAAGCTTTTCGATGTAGATAGCTTGACCAGCTTCTACCTTTACTTGCTTACCGCCAGTTTCGATAATTGCGTACATGAACTGCACCTCCTTAAAATTGGGGACTCGCCATAGACAGGCGTTTTGCATCTAAATGCAAAAGCTTACTACCTGAAATGTGCGGTTTGCTATAAACATAACATGAAAATACTATCATAATTTGCCTAGGGGTGTCAATCAAAAGTGTGACTAGTTTAAGTGTACAATTACTTGATTCTAGCCTCTAAATCTCTGACAGTCCCAAATTGCCGAATCTCGTAGAATGGCTTCGCCCACTCTTTAACAGTAAGAAAGATTTTAATACCTAACATTTCTTGAAGACGGTTAAGATGAACATCCTTTTCCCCTGAAAAAACCGTTCTGACATCCTCTGTAGCTTCAATCCAAACGGCATCATGATCTGTATTTCGGTGCTCCCAAAGCTCGCGCTCAAGGCGAAATGCCATCGTCTCCGGACTCAAAACCCTTCCTGCACCAGCACAAACGGGACATTCCACCATCAATGCTTCCGAAATCGCTTGCTTCGTCCTTTTTCTTGTCAGTTGAACAATCCCAAGCGCTGAAAAACCAAGTAACTTTGTTTGTTTTTCATCCACACTAATCTCTTTTTCTAATGTTTTTAACAGCTGCTTTCGGTCCTGTTCGCTTTTCATATCGATAAAATCAATCAAGATAATGCCGCCAATATCCCGTAACCGCAGTTGTTTTACCACTTCAACTGCTGCTAAAAGATTGGTTTGCAGAACGGTTTCAGCAAGCTTGTTTTTCCCGGAGAACTTTCCAGTATTTACATCAATCACGGTCAGTGCTTCTGTTTGATCAATAACCAAGTAAGCTCCATTGCTAAGCTTTACTTTTCTTAGTAAGGCTTGCTCCGTTTCATGCTCAATATGATGAGCAGAAAAGATATTCTCTTTTCCTTGATAATATGTAATCTTTGCATTAGGAATCTCGATTGCTTCGAGCTGTTGTTTGAGTTCTAAATGATCAACGAAAACCTCAAGTGATTGATGCGATCCGCATTCATCCTTGATAAGTTCGAAAAAGGAGTTGTTTTTCCTAATCAGCCCTGGCTTTTTTTGCAATTCTGCAGCTTTGACAAGATGGTGATACTCCATTCTTAGCTGTTCAATCTGAGTTATGACCGTTTCCTTTGCTTGACCCGCAATCGCAGTTCGAAAGATAAAGCCTTCCTTCTCAGCCTTAAGCTCGCGGGCCAACTTCTCCCATTGCTGCCGTTCAGCTTCATCAGCTATTTTCTTGGAAACAGATACTGAATTACCATTTGGAACGTAGATTACAGATTCTCCGTGCAGCTCAATCAGACCTGTCAGTCTTGGTCCCTTATCCCCTGTTTCATCCTTTTCCACTTGGACAAGAAGCTTTTCCCCTTGGAAAACAAAGCTGGACACAGACTTCAACTTCCTTGTGGCGATTGATTCTTGGGAACAGACAAAGGACGGCAGTTTATCCCGATGGAGAAAACCGTTTTTATCCTCGCCAATATCAACGAAGACGGCATTCATTCCAGGAAGCACTTTTGTAACCGTCCCTAAATATATATTTCCGACAGCAGACTGTTGCTGCGGCTGCTCAATCACGAGCTTTTCGACAACTGCCCTATTCAACAAGGCAAAACGTTTTTCTCTTAACGAATAATTTATGATTAATTTTTTCACAATCTGGCCTCTCTTTTTTGCTAGTACGATTAGTATGAATATAGTAAATCACGAATTTTGGCCGTTAACAATTTTTCTGCAAAAATAGCATGTAATATTTCATTTTCATCGAGGATTCCTTTTTCTTTACCATTTTCTTCGATAATGATTGGATGCTTGCAGCCCCGGCAAAATCGTTCGAGAACATGAACAACCAGCTCTTCTTCCGCAACCTTAAGCGGTCTTAACATACGAACATCACTATTTTTCCCATAATAGCGTTCCAACAAAAAGCGCATAAATACAAAACGATGCTGTTTCCATTCATAATAAAGCGAAAATAATAAAAATGCCAGGATGATCCAAACGTTCAGATTATTAGGCATATAAATAATCGTAAATAAAGTAAACAGCAGCATGCTTAAACAGGATGTATACATAGTCATTCGGTGCGCAGAAGGAAATGGTTTAAGATAGGACCAAAGTAAAAACACAAGCTTTCCGCCATCCAGCGGCCAAATTGGCAGCAAATTAAAGAGCAGGATCATCAAATTATAGGAAAGGAAGAGGGAAAAATGCTCACCACTTAGCCAAGAAAGTTGATAAAAACAAAAAGCGCCCCCGATCAACCACAGATGCTGCAAAGGGCCTGCTAAAATGACAATTGCCTCTTCTATTAACGGACGGTTTCCGTGCTCATCCATCTCTGCAACCCCGCCAAACGGCAGCAGAGTAATGTGTTTGATCCGCCATGAAAAGATTGTTGCTGCCGCTGCGTGTCCTAATTCATGAATCAAAATAATCGATAATAAAATTATCACTTCCAGAAAGCGTGCGGTCAAAACAGCCAGTGCAATAACAAGCCACAGGAGCGGGTGAATTTTCACTTGCGTTAATAAAATCGAGAGCTTATTCAAATTGGATCACCTGAATCGGATCAATAAAGTTTTCATCTTTTTTTATCGCAAAATAAAAAGACCCTTTTTCACTTGAATCGCTATTTGTCACGGTCCCTACCTGTTTCCCTTTTTCAATAAAATCGTAAAGGTTAACAGAGATATCGCTTAAGTTTCCATACCAGGACTCACTTTTATCCGCATGTTGGATGACAACCGTTTTTCCAAAGCCTTCTTTTTCACCAACAAAACGGACCATTCCTTCCCCCATCGCTTCGACAGAAGCATCTTTTGCCGTTTCAATCATCACTCGTTGACCACTTTCTTCAAAGTCTTCTAAAATTTTACCTGAAGCCGGTAGTGCATAATGGAGGCCGTTCTCTTCCTCTGCTTTATTACTTTCGCCGTTCGGTACTGGAAAAAGAGCAAGCGGTTTTCCAAATTTGCCCTCATACCAATCGGAAACGGCAGCAAACTGAAAATCTTTATCCAGTGACTGTTTGACAAAATTTCGAGCTGAATCTAATGATGAAGTTTCATTTCGAAATAAAATCGCTAGACCTAAAAATAAACAGGCTGCAGCTAACAATTTAAATAAAAAAACTTCCTTACGAAAAAGTGGATGATTCCCCTCACCAGGCCCTATCTCATAGCTTGGGAGCTGGTCAAAGCCATATCGTTCTTCCTCATCAGTATTAATCAAACGGCTATGAAGAGGTTCCACCTGCTTTTCCCGGCCTTTCCTTCTATTTGCAATTCTTTTTCGTACGTCATCCGCTCTGGAACGCATTTTCTCCCCACCATTTCAAAAAAACAATTTGTACAAGTGTATGAGTTGTCCAAAATAAGTATGACTACGAAATCATAACGAGAACACTTTAGCCATTGAACTGGGTACAAGAAAAATAAAAAGCCTGTTTTCGATAAAACTCGAAAACAGGCGGGGATTATTTTGCACCAAAGAACCGCTTTATTTTTGAAAAAACACCCTTTTCATCAACCTCAAGAGATTGAAGTGGAATGGACTCTCCTAAAATTCTTCTCGCTATATTACGGTAGGCAATCGATGCTTTACTGTTTGGATTTAGAGCAATCGGCTCACCATGATTGGAAGCTTTAATGACTTCATCATCATCCGCGACGATTCCAATTAAATCAACAGACAAATGAGTGGTAACCTCATCAACATCAAGCATATCACCATTTTTCATCAAATGATTCCGAATTCGATTGATGACTAATTTAGGTGATTCAATGCCTTCTTCTTTTTCTAATAAACCAATAATACGATCCGCATCCCGGACAGCAGAAACTTCAGGAGTCGTAACAACAATTGCCTTGTCCGCTCCAGCGATTGCATTCTTATAACCGTGTTCAATGCCGGCTGGACAATCAATAATAATATAATCATAGTCCTGCTTTAATTCAGTGATTAAATTTTTCATTTGTTCCGGAGTAACGGCAGTCTTATCAAGAGTTTGCGCTGCTGGTAATAAATAGAGGAGGTCATCAAATCGTTTATCTTTAACAAGGGCCTGGTGAATTTTACATCTTCCTTGAATAACGTCCACCAAATCATAAATAATTCTATTTTCAAGCCCCATTACAACATCTAGATTTCGAAGACCAATATCTGTATCAACTAAACATACACGTTTTCCTTGTAAGGCTAAAGCAGTTCCTACGTTCGCCGAGGTTGTTGTTTTACCAACTCCGCCTTTTCCAGAAGTTATGACAATTGCTTCTCCCATTCTAGCGTCCCCCTTCCAATCTTGTTAAGTTAGGTCTTAGTTGCATTAAAACTTGTATTCTATCAACGACAATTTGTCGATTATCATCAATATAAGCACATTCCAAAACTTTTCCTTCATTATCTAAGCTTAAATCGGGTGCTCTGTTGATTAATTCACTGATCCGAAGTTGTGACGGTTTCATGACTGCAGCAGAAATAACCGCTTGCTCATCACCGTAACAGCCAGCATGTGCGATTCCTTTTAACGTTCCCATAATAAAAATATTTCCGCCCGCTTTAACGGTTCCTCCAGGGTTCACATCGCCGACCAATAATAAGTCCCCTGGAACCTCCAATACTTGTCCAGAACGGATAATTCGGGAAACAGAAACGATCTCAGATTCTTCCTTCAGCCTTTGGGCTTCATCAATGGTTATGACATTCGTGACGATCTCTTCTACGACCAAGTTTTTTTTGCGCCGAATAAGGTCCTTGATTTCCTCATGCTGTTCTTCTGTTAAATATCGATTTCCCATTTGAACCTTTACGGAAATAAGCGGCTGCCCCTCATTTAGACGAGAATTAGCAGAGAGTTTCTGGTCCAGTTCTCTTTTAAGCTCTTGATAAGAGCATGAATCATCGAGATGCAGGGTTATTCCGTCTTTTGTACCTTTAATGGTTACGTTTTGCGTTTTTTTCATGGTAGAATGTTCACCTCAATGGAAAAAGAATTCGACAGGAACATGAAAAATCCTTTTTAATCTCACAGATAAGATTGTATTTTTCCCAACAAAGCTTATTCGTTCCGCAACTGGTCCGCTAATTGTTCAAATTGTCTCTTTAATGGATAAGCGACAATAATCGTGAAAACTAAATTTAACAGAAGAGTGGGAAGCAATCGAGATTGATTGAAACTTGAAAAGTCCATACTTGTCTTATGGATCAGGAAATTCATCTCATAAACCCCAAACTCTAACAGTGTGATTCCAAACAGAGTTACAACTGTCATAATCAGCAAGTTAGTTTGGAGCACCTTCATGATCTTTGAAACAATATACGAAATTAACGGAAACATGAAAATATAAATCCCAATAATTTCAGTGTATACGACATCAAATAAGAGCCCGAATATAAAACTGTAGATAATCCCTAAGTTTCTGCTGCCGTATATGGTTAGAAAAAAAAGCGTAATGATTAATAAGTGCGGGACCAAAATTCGTTCATGGCTAAAGAATTTAGATGGCATTAATTCTAGGAATATACTTTCAAAAATAAAGCAGGCTGTGAAAATAATCGGAAGAAGGAATCTTCTCACAGTTCCTCCCCCTTGTCATCAGCCATATCAGAGCTTTGCGGCTGGGCAATCACTCTTTCAATCACGATCACATGCTTAATATCATAAAAGTCAGCGCCTGGTTTAACATACGCTGTTTGGGTTAGCCCGTATTCATCCGGCACCACTTCGACAACCTTACCAATTGGCAGGCCAAGCGGAAACACACCACCCATGCCCGATGTTACGACACTCTGATCCTTGCTCACCTTTGCATCAGCAGGGATTTGTTTCACTAATAACAGCTCTTTTTTCTCATCATAGCCCATTAAAAGCCCAGAAATCTCGACATCTCCCCCCAAAATGGCGGCGGAAATACGATTTTTCGGATCATTGGCACTTAATAATTGAACCGTCGATGTGAATTGATTGACCGTTTTCACTTTTCCAATTAAGCCTTTGGCAGTAATAACAGCCATGTTTTTCGTAATTCCATCTGTTTTCCCTTTATTAATAATCACTTGTTCATGCCAGCGATCAGGGTTCCGAGCAATGACTGTTGCTTGAGTAGATTCATAATCTCGAAGAGTTTCCTCTTTGTCTAAAATTTCATTTAAACGCTTATTTTCTTTCTCAAGCAATTGAACCTCGGCTTCGAGGCGAGCGATTTGATCCACTCGTTTTTTTAATTCTTTGTTTTCATGGTATGTATCCTGTAAATCATTTAAGTTCTCGAAGAAGCCAGCAACATAATTGGCAGGCCTTGAAACAAGGGATTGCACAAATCCGGTTGTATCTTTCATGAACTGCTCTGGCCAAGTGAGTTGCTTTCTCTCCCTTAAAGAAAAACCAATCAATGCCACGAGAATAATCATGCTGACAAGTAAGATAATCAGTCTTTTATTTAGAAAAAACTGTGGCATGATCTACACCTCTTTTATAGTATCTTACTGCGGTAGTCTACTTCTTTAAAATACGTGTCGAATTTCCGATTTTTTTAAAAAAGTATGATTACCGCAGCCTAACAATTTTTTATCTAGAATCTCTGGCTTTATTTTTAAACAAATGAATGTGATCGAGCGCTTTTCCTGTTCCAATCGCTACGCAATCGAGTGGATTTTCAGCAATCAGAACCGGCATTTTTGTTTCTTCACTAATAACCTTGTCCAAATTGCGAAGTAATGCACCACCGCCCGTTAAGACGATTCCGCGATCCATAATATCAGCGGCAAGTTCTGGCGGAGTTTTCTCCAAGGTTACTTTAACCGCATCGACAATCGCGTAAACCGTATCATGAAGGGCTTTTGAAATTTCCGCTGCGGTAATTTCAATCGTCTTAGGAAGACCGGTTAACAAATCACGACCGCGAATTTCCATGTTATCGATTCCTTCTGGATCTCCTGCTGAACCGATTTCCATCTTAATAATTTCTGCCGTTCTTTCCCCAATCATTAAGTTGTAATTTTTACGAATGAAGTGAATAATCGCTTCATCCATCTCATCGCCGGCAACACGAATCGATTGGCTTGTGACAATCCCACCTAGTGAGATAATCGCAACTTCAGTTGTTCCTCCACCGATATCAACAACCATGCTTCCTGTCGGTTCCCAAACAGGTAAATTAGCACCAATTGCTGCCGCAAACGGCTCTTCAATGGTATAAGCATCACGCGCTCCTGCCTGACGAGTCGCATCAATAACAGCGCGTTCCTCAACAGCAGTAATGCCTGATGGTACACAAACCATTACGTACGGCTTCCCTGCAAACAGCCCCTTACTTTTTGTCGCTTGACGGATATAATATTTCATCATCGTCGCAGTTGTTTCGTAATCGGCAATGACCCCATCCTTCATCGGGCGAAGCGCCACAACATTACCAGGTGTACGTCCGATCATATTTTTTGCATCATTTCCGACAGCGACGATTTGTTTCGTATCAGTTTGAAAGGCCACAACTGATGGCTCCCGTAACACAATACTTTTCCCTTTAACATAAACAAGTGTATTAGCAGTTCCTAGATCAATCCCAAGATCCTTTGTTCCAAATCCAAACATGGTTGTATCTCCCCTTTTGAAAAGCAATGTAAAGATAAGCTTAACTATTTCACGAATATTTGCATATGATTTTCGTTATAATGTTCATTTTCTGCCTACTCGAGTCAAAAAATCATAAATAATATTATAACGTAACGATACCCAAAATCATAGTGCTATAAATAACCTTTTTCCTTCAAGCTGACATATTTATTTTCACCAATTATCAGATGATCTAAGAGGTCAATCCCAATTATTTTTCCACATTCAGCGAGGCGCTTTGTCACCTCAATATCCTCGCGGCTTGGCGCAGGGTCTCCGGAAGGATGATTATGCACGGCTATGATCGAAGCGGCCGAGCGGCGCAGAGCTTCTTTAAATACCTCGCGCGGATGAACGATCGAGGCATTTAGACTGCCAATAAAGACCGTTTGTTTATGCAACACTTGGTTTTTTGTATTTAGATAAAGACAAACGAAGTGTTCCTGAGTTAGAAACCGCATTTCGTTCATCATCAGCTTCGCACCGTCTTCTGGTGAGCGAATCACATAGCGATCCTCATGAACCAAGTTGGCAATTCTTCTGCCGATTTCCACCGCTGCCAAAATTTGAATCGCTTTGGCTGATCCAATTCCCTTAATAGCGGTGATCTCTTCTAATGTTGCATCCTTCAATAGCCTTAATCCTTCAAAGTGGGTCAACAATCGGTTCGATAATTGCAGCACTGATTCGTTCTTCGTGCCGGTCCGGAGCATAATCGCTAGCAGCTCGTGATTTGATAGACTAGTGGGCCCGTGTTGAATAAACCGTTCGCGCGGCCGCTCATCCTGTGGAAAATCGCGAATCATTAGTGAATCTGTTTTCAATAGGACTCCTCCCTTTCAAACGGGGAGCCTATGTTACGAGTCTCGATTATGTGGCGATATGGCCGAGCATTTTAATAAGGTAAAATATACCCAGCCTTTTGCAGTTCTCGAACTGTTTTTGATACAGGGAGGCCGACTACAGTAAAATAGTCACCGGAAATTTGCTTCACCAGCATGCTGCCAAAGCCTTGTATTCCGTAGGCACCCGCCTTATCAAACGGCTCCCCACTCCTAATATAGGCTTTTATTTCTGTTTCTGTTAAATTCCAAAACGTCACATCTGTTTTTTCATAAAAACGAACCAGTTGTTCATCATGCACAATCGTCACACCTGTATAAACCGAATGGGTTGTTCCTGAAAGCATTGTCAGCATTTCGGTAGCTTCCGTTTCGTCCTTTGGTTTACCAAGCACTTGATCGTTGGCAAACACGATCGTGTCTGCACCAATCACAAATGATGATTGATTTCTTGAGGCGACATCCTTTGCCTTCCGTTCTGCCAGGTCCATGACAATTTCTTCTGGTAGTGTTCCTGGAATAAAGCTTTCATCTGCTTCACTGCTGGAAATATCGAATGTTAAATGAAGATTTTCAAGAAGTTCTTTTCGCCGTGGAGATGATGAGGCTAAAATGAGGTGTTGCATGAATTCATCCTACCTTTCATTGCTTCAAATTGGGGAGATACAAGTTCATCGTACCAAAATTTGCTACCGCAAACAATTTTTATTCTAATAAAGTAATCAAATAGTTGAATTTAACATAAAAAAGGAGCCTGCCGTAACCATCCGAACAGACTCCTCTAGTATCAGTTATTCCCCGGAAAATATTCGACATTTTCCCACTCTTTTATTTTTGTCATAAAGCTTGATAGGCTGCCAAAATGGATAATAAATGCTGTTGCAGTGATGTAAGCTCTTTTTTGTCTCCGGACTTATGATAAGCATTAATATTTTTTACGGCTGCTTCAGTGTCCTTCATTATAGCTTTAATACGTTCGTTTTGAATGTCATCGGTGGCTTCGAGCTTCTTTGATTGCTCATTCACATTATTGACAAGTGTTTGTGATGGAGAATCTGCAGCCGCTGCTTTTGACATCGATTCAAAAAGAAGCGGTAATTGACTAAGGAACATTTTTTCTTGTTCATTTAAACCGGTTATCTCCTTGCCTCCTACACTCACTTCTTTTGGATAAGGTTCATTTTCTATCGAAACTTTTAATGTTGCCCCGATCTCTTTGGCGTGGTCCTTTGTATCCGCCACACTTAATAATAAGAAAGAACGCTCACTCGTTTCGAATACCGAAGCAGATAATCCCTTTTCCTTTAATGTTGCTTCCATTTGTTTGGCTGATTCTTTATTCGTATAGGCTCCTTCTTGTACGACCCAGGTGGAGATGGCCGGCAAAACTAAAGAGAGTGTACCGCTTTGATTCTGCACAGGATTTTTTTGCGTTTGAGGTTGAGTTGACGTCTCCTTGGCTGGAGATATTTCTGCAGGTTTTTCTATGAAAACGAGCTTAAGCATAGTAAATCCAAAGCTTGTCCCGAGTAATACCGCTAAGAAAACGGCCGTAAAAATCGTCGCAAACACACCGCGGTTCATTTTTAGTTTTCCGATTCCCGCTTTTTTTGCTGATTTTTTATTTTCTTTTTTCGGTTTGACCCCTAGTTTATTTTCTGTTGAATCTGGCTCTACTACTGATTCTGGAAGAATCCAGTCAAAATCGTCGTCTATTTTTTCTTCCCCGGCAGCCTCTTCTCCGTGAAGATTCGGCAGGGGAGATCCGTTTATCGTAACTCTTTCAAGTGGAGATTCCTCAACTCTATCATCTATTAACGGGCTCTTTTTTCGGTCTGATTTCTGTCGAGATTCTTCGAAAGCCTGATGTTTTCCGTTGATTTTAATCGTTATCGTTTTCCCAGTTTCCCGCTTTTCCACCTGTATCCCTCCTAACGCATGCGGTGAATTGGTTTCATCCTAACATATTGGACAAAAAAAATAACAAGACTTTTGTCGTCTTGTTATCGAATGCTTTCGCCAAATTTTTCACTAGATTTTGGTATTGATTTGGATATACCTTATTATTCCGTAACGTTTGGAAAGGAGGAAAACGGATACGTTTTATTCGCTGGAGGCGGTGTCACCAATTCCGGCAGCTTGTCTTGTAAATCTGTCAGTGCCGGCATATAAAAGGCTGAAATGGTTAAGGAATAAGATAGTTTCTTATTCTCAGAGTCTAAATTTGTTACTTCCCCTCCGCCGCTAAAGCCAACCGTTTCAATCACAACAGCACGCTGCAGATTTTCTAACGTTTCAAGAAACGCTTTTAGCTCATCATAATTGTCTGATTCTACTTGAAGCGTAACCGTAAGCTTTTTAATCCCTGCTGGCAGTGGAGTTGCCGCCACGGGCGCGGTGCCTGTCTGCCCGGTTTGGTCTGCCTGTTGATTAGTTTGATCTGTCTGTTGAGTTCCTTCTGCCTGCTGAGCGTTGTTCTGCTCATCAGCTTCTCCGTTTTCTTCACTTTTTGCCGCATCATTGTTACTTTGATTCGTTTCAGTTGTTTGTGGAGGAGTGGCTGCGGCCACATCTGCTTCGGCAAATGTCATATTTTTTATGACCGTTCCCGATACAACCTCTGCTTTTTCTAAATCAAGAATAAGCTGTTCCAGCTGCGCCTTAACCGGAACCTTACGCTGCAGGACTGCGATATTTTCAACGGTTAACGAACTTTTATCAGTTTGTTTTTGTTGAAGCGCAGCAAGCACATCCTGTTCTGATTTGAGCGATGCCGTTTTTGTTTCGACATCCTTTTGTTTCGGGTTCAGGTAATAAGTGTACCCCACGAAAATAAGTATTGCCGTTAACAATAGGGAAAGAACTAGAATCAAAATTTCCTTTTTTGTAAAGCGAAAGGTCATAGCTCATTCCCTCCCTGCCCGCCTGCTGAAGTATTCGTTAATCGTTCTTCCTGGTTGATGACATCACGATTAAGCTTTATTTCATATTGACCGGTATAGCGCGGGATATACTGTTCTTCATTTGTTGTATTATTAGAGTCCGTCTCGCTTGACTCTTTATTTTCAGTAGTATTGGTAGCCAAAGATGATAGTTTTGCTTCTGAAATCCATTTTGAATCTAGCAATGTTTTGTAAAAATAGGCAGCATCCCGACTCGTATCAAATTGAACGGTCAGGCTGATTGTTCCAACCTCTGCATAAGATATGGTTTGAATGAACCCACGTTGTGGTAAGAGCGCAATCACTCTTTTTAAAATTGGGGCCGATTTTAACGGTTCTTCATTAGCCCACTGTACGGCCGATTCAAGCACGGCAAGCGATTCGGTACTTTGACTTGTACTCGCTTGCTTAGCTTGTTCCACCTCGACAAGTTTCTGGGTTGTTTTAATCTGATTATTTAAACTGGTGATTTTACTTTCATAGCTGGTGCCCTGCCAAAAAAAGACGATTCCTGCTACCAGTATAATGAAAAGTGAACTGATTAAGATCACGAGAATGGCTATGTTTTTCGGTTCTTTTTTGGGTAACAGGTTAATTTCAACTAGCATGGCTACACCTCTTTTAAAGCTAGTCCAAAGGCCAGATAATGTGATCTTGGCAATGGTTTATTTTTCTCTGTTTCTAGCTTATTGACATCTAGTATTTCTACTTCAATTTCAAATCGAGTATGCAGTTGATTGCGAACCGTTTCAAGCAATGGATGGTCTCCAACTAATACAATTTTTGAAATTTCATTTTTTCCTTGGTGCAGAGAAAATTGATAAAATTCTATGAGCTTATTGATTTCTTTAAAGGCTTCAGTAAAATGCTCGTTTAATTCCTCTTCGTCCCCAATAAAGGAAAGCTGTTGGAAGCCGCTGCGTCCAATATAGATATCCCAATCTTTTTCGTTGTAAGGAAGATAGTGGTGACGCATAAAAAACGGTATTTCATTTTCAAAAATACTCATCACGACTAAATCTAAATCAAATTGAAGAACGAGAATTTTCTCCTCCGCTTTCTTCTTTCTTAATAAATCATATAAACGATAAAGTGCTAACGAAGATAGGTCTGCTGCCTCTGGTTTCAGTTTTAAATCTGCAAACAGATCAGAAAACTGCATGACATATTGCCGGTTTGCAGCAAATAAGAGAATTTCCCGCTTATCCTCTTTTTCCGGAAGAGCAAGATAATCAATTACAGGATCTTCAAACGGCAAGTGGATGGTTGAGCCCATCTCTAAATAAAGATAGCCAGTAATTTCACTGTCAAGGACATCTGTTGGTATAGTAATCTTACGGATCGTCACATAAGGATCAGGCGCCAAGAAGCGGACCTTCCGCCTACGGATTTTCCAAATATCAATACATTCATCAAGAATAACCGACAATGTATTTGCATCAATAATTTTGCCTTCCTTCACCACACCAGGAGGTAAATACCGTTCCCCCCATCGAAGTGGAAGGGGCGGATTACCGGGTTTCATTTCAATATAGCGGATACTATGATCATTAATGATCATATCAATTGGCCTGCTGCTAACTGTGAGGAGGGGTAGTGCCATAATGAAACCCCCTTTATTATGAAAAAAATAAATTGAGATAGGCTTGAATTAAATAATCCCCAAAGTAATAGGAAATCATCGTCCCTACTGCAATAAACGGACCGAACGGAATCGGCTTCCCTTTTTTAACAAGCTTGAACGCCATTCCAATGAGCCCAAACACTGCTCCGAACAGGGTCGATAAAAAAAATGATAAAAATAATAATTTGACCCCCACAACCATCCCGATGAGTGCGAATAGTTTAATGTCACCACCGCCCATGCCGCCTTTTGACACAATGGCAATGACGAGCAGGAGCGAAAAACCGATTCCTGCACCCAGTAACGAATCCCACCATGGGGTAAGGGGAATAAACAATCGTTCTAATAAAAAAAGCCCTGTGAAAAACAGTAAGACTTTATCAGGGATAATCATATAGGCTACATCTGATACTAGAATAATGATGAACAGCGAGATCAGGGTCAACGCCACAATTAGTTCACTGTTCCAGCCAATCACGAGCGGAGCCGTTGCAAACAAAACCCCTGTGAAAAACTCAATAATAGGATAAATGGGCGAAATGCCCGTCTTACAGACGCGGCATTTCCCCCCTTGAAATAGATATGATAATACAGGTATTAGTTCCCAGGCTTTTAGCTTATGTCCACACGACGGACAAGCGGAGCCTGGTGACACGATTGATTGTCCGGCTGGTACCCGGAGACCGACTACGTTGTAGAAGGAGCCTAGGGTAGAACCATAAGCAAAAAACAATATTATTACTTTCAACATATTATCGAATTTCGACTGTATCTCTTGAAACATCAGTTGGATCACTTGGATCTCCATCCAGTACCAAACCTTCTGCTGCATCAGTATCACTAGTTGTTAAATGAACGGTATAGTTGTAGGTACCTGAACCAGTTGAAACTTCAGATCTGGTAACAGTACTTTTAGATTTACTATAATCAGCAGAGCCTGGGCTTTTCACTGGCTCTAAATAGCCTGTATTTTCTAGTTCATCAAGTGTAACAGTGCTATCAGTATTCCAAATAGGATCATTAGCCGCAATAGAAGTTCTTGCAGCACTAATCATTTGTTCTGCATTAGCAATATGTGCATCCTTCTTTGAATTCCCAATAATTCCAGAAATAGCAGGAATTGCAATCGCTGCAATAATCCCTAAAATAACGATAACTGCTAAAAGTTCGATTAATGTGAATCCTTTTTGATTCTTAAGACGTTTTTTAATCTTTTTCAACATGATTTGTCTCTCTCCCTTTAAAGTTATTTTGTTTTTTCTATGTTACAAAAATAATTATACACGAATGTTCGACAAAGAAAAAATGAATATTTTACATCTTTCTACATTTGATCAACATGTTGGAACATATCAAACATTGGCATCATGATCGATAACACGATCGTCCCGACAATTGCTGCTAAAAAAACAATCATCACCGGTTCGATCAACGCTTTTAGGGCGTCCGTGCTGTTTTCTACTTCCTTCTCATAAAAGTCAGCTACCTTCGTAAGCATCGCATCCAATGATCCCGTTGTTTCGCCAATCAAGATCATTTGCGTAATCAGGGGTGGAAAAGCCCAGTGTTGACGCATCGGTCCCGTTAACGAATTCCCTTTACCAAGTTCTTCCCTTGAGGCAATGACTACTCGACCAATTACATCATTTTCTACGACCTTTTCCACCACTACTAAAGCCTGCAAAATTGGAACACCACTTGAAAATAAAGAACTAAGCGTTCTAGTTAACCTTGCTAACGCAGCTTTTTGCTGCATCTTCCCAAACAAAGGCATTTTTAAGATTGCATAATCTAAATAATATCTTGTTTTATCATTTCGCTTCAGGCCAATAAACCCAAAGATGATACCGACAATCAGCAAAATAACGAGCCACCAATACTTCTGCATAAATTCACTGGCGTTTAGCACAAATTTCGTAAGAGCCGGTAATTCTGCCCCCATATCGGCGAACATCGAGACAAAGGTTGGCACAACGGATGTTAATAAAAAGATCACAACAGCTACCGCAATAATCGCAATTGCTACCGGATAAGACATCGCTGATTTTACCTTTTGCCGGGTGTTATGCTGCTTTTCGAAGAAAACTGCTAATCGCTCCAAAGTATCCTCCATGTTTCCTCCTGCCTCACCGGCTTTGATGAGATTTATAAACATCGAGGAAAACACTTTCTTGTGCTTTTCAGCCGCTTCGGAGAACGGTCTTCCCATCCGCAGCTCACTTTCGATATCCAATAACGCTTTTTTCAGCACCTTGCTTTCGGTCTGCTCAGCAAGAATGCTGGTTGCATCGACGATCGTTACGCCCGCTTTGATTAAGGTCGCAAATTGCCGCAAATAAATAACTAAATGTTGCAGCTTAACCGGACTGCCGAACGAAATATCCTTTGTTAATGCCGTCTCAGCAACCTCGGTCATTTCAAGGACGCGAATCCCGTCGCCCCTGAGCTTTTCAATCGCTTCTCGTTTCGATTCGGCATTAATCATGCCGGTCCGTTTTCCTTTTCGGTCTCTCCCCGAGTATTTAAAGCGCGCCATTTTACATCACCGGATCCTTTAAGTAAGGCTGGGCTGCTTCTTTTGTAATCGCACCTGTTCGCACCAGCTCTTGTATACTAGCTTCAAGCGTCGTCATCCCTTGCGCCTTGGACGTTTGCATAACAGACTCAATTTGATGAACTTTATCATTCCGAATCAGGTTCCCGATCGCCGGATTATTGATAAGAATTTCCAGTGCAGCCCTGCGCCCTTTTCCATCCGCTGTTTTAAACAATCGTTGCGAAATAATCGCTAACAGTACGGTTGACAGCTGAGTACGAATTTGCGGCTGATGGGCCGGCTCAAATACGTCGATAATCCGCTCAATTGAAGCAGGTGCACTTGAGGTATGAAGTGTTCCAAATACTAAGTGCCCTGTTTCCGCTGCTGTAATCGCAATTTGGATTGTCTCCAAATCACGCATCTCACCGACAAGAATTGCATCCGGGTCTTGACGCAGCGCGGCCCGCAAGGCATTGGCAAAGTTTTTCGTATCGAAGCCAACCTCACGCTGATCAATAATCGAGTTCCCGTGTTTGTGCAGAAATTCGATTGGATCCTCAAGCGTAATGATGTGTTCCCGCATCGTTTGGTTCATATGGTTAATCATCGCAGCTAATGTTGTTGATTTCCCGCTTCCTGTCGGTCCGGTTACCAAGATCATTCCCTGTGGTTTTTCCACGATTTTTTTGAGGATTTCAGGCATGTTTAGCTCTTCAATCGTTGGAATTTTAGTTGGAATGGTCCGAATCGCGAGCGCTACACTGCCCCGCTGCCTAAAAGCATTGACACGAAACCGGGAAACGTTTGGAATCGAATAGGAAAAATCGAGCTCGCCCATTTCTTTGAATTGGGCCCACATTCCATCGGGAACAATCGATTTTGCCATTGCCTCCGTATCCTCAGGAGTAAGGATATCTTTACCGTATCGTCTCAGTTCACCATGAATCCTCATGACCGGCGGTACCGAAACCGTCAAATGGATATCGGATGCTTTCAGTTCAAAGGCAGCTCTTAATATATGATCCACTCTATCTTTCACTTTTTGCACCTCTATTCAGAAATTGCCACTCGTAATACTTCTTCAGTTGTGGTTAATCCTTGTTTTACTTTTAGAAGTCCATCATCAATAAGGAAAATCGTTTTATTTTTTATCGCGATCTGTCTTAGCTTCGGAATCGAATCATCCGTCATGATCGCTCTCTTCATTTCTTCGTTTACAACGACCACTTCGTGAATGGCAATTCGGCCGCGATAACCGGTCATATTGCAAGAAGCACAGCCTTTGCCGCGCATTACTTTGTCAATCTTTAAACCACGCCTTGCAAAAATGTCAATTTCCCGCTGTGACGCTTCATGCGGTTCGGCACAATCCCGGCACACTTTTCGAATCAAACGCTGTGCGACAATGCCTGATAAGGAAGTGGCAACGAGAAATGGCTCCATTCCCATATCGACAAGGCGGGTAATCGAACTTAACGCATCATTCGTATGAAGCGTGCTTAACACTAGGTGACCTGTTAAGGAAGCACGGATCGCCACCTCAACCGTTTCTTTATCACGGATTTCCCCCACCATAATAATATTCGGGTCTTGTCGTAGTATCGAACGCAGCCCTGTCGCAAAGGTCATGCCTACATTTTGATTGACTTGGATCTGGCTGATTCCTTCTAGCTGAAACTCGACCGGATCTTCAATCGTAATAATATTGACCGATTCATCATTTAAACTATTTAAAGCCGCATACAGTGTCGACGATTTTCCGGATCCGGTTGGACCCGTGATTAGAACGATCCCATTCGGCTTTTCAATCATTTGCGTAAACCGCGTTAAGTTGACCTTATTAAAGCCGATTTTATCAAGATCAATTAGCGCATTTCCTAAATCCAAAATCCGCAGCACTATTTTTTCCCCATATACGGTCGGCAAGGTAGATACCCGCAAATCGACCGGATAAAAATTTAGATTTACCTTGATTCGTCCGTCCTGCGGGATACGGTGTTCGGTAATGTCTAGATTGGCCATGATCTTAATTCTCGCTGTTAAAAAGCTTTGCATATTTTTCGGTAACACCCGTTCGACCCGCAACAAGCCGTCGACACGATATCGAACAACCACTTTTGTTTCCTGCGGGTCAATATGGATGTCACTTGCCTTTTGCGATACAGCGTTAGAGAGGATTTGATTTACAAGCCGGACAATCGGGGAATCCTCGTCGGTTATCGTCTCATCGCGTGACTTTTCCCCTTTCTTTCCGCCATCAAGCAGATCATCGAACTCTTCATCAATGTCATAGTATTTGTTAATCGCCCGAACAATATCGTCTTTCGTGGCAATAACGGCCTCAATTTGAAATCCTGTTGAGAGACGCAGGTCATCGATCGCAAAGAAATCCATCGGATCAGCCATCGCCACAAACAGCTTATCCCCGTCCTTCTTAATCGGAATTAACAAATTTCGCATTGCTGCTTCTTTAGAAACGAGCGAAAATAAATTCGTCTCGAACGGATAGCCATATAGGCTTATATGTGGAATCCCAAGTTGAACCTCAAGAACTTCAATAAGCTGCTGCTCTGTAATATAGCCTTTCAGTAATAAGGCATCCCCAAGCTTTTGACTAGGTGCTTTCTCATTTAAGGTAGCAAGAAGCTGATCTTCTGTAATCAGACCAGCTTCTACTAATAAATCCCCTAAGCGTTTTCTAGTATGTTTCATAACGGCTCACCCGCTTAAAATCTTATTTTGTTTCTTCGTTTGGTTTTCCATATAGGTCGTCTTCGGTGTTCGGTGCTGGTTGTGTTGGTGAAGTACTGTCGGTAGTACTTGTATTATTCGTTCCAGTATCGGTGGTGCCTGTATTGTTGGTTGTTGACTTCAGAGCCCGGACTTCAATTGTTGGAATCGGAGGATAGAAATCCTCTGAAATCAATTCATTGCTTAACCAAACATCATTTTCACCGAACACTTCCCGATAAACTTTAATCATCAGACCGTTTCCGCCACTTTGTTGAATTTTTACCTCGTCAGGCGATAAAAGCGGGCTGTATTGAATAATCGTTTTCGGCTTAAATTCCTGTTTATTCGAGAGCTTTACTTTATAGTTGTAAAGGAATGGGCTGCCTTTCAGCGTTGCTGTAAGGGTGTGATCCACTAATTTCAGCCCAATCTCATAATTCAAATCGTTCGGGTTAACAAACACGAAATCGAGATGGTTCGTATAATCAACTTTTGCTTCTAATCCTAACTCAGCATAATCCGGTAATACTTGTCCAATATGTTTTTCGACAATTGTAAAATTGCTGGCTAAAATAGTTTTAAAGATTACTGTACCAACCATACTCGCAGCCTCAGAAGGAAACGTTGTAAATTTACGTTTTTCTAATAGTTGTAAAAGAGATATTTGAGATTGCGGTTCTATTTTAATAGGCGACAGTTCCTCCACTAAAATCCCTAGCTCAATCGGGACAGTTGCAGGGGAAAGCGCAGCTTCACTTATGACTTCATTGTTATTCGCTACAGACAAAAACTTATCAACCTTTAGCAGATATTGATTCGGTGTTAAGTTAGCAGCATACATGATTAATTCAGAAACGAGCGGATCCATATCTACCTTCGAACTATCAAGTTTCGAGGACATTTGTTTCATATACTGATATAGATCTCCAGATTTAAAGGTTACGACAACGTCATTTTGATGACCATCCTTGGCATTTTCTACCGAGGCTTCTAAGTCAAATTGATATTGGGCAATATCCAATGGAACACTTTTCTCTTTATATTGGATCGTCACCTTCGTTTCCGAGCGCCATTTTTGTAATTGTTCATTTAATAAGGCAAGCGCCTCAGCTTTTGATTTATTCGAAACATCTATTTGGGCAATCGTTGTCCCTTTTTTAAATCCTGTACTATCCTCGGTTAAGGCATTATAAGCTTTTGCACCGAAATGGGAAAAACTAAAAATAAATGCTGTAGATAGCAATAAAACAATAAAGAGCTTAATTTCTCGTTTTTTCACAAACCCACCCCTATGCCAGCAGTTACATTTTATTAAATGAAGGATTTTATTGGTTTACGATTTTTTCTTCAAGTGCCGTTTTTGTTTCTTTCTCTGGCTCCTGTTCGTCGTCTTGATCAAAAAAGAAAAGTTCTTCAAGATCAAATAGATCCTCGTCTTCTTTTATCAAGTTGTTGTTGGTGTTGTCGGTTGTATGATTGGGAAGATCATCTAATTGTAATTCTTCCAGCTGAAATTCATCATCCAACAAATATTCTTGCTCTTCTATATTTCCAAGTGAAGTATTTTGTTCTGCATCGAACTCTAATATAAGTTCGATTGTATCTTCATTGCTTGCCTCTAAAATCGTGTCTTTTTTCATACTGTCAAAATCAATCTCGTCCACTTCTAATAATTTTTCAACTTCTGCTAAATAAGAATAGTCCTGTTCATCAGAGGACGGCATCTCGACCTCACCAGTCGGCTCTTCACTTTTAATGAAGGACTCCATATCCAATTTGCTTTCAACAGGTTTCTCCTTGGCAGAATCTTTCTGTAAAGCCCCTGTTTTGACAGTATCATTCATGACGATAACTGCCTCATCCAGGTCTTCTGACATATCGGTTTCTTTACTAATAAGCGAAATATCTTTTTCATTGTCGGAAACGAGTTTTGCTAGTATGCTGATTGGTTCGGATTTTTGTTTTGGATTGGATTGATGCTCTTTCTCTACAATCGATTTTTTCGGTGACTTGTCAGAGAAAGCTATATAGGAATAGGTATCTTTTATTTCATTTATTGGCTGTTCTTGCTTTTCCTCTTCAAAAACGAATGGCTGATTGTTCTCGACCAGATAAAGCCATTGTTTACCTGTCTTCATTAGTAAATAAGCAGAAGCAGTAACCAACAATAAGAGGATAAGTCCTGTTTGCCAAATCGGAAAAACAAGCGAGGCACCTAGCCCAACGAGGCTGAGCAAAAAGGAAGCAACAACAATAAAGACTTTGCCTTTGACGGTAAAGCCGATTGGTAGGAAATAAATTATCGGAAGCAGGATGAGCAATGAAATACCTGTAAAAATTAAATTCTCCATTTCTCCACTCCTGTAAATAGTTTCAATAATTCGACAAGAAAATTCTATAAAATTTGACAATATACGACTAATATTATTTATTTTATTATATTTACTACTATTTTTAAAGAATAATCTCGAGGAATTTGTGGAAGAAAAGATAAATATTATGAATTTTTTTCCAACAATTCAAAGATTCATACGTGATAAGCGTTTATTCCCTATTCAGCATCGGTAAACTTGACAAAACAAGGGCGCCTGATTGTCAAAATAGGCGCCACTTAATAAAGATTTTTTCTATTTTAGTAATACTTAATTTTCGCGAACAGGTTCTCCGATAATCATATCCCGTACCGGGGTAAGTCCCGATCCGTTATCAACAAACAAAGGTGAATTATCATAGTTAATTTGAACGAATTTGAAAATAAAATTATCATCATTACCGCTAGAGGATAGCGTTTTCGCAATAATTGAACCTGAAAAAGAGGCATTTACATTAACAACAGCATTCGGAGCATAAATCATCTTCGGCAAATTGGCGGTTCCAGCTCCCGTAATAGAAATAGAAGTTCCCGCCGTGATGATATGACCTTGGACACCCGATACATAATTATTAACAACCAAATTGGCATCTTTAGCAAACATCGAGCCTTGAATTAACCCAGCAATATTGGACGCCGTACCCTCCAAAAAGATATATACCTTTTCGATATCCCCGCCAGTATTAAGAATGCTTCCTGATGCCATCGTGATATTTTTGGCATAAATCGCAAGCTTACCACTTCCGATGATTTCAATTTTTGCACCACTCGCTAGATTAAGATTATTTACCACTATGTTTTTATTAATATAGCCAACGTCAATCTTTAATGTTTGATTGGCACCAACTGTTAGGCTGTTAAATACCATATCTTGTTCCATTACAAGTGAGTTGCTCGTATAGTTTACGCCATTCGTTGGAGCTGAGAATATCGGGAACTCCGGAATCGGCAAAGGGGTTCCGACATTCGTATAAACATTCCCCGTAACAATTGCCTTGCTTCCGTTTAAAGTGACTTCCGTTAACGAGCCATTTGTTCCGATTGATCCGTCAACCGGAACGTTCTTTAAGGTTAGGTTTTCTTTTACAAACAACACAGTACCTGCGGGAATGGTTACTCCGCTCTTCGGTTTCCAAGTAAGATAAATGATTTTCGTAACCTTCCGAGTACGGTTATTGATTATCCCTTTAGATGTAATTTTATATTTGTTACTATAAGAAACTACAGAATCATTAGGAAGTTTTTCGATCTTAATTTTTACCACAGGTTTGCTTCCAAACGATTCTTCAAAATAATTTTCGATAACCTTTTCTTGCCCTAATTCCATCAACCCTTCGACTCTGCTAAAAAAATCACTAGCCGATAAAGATTGACCATAAACAGAAGCAATTCTACTACTTATATCATTTATTTTGTAAGTAATGCCCGATTCAGCAATGTAATAGGATGATTGATAATTTCGTTCTGTAGAAGTCATTTTTATATTGTTGACAGAAAGCCCCATAACGGCTAACCCCAAAATAGAAATGACCACAAATGCTAATAATACGGCTACTAAGGCAATTCCTCTTTCATTATTTACTTTGAGAAACCATTTTTGCATTGAATCACCTATTTTCTTAAATAAATAGTCGTTGAAAGCGTTGTTTGTGGATGATTATTGGATGGTGTATTGGCAATTTTTACGGTTAGTTTTTCATCTGTTTTTGTTATCGTGAATTGTTGGATATTTGAAATCAACGTTTGGTTATTTTTTTTAAGAATATTATTTTCAAGCTTATAAACATCAGTCCCATTGATCGTCAACACATTATTTGCCACACTCACACTTGAAGCCTTCCTTATTTCCTTTGTGACAATATTCAACGCCAATCTTACATTCGATTGATTTTGAACTTCATTTGATTGGCTATTCATTTGTTTTTGGCCAAACAGGTGAACAGACGTTGCCATCAACAGTACCATGGATACAAGAGCTAGGGTAATTAATAATTCAAGCAGCGTAAGTCCTTTTTCATTCTTTTTAAGTAGGGTTACTGTTTTTTCCATGATAGTAAAATCTCCATTTGCGCTTTTTTGTCCGCTTTTGAACGATCCTTATAAACCTTAACTCGAACCTTTACTAATGAACTATTAGGGGTTGGAACTAATTCAATATATACATAGTGGCCCGCTTCATTTTTTTCAAAAAAGGCATTCGTGCTGGTCTTGCTTAATTGGGTATATCCCTTACTTGTAACCGCGGCTGTCGCGATATCATATGAAGTAGATGAAACCACAATATTATAGATTTCTTCCATATTTGCTTCGGCAACATAAGTGGCGTCCATCATATTTTTTGAAACACTGTTCGTACGGGATGATTGGATAAACATAGTAATGAGGGAAATAATAATTATAGATAGGATGACAATCGAAGCTAATATTTCTACTAAAGAGACCCCTTTATCAGAGGTATAATAAGAAGCCCATTTATTCATGCAAATACATCACCTCTAGGTTGCTTTGGATAAAATCTGAGATTTTTTTTACATATTTCGACCATTATCGACATACCATTAGTTTAACAGGCTAATAGACTTATTACAATAATCAAAGTGTTAACAGGATTAGACTGTTTATTATGATAAAAAAAGAGGATCCAACTTACTCTTAGTAGGTTAGATCCTCTTTTTGTTAATTTAGTAATTTTAGTAGAAATGGCTTTAAACTCGAAAGGAAGTAAAGTGAACCAGTAATGACCAAGAGTTCATTTTCCTTCATTTCAGGTATTGTTTTTGTTAAAAATTGCTGCCAGTTTTGCGCAATATGTTTATTTTCTGAAGAGCTGAGATCATATAATGATTGCGCTTGTGAGGCACGTGGGAAATCGAATTCTGTAAACGTAATCTTGTCCGTTACTCCATCCAAAAGATGAATCATCTTATTCAGATCTTTATCGGCAAGGGCGGTAAACAAGATTTGGATTTGTTTATTGGAGTAACGTGCCTTTAGCTCCTGTACTAATGCTCCAATTCCCTCTTCATTATGGGCGCCGTCCATCATAATGAAAGGCTGGTCTGAAATTAATTCCATTCTGCCTGGCCAGTATGCACGGTGAAGTCCTTTGCGAATATCATCTTCTTCGATTAAGAACGCAAAGTACTGTTTTAATATTTGTGCAGCCATAATCGCCAGGGAAGCATTCTCGACTTGATGCTGTCCCAACATTGATATTTGAATTTCCTGTAAGCTTTGAAAAATGGAACGGAAGCTAAATTCTTCGCCTCTCGTCAAAGATTTATGGTTAGACACGGAAAACTCTTTTCCCAATTGGTAGAGAGCTGCCTTCAGCTCCTTTGCTTTTGTTTCAATAACATTTAGCGCTTCTGGCTGCTTTACTGCTGTTAAGATCGGGGTTCCAGATTTGATGATGCCCGCTTTTTCAGTAGCTATTTTTTCATATGTATCTCCAAGAATATTCGTGTGATCCATGCCAATGCTGGTTATAATCGACAGCAGCGGGTGAAGAATATTCGTTGAGTCGAATCTGCCTCCGAGACCCACTTCGTAAAGCACGATGTCAACTGGGTTCTTTTTAGCAAAATAGTACAGTGACATCGCGGTGATCACTTCAAATTCTGTCGGTCCGCCAAGCTCGGTTGACTCCAGTTCATCTGCCAACGGCTTAATGATGTTGGTGAGTTCGAGCATCTCTTCATCAGAAATTGCCTTTCCGTTCACACTTATCCGCTCATTAAATTGCTCGAAAAATGGGGACGTAAACGTGCCCACCTTGCAGCCGGCTTCTTCTAAAATGCAGCGTAAGAAGGTCAGCGTTGAGCCCTTTCCATTTGTCCCGCCGATGTGAATCGTTTTAATTCTCCGTTCTGGATGGTTGAGACGCTCCATCATCCACTCCATTCGCGCGAGTCCTGGCTTGATTCCTAAGCGGAGCCGGGCGTGGATCCAGGTTAATGCTTGTTCATATGTTTGAAACATGGGAAGTTCACCTCCAAATGTTTAAGTAGTTTCGGTTTGCGTTTGTCGTTGGTTTTTATAATAAGTTTAATATACGGATAAAAGTGCTGAAGCCACGGATAGAACATCGAAATCTACGGATAACCGGACATAATTCACGGATAAAACTTCAAAATCTACGGATAAAGCGCCGAAATCCACGGATAGACCTAGAACAAAGCAGTCAACTTTAACGATTTCTTCATTTTTAGCAAGTTTTTATTCAACTTGATGCCGGTTTTAATCGTCTATTTGCCGATTTCGCCTGTTTATTTGCCGATTCTATCGTTTTATTTGCCAATTTCGTCTGTTTTTTTGCCGATTTCCAACTTCTATTTGCCAATTTCACAGTTTTATTTGCCAATCAACGAATTTCGGCGAGTTTCCGTAGTACTCATTGCACAAATGAAACGAACCCGATACACCGGGTTCGCTTTTTTTCACACATCACACTGTCAATTATAGACTCTTTAATTCATTTAAGCGCACTTCAACGGCAGCGCGTTTCTCCATATAATCCTGTTCCTTGGCACGCTCTTCTTCGATAACCTTTGCTGGTGCCTTGCTTACAAAGCCTTGATTGCTTAATTTCTTCTGTACTCGTTCAACCTCTTTAGTCAATCGGTCAAGCTCTTTCTCAAGACGAGCACGTTCTTCATCGAGATTAATCAGGCCTGCAAGTGGAAGGATAATCTCTGCTCCTGTTACTACAGCGGTCATCGCCTTATCTGGTGCTTCGAGATCCACTGCAATGACAAGCTCTTCAGGATTACAGAAGCGCTCGATGTAGCCGCTGTTTTTCTCTAGAACAGCAAGCACACCAGCATCCTTTGCCTTCAGCATGATCTTAATTTTCTTACTTAATGGTGTGTTCACCTCAGCACGGATATTTCGAACCGAGCGGATGATTTCAACCAACAGCTTCATTTCCGAAGCAGCTTGCTCATCAACCATCGCTGGATCCACTACCGGCCAGCTTGCGGTTGTAATCGATTCGCCGCTATGAGGAAGGTTCTGCCAAATTTCCTCGGTAATAAATGGCATGAATGGATGCAACAGGCGCATCGTCTGATCTAATACATAGGCTAAAATCGAACGAGTTGTTTTCTTTGCCGCTTCATCGTCACCGTACAATGGCAGCTTCGCCATCTCAATATACCAATCACAGAAATCGTCCCAAATGAAGTTGTATAACGCACGGCCCACTTCACCGAACTCATAGCGATCAGACAAGCGCGTTACATTTTCAATCGTTTCGTTTAAACGAGTTAGGATCCACTTATCGGCAACGGATTTTTCTCCGCTTAAATCGATCTCATCATAAGTCATGCCGTTCATATTCATTAACGCAAAACGAGATGCGTTCCAAATTTTATTAGCAAAATTCCAGGTTGCTTCAACCTTCTCCGTGCTATAGCGTAAATCTTGACCTGGTGAGCTTCCAGTCGATAGGAAGTAGCGTAAGGAATCTGCACCGTACTGATCAATAACCTCCATTGGGTCTACACCGTTGCCAAGAGATTTACTCATCTTACGGCCTTGTGCATCGCGAACTAGGCCATGAATCAATACATCATTAAATGGACGTCCGCCTGTGAACTCAATCCCTTGGAAAATCATGCGCGATACCCAGAAGAAAATGATATCGTAGCCTGTTACTAGTGCCGCGGTTGGATAGTAGCGTTTAAAGTCCTCAGCATCTGCATCTGGCCAGCCTAATGTTGAAAATGGCCATAGTGCTGACGAGAACCATGTATCCAAAACGTCATTGTCTTGAACCCAGTTTTCACTGTCTGCTGGAGGCTCGTTTTCAACGTAAATTTCACCTGTTTCTTTATGGTACCAGGCCGGAATCCGGTGACCCCACCAAAGCTGACGTGAAATACACCAGTCACGGATATTTTCCATCCAACGTAAATACGTCTTTTCAAATCGATCCGGTACGAAGTTAACCTTTTCCTCCTCTTGCTGAAGAGCAATCGCTGCATCTGCTAATGGCTGCATTTTAACAAACCATTGTGTTGAAAGGTAAGGCTCAACAACCGCGCCACTGCGCTCAGAGTGTCCAACTGAATGAAGATGCTCTTCAATTTTGAATAGAACACCAGCTTCTTGTAGGTCCTTTACGATTTGCTTGCGGCATTCGAAACGATCCATGCCTTGGTACTTGCCAGCACGTGCGTTCATTGTTCCGTCTTCATTCATTACTAAAACGCGCTCAAGATTATGGCGATTTCCTAACTCAAAGTCATTAGGGTCATGAGCAGGAGTAATTTTAACCGCACCTGATCCAAATTCTATATCAACATAATCATCCCCAACGATTGGAATTTCTCGGCCAACGATTGGTAAAATAACGGTTTTGCCAATCATATCCTTGTAGCGCGGATCCTCTGGATGAACCGCAACTGCCGTATCTCCAAGCATCGTTTCCGGACGAGTTGTTGCTACTTCAATATAGCCCGATCCATCGGCAAACGGATATTTCATATGGTAAAACGCACCTTGTACGTCTTTGTAAATAACCTCAATATCAGAAAGTGCTGTTTTCGTAGAAGGATCCCAGTTGATGATGTATTCACCGCGGTAAATTAACCCTTTTTTATAAAGGTTTACGAATACTTCTTTAACAGCATCTGACAGGCCTTCATCAAGTGTAAAGCGTTCACGGCTATAATCGAGTCCAAGACCTAGTTTCGACCACTGCTCGCGAATATGGCCGGCATACTCTTCCTTCCACTTCCACGTTTCTTCAACAAATTTCTCACGACCAAGGTCGTAGCGACTTTTTCCTTCTCCACGAAGCTTTTCCTCTACCTTCGCTTGAGTGGCAATTCCGGCATGGTCCATTCCAGGGAGCCACAAAACATCGTACCCCTGCATCCGCTTCATTCTTGTTAAAATATCTTGAAGCGTTGTATCCCATGCATGGCCTAAGTGAAGCTTACCAGTTACGTTTGGCGGTGGAATAACAATTGTATAAGGCAGTTTATCAACATCATCCTTGGCTTCAAAAAATTTCCCGTTTAACCACCAATCATAGCGGCCCTGCTCAATTGCCCGGGGATCATATTTGGTCGGCATTGATAGTTCTTTTGTTTCCATTACACTTTCCTCCATTTTTTAAAAAATAGATCCGTTTCGTTAAACGCATTTTTTTAGGCTCTGTTAACCTTGTGTTGATTTCCGCTTCAGGCACTCGCTTTCCGCGGGCAGTCCGGGAGCCTCCTCGGCGCTTTTGCGCCTCCGGGGTCTCCCAAGACTTGCTTTTCCCGCAGGAGTCTCGTGCCTTCCGCTCCAATCAACAAGTGCTCAAAATCAACAGCCTTTTTATAAAACAAAAAACTCCATTCGTCATGAAAAGGACGAATGGAGTATGCTTCGCGGTACCACCTTTTTTCCAATTAGAAAAAGACATAATTGGCGCTTAAAACAATAACGGATGCTCCGTCTCCAACTACTGGAAAAATCGTTCGCAGGAGATGCTCAAGGGCGACCTTCCAATGGTCTGTATAGGAAGCTCTCAGCAAAATGCTTCCCTCTCTTTAACACAGATTTACACTGTACTCTTCCCTATCTTCGCTTTTATTTTCAATTATTTTCGGGTAGGCTTTAACCCCAGCCGATGACTTTATTCATAAGCTATACTACCTAAAAAAGGGGACTATCGTCAATCATCTTTACCGATTTTTTTCTAGTATATACATTTTTGGAGGAATGTTTCATATCTTGATAGCACTTTTACAAGAAATTGAGCATAGAATAGTAAAACAAAGTTGTGTGAAGGGGGAAGAATGTTGAAGCGCAGATATAATCCATACAAACTTCCACCATGGCTTCGAACCGTTCGCAATGTGTGCTGCCAATTTGTCATCCCATTCTGTGTTTTTCAAGGGATCCGAACGATATTCCTGCCGACGACCTTTGATGTTTTGCTGTTAACCATTCTGATCTTATTAGCGCTAGCCTTTCAATTTGAATTTTTATGATAAAGAGAAGGAGCCCATTATCCATTCTGGGCTCCTTCTTGTTGTTGTTGGGCGGCTGCTTCTTGCTGTCTTTGAATTTCCACCAGCCTGCTCACAACATATTCTATGTTTTTCAAAAGCCAATATTGGCGTTGAAGCTGCTGCGAGAATTTCCTTTCCTTTTTGCGATTATTTCGTGTGTGATATTTTTGGACAACATTTATTAGAGAGGACGGATGAGTAAAATAGCTCAGCATTAAATGTCTTTCCTCCTGTTTAAGCGGAAAATATTTAAGATAAATAAGCAGCCATTCAATACAGTCTTCACTCCGTTTTGGAAATCCCTTTAATGCCTGGGTTAAATAGGGAAGAAGGTCTTGGTAAGGCGAACCTTGCTTCGCCCTTTCAAAATTCATAAAATATCCGTACCCTTTATCATCAAATAGGAAATGATCTGAGGAAAATTTTCCGTGAATTAAAACAGATCTTATTTTTTCCTCTTCCTTTGTTTTTTCATACCAAGCTTCAAGCTGTTCCTTAGAGAACCGGAGTGCTTGGGAAACATCATGATAATAAAGACAAAATTGTAATTCAAACGGAGACATATATGGTTTTTTTTCGCACTGTTCAAGAAATCCTTTTAAAAATTCCTCATCCTTTTCCAACAAAAGCAAAGTGTTTTCATAATGTTCTTTCCGGTCTTCTTTTTTAATTGGAAATTCATAAGTTGATAGTGTATGAAGACGAGCGAGTTCACGAAATAATTTTTTGTTTTTCTCGGACGGGTCATCCTTTACCTCACCTGCAAGCCAGGGCATTAAATAATACAACGCATTTTGATAAAGAACCGCATACCTTCCATCCAAAGTCGGATAAATGGGAACAACCCGGTTATAACCTTTTTGGTAGAGGGATTGGATGTGGCGGATAAACTCAGTCCCATAAGTGGGCGGCACCATTTTCAAGGCAAAAACGCCTTTATTGGAATAGACCTTCTTCACTTTTCCCATATCCTCTACAAAATATGGTTCAACCCCATAAGGACGAAGAATCGCTGAAGCCTCTACAAGAATCTTATTATTACTCATCAATTTCACTCTCTTTCGAAACGAAGAGCTGCATTAGAAAAACGCCTTTTCACTGAGCTAATACTCAGCGTAATCAAAAAAGCAGGAGAGCAGGCTATGAAAACCTGCTCAAGCAAATTTATTAACTGCTGGCTGTCTCAGGAATATAGAGGACTTGCCCCTCGTAAACATCCTGATTAGCCTCTAAATGGTTAACTCTAACGATTTGTTGCACGGATAAATGATAGCGACGGGACAGGCTATCAAGAGTATCCCCATTCTGAACGATACAAACTCTTAACTTTGCCTGCTGTTCATTTTCTGCCTTACGCCCTAGAAACTCAGCAATCGACATACTCTTTTTCTTCGTGAATTTCTTTAGCAGTCCTATTTGTGCTGGCGAGGAAGAGGATGACTCCTCATGCTCGATTCCCGACTCTATTGCCTTTTGGACGACATCTTGCCCACCCATTTCATAAACCGGTTCCAGAGCTTGTTCTGGTTCCTGTGGCGGGACATCGGACCGATTAGCCGCCAGCGTAAAATCAGGTATTTTTGGGATCAATTTTTTCTGTGTTGGATCGGGTACTCCCCAGGCGAACTCGGCAGATTCTTCTATATGCGGCTGTCTCTTCGCCTCAGCGGAGAATGGCTTAGAATATTCAAAATTACCCGATTCGTCATCCAATTGATTGCTATGAGATTCAATCGGGTTGGACAAGATAAAATTAGGTGTATACATTTGCGGTGCCTCTTGATTTTCCTCATGCTCTGAGCGATAAAGCGGCTCCAGTTCCGGAACTTCTTCCGTTTTGCTTTGGGCCGAATAGGATTCCTCCTCTTTACGGGCAGCCTCGACATCAATATTTATTCCCGCTACCTCTTCGGCTTCATTCCGTGGAACATCCAACGGAACCTCTTCCTCAATGGGAACATTTTGCTGCTCTCCATAGAGTCCTGAAATCGTTAAGTCAGCCACAAGCTTTAAACAGCTCCGCTCCGGGACAGCATAATCAAATGAATCGACTGTCACATCAATATCATAAACACTTTGGATGCGATTATTTGGGATGGTTATATCAACCGGAAAACGATGTAAAAATTCATAAATACCTTCTTCTCGTTCTTCGACGGATTGGACAAATTTTGGCGCAGATATAGCCTCTTCCTGTTCTGTTGTTTCATCTTCGAATCTCTTATATTCGCCTGTTAGTTCAAGCGAGCCGCGAATGGCAACGTACTGATCATTTTCGATAATGGTTATATTCGGATCCAAAGAGATCGACACTAATTCAGCGACTTCCTGTCCTTTTTGAAACCACACAGATTCTTCTAAGGAAAATCGTAGGTGCGATTGATTTTCTTGAGACAAAGCGACTCCTCCCTTCATATCCCTATACGTTAATCACCATGTCATTAACACTGTATGAAGTAGAAGATTTTTTTATGATAAAAATAAAAAGAAAGAAGTTGTTGTTGAGAAACTTAAATTCCGGACCTATCCAAAACAAAAAAACAGCCTCAAATCGGTAAAATACCAGATCCGAGGCTGTATTTTTTCTAAAATATTACCCGCGCAGCTTTGAAAATGCCACTTCAGCGGCTGCAATTGTCTTTTGAATGTCTTCATCGCTGTGTGCAGTCGATAAGAAGATTCCTTCAAACTGAGATGGCGGCAAGAATACGCCTTCGTTCGCCATTTCACGGAAGTAGTTCGCAAAAAACTCTAAATCAGAGGTCTTTGCTGTCTCGTAATTAATTACGTTTTCGTTTGTAAAGAAGAAGCCAATCATGGAGCCGGCACGATTACATGTTAATGGAACATCATACTTTTCAGCTGCCGCTTTAAACCCTGCTTCGAGCATGTCAGCTTTACGGCCAAACTCAACATAATTTTCAGGACTAAGCTGGCTTAACGTTGCAAGACCCGCAGCCATTGCCAATGGGTTACCAGATAACGTTCCCGCTTGGTAAATCGGTCCGCTTGGAGCGATCTGCTCCATAATTTCACGCTTACCGCCGTACGCTCCTACAGGAAGTCCGCCGCCAATTACTTTGCCTAAGCAAGTTAAATCAGGGGTAATGCCAAAATACCCTTGGGCACAATTATAACCAACGCGGAAGCCGGTCATAACTTCATCAAAAATCAATAAAGCACCGTATTGAGTCGTAATTTCGCGCAAGCCTTCTAAGAAACCAGGTTGTGGCGGAACAACACCCATATTGCCGGCAACAGGCTCAACAATGATACATGCGATATCTTCGCCAAATTGTTCAAACGCATATCGAACACTCTCTAAATCGTTGTAAGCCACCGTAATCGTGTTTTTTGCAACACTTTCAGGGACACCAGGGCTGTCAGGTAAACCAAGCGTAGCGACCCCGGAACCTGCTTTAATCAGCAAGGAATCACCATGACCATGGTAACAGCCTTCAAATTTCAAAATTTTATTGCGGCCAGTATAACCGCGTGCTAAGCGCAATGCGCTCATCGTTGCTTCTGTACCAGAAGAAACCATTCGAACCACTTCGATTGAAGGCACACGCTCGCGAACGAGCTTAGCCACTTCGTTTTCGATTAACGAAGGTGCACCAAAACTTGTCCCAAGTTCGGCAACCTTCTTTATCGCTTCGACCACTTTGTCATTCGTATGACCTAAAATAAGCGGTCCCCATGATAATACGTAGTCAATATATTCATTGCCATCAATATCATAAATTTTGGAGCCTTTTCCGCTTGCCATGAAAATTGGATCCATGTTAACCGATTTAAAGGCACGCACAGGTGAATTGACACCGCCAGGCATTAACGTTTTTGCTTCTTGAAAAGCTGCGATTGATTTTTCGTAAGAGCGCATGTTTATCTCCTTATTATCGTTTTTTAACCGCTGCGAAACGCAGACGAAATCGTACAAAATAGGATTATTAAAATTATCGTTTACTCAATAAACTAAAATTATTGCTCTCGCAACCACTTAGCTGCATCCTTAGCAAAATAAGTAATGATTAGGTCGCCACCAGCACGCTTCATGCCAGTTAGCATCTCCATTACTGTATTTTTTTCATCAATCCAGCCGTTTTGGGCTGCAGCCTTAACCATTGAATATTCTCCGCTCACATTGTAAATGACAACTGGTAAATTAAAGTTGTTCTTCACATCGCGGACGATATCTAAGTATGGCAGACCCGGCTTAACGATTAAGAAATCGGCACCTTCGATTACGTCTGATTCCGCTTCGCGAATCGCTTCAAGGCGGTTGGCTGGATCCATTTGATACGCTTTGCGATCACCAAATTGAGGTGTGCTTTCTGCTGCCTCACGGAACGGTCCATAAAATGCAGATGCATATTTAACTGCATAGGACATAATTGGAATATTTTCAAAGCCCGCTTCATCCAGGCCAGCACGAATTGCTGCAACAAAGCCATCCATCATATTAGATGGAGCAATGATGTCTGCCCCTGATTTAGCTTGGCTGACAGCTGTTTGAACGAGCAATTCTAAAGATGGATCATTCAATACGGTACCATTTTCAATCACACCACAATGACCATGACTGGTGTATTCACAAAGGCATGTATCAGCAACCACAATCACTTCAGGATAATGCTCTTTAATAAAGCGGGTTCCTTCCTGGACGATTCCGTGATCGTGGAAAGCACCTGTACCACATTCATCCTTTTCAGCCGGAATTCCGAACAGCAATACGGATTTAATCCCTAAAGCCACTACTTCATCCATTTCAGCTTTAAGATTATCAAGGGATAGCTGATAGATTCCAGGCATTGATGAAATTTCATTGCGAATATTGTTTCCTTCGATTATAAAAATCGGATAAATTAAATCATTCACGCTTAAATGATTTTCACGAACTAAGGCACGCATATTGGCACTTGAACGCAAACGACGATGGCGTGTGAATTGTAATTCTTTCATAAAAAAACCTCCTGTTTATCGAGTAGCTTGATTCAACTTATCAATAAGAGCTAGGATCATATCTTTGACGGTATATTCAGCGGGGGAGACATCAACAGTCAACCCTGCGGATAACGCTTTCTTCGTTGACACAGGCCCGATACAGGCAACCAGACAAGTCTTAATCTTTTCCTGCAATTGATTTTCAGTGACTATTTCCATAAAATGCTCGATCGTCGATGGGCTTGTAAACGTTAAGATATCGAGCTCGTCATTTTTTAACATGTCTACTAATTTAGATTTACTTTCTTCAGGTGCATAGGTTTCATAAATAATAGATTCAGTTACTTGTGCCCCTGCTTCCATTAATGAGGCAGCAATAAAGTCCCTGGCCAGATTTCCCTTCGGAATAAAAATCTTCATGCCGGGCGTGATCAAAGGCAGGAATTCCTTTACAAATCCCTCAGCAACATATTCGGTTGGTGTAAACTCAACCGAAATTCCTTTTTCCAACAAGACTTGCTTTGTCCTTGCACCGATTACCGCAACCTTAGGTAAACTCGGTTCTCCTTGTTGGCTCGCTAGACTGAAAAATGTATCGACCGTAACATTACTTGTGAAAATGATCCAATCATATGTATGAAGCACGTTAAAAACTTCTTTTAACTCAGCATTTACCGGGACAGGTCGAAATGCAATCATCGGAATTTCGACCGGAACCCCACCGTATTTTTTCACCAAATCGGAAAAGGGCTTTGATTGCCCTTTTCCTCTTGGAACTAATATTTTTTTCCCTTGCAAGGGGGATGGGTCCATCATTCCTGATCAAGCTCCTGCTTCACTTGGTCGATTAAGTCTTTTCCGCCCTTTGCAGTTAATCGTTCAGCAACAATCACGCCAACATCTTCTGGATTTTGGCCAGTTTCTTGCTCTTTATAAATAATATTTCCATCAGGAGAGGCAACCAACCCTGTTAAAACAATCTCATCTTGGTCATTAATATAGGCATAACCTGCAATTGGAACCTGACAGCCGCCTTCCATTTTTTGAAGAAAAGCACGTTCTGCGCGCACTGCACGTTCTGTATTTTTACAAGTAAATTTCTCGAATAATGCTAATAATTCCTCATCATCACCGCGGCACTCGATTGATAAAGCCCCTTGTCCAACAGCCGGTACACAAAGGTCAGCATCAATAAATTCAGTGATAACATCATCTGCCCAGCCTAAACGCTTTAATCCAGCTGCAGCAAGAATAATCGCATCGTATTCGCCGTTGTTTAGCTTTTCTACTCGTGTATCAATATTTCCACGGATCCATTTGATTTCTAAATCAGGACGCTTTGCTAGAAGCTGAGCACTGCGACGAAGACTGCTTGTGCCAAGAACCGCTCCTTGCTTCAATTGGTCAAATGGAACATTATCCTTAGAAATAAGGACATCACGATGGTCTTCACGGTAAGGAATTGAACCAATTACTAATCCCTCTGGGAGAACAGCAGGCATGTCTTTCATACTATGAACGGCCATATCGATTTCTTTATCAAGCATTGCTTGTTCTATTTCTTTTACAAATAGGCCCTTCCCTCCGACTTTTGAAAGAGTAACATCCAGAATGCGGTCACCCTTTGTTACAATTTCCTTTACTTCAAATTCGAAAGAAGGATCCAATTTCTTTAATTGGTCGATTACCCAGTTCGTTTGTGTTAACGCCAGCTTGCTTCTTCTTGAACCTACAATAATTTTTCTCATGACAGCCTCCTAGTATTATGCGTACCAAAAATGAAATGATGATAGCTTTCCAAAAAAGAAGAAATTTAATAACACAATTAAAAAAGCTCCAATATTCCAAAGCGCTAGTGTTTTGCCGTAAAGTCCTTTTCCGACACGTAAATACAAGTACACACTATATAAGCAAAGGACGATAAATGAACCTAATACTTTCGGATCATACCAAGTCATATTAGGTACTTTAATAAACGCCCATTGCAAGCCAAGGACTAAACCTAAAAACAGGATCGGAACTCCTATCACATTTAAAATATATGACAGTCGTTCAAGCTTTGAGAGGTCAGCAATTCTTAGCAGCCTCGTCCCCCATTTTTTCTGTTTCAATAAATTATATTGAATTAGGTACAATAGGGAAAATACGAAAGATAAAGAAAACGCCCCATATGAAAGGATCGCCATTGTAATATGAATCAGCAACAGTTCGGATATGAGCTGTTTTGCCATGATCACTGAATTATACTGAACAGGAGCAAACGTATGGATGGCCATAATGACAAAGCCAAGGATATTGGTAAAAAAGACGATAAAATCCATGCGCAACAACTTATTAATTCCAAGGGACAGCGACACCAGCACCCATGCATAGAAATAAAGCCCCTCAAAAACAGATAAGACTGGAAATCTACCTGTTTTTACAATATAGAAAAGGAAGAAACTTGTTTGCAACACCCATACAAATGCAAGTAACCAGAAGGCCACTTGATTAGCCTTCCGGTTATTTTGTACAAAATCAATAAAATATAAGAGCACACTTAAGGCGTACACAAGAACGGTTAGTTCGTGCAGCCGGGTCATATATAAGTCAAACATGGACAGAACCTCTCTTATACTTGGAAGGAAGCCTGTGGTGCGTGAACCTTTTCCTGTCTAGTTTCGGCTGCTTTTTTATCGAGTTGTTGTTCTACTAATTCCTCGATATTAAATATTTTCACAAAAAGATCCAGTGCCTCCGCTCCATTTGGTTCGCTCGCAAGCTCCTTCGCTTGAAGAATTGGATCCTTTAGCATTTGATTAATAATACTTTTTGTATGCTTATTGATCACTTTTATATCACGATCGGAAAGGTGGGACAGCTTTCTTTCCATGCTGTTCATCGTTTCCGATTGAATCATAATCGCTTTTTCACGCAAAGCAGAGATTACAGGAACAACTCCAAGAAGGTTTAACCATTGCTTGAAATCAACGATCTCTTTCTCGATCATCAGCATAATCTTTTCAGCAGCTTTTTTGCGTTCTTGAAGATTGGCCTCAACGATGCCTTCCAAATCATCAATATCGTATAAAAACACACTTTCAAGTTCTGCTATTTTCGGATCGAGGTCACGAGGAACCGCAATGTCCACCATGAACAACGGTTTCCCTTTGCGTAATTTCGTAATATTTTGCATCATGTCTTTTGTGATGACAAATTCAGTTGCTCCAGTTGAACTGATTAAAATATCAGCATCGATTAACGAGCATTGAAGCTCTTGAAGTGATTTTGCCTCACCAGCAAAACGATCGGCTAAATCCTGAGCCTTCTCAAAGGTCCGGTTAATAACCGTCACCTTGCTTGCTCCATTAGAATGGAGATTTTGAATCGCAAGCTCACCCATTTTCCCTGCACCAAGTACAAGTACATGCTTTTGTTCAAGCGTTCCAAAAATTTTCTTTGCTAGTTCAACAGCAGCATAGCTGACTGAAACAGCATTCGCGCCGATATCTGTTTCGGAGTGCCCGCGCTTTGCTAGGGTAACAGCTTGTTTGAAAAGCTGGTTGAACACAGTTCCGGTAGCGTTTTCTTGTTGGGCCAATAAAAAACTAGAACGTACTTGTCCTAAAATTTGTGTTTCACCTAATACCATGGAGTTTAGACCACAGGCTACTTTGAATAAATGCTCAACTGCGCCATCCTGCTCATAAATAAATAGGAATGGAGTGAACTCCTCCTGCTCGATATGGAACCATTCGGAGAGAAACTCCTTAATATAGTAACGGCCAGTGTGTAACTGATCAACGACCGCATATATTTCCGTACGGTTACACGTAGAAATAATAACATTCTCTAAGATGCTTTTCTTCGATCTTAATGTGTGCATAGCATCTTTGATATTTGCCTCATTAAACGTTAAACGTTCACGAATTTCTACAGGGGCAGTTTTATAATTAAGACCGACTACTATAATATGCATTTTCTAATTGACACCCCCAAGTAAAATTGCATATTTGCCTAACTCATTATAACATGTGTGTTTTTTTCTTCTGCTTAAGAAATGTGAACAGAAACCGAAAAAAGAGTGATAAAAATTGGTCTAAAAATCCCCTTTTTTTAGGACAATTTTACAGGATTCAATTCCCCTTAAACACTCTAAAATTCTTAAGCAAAGCTCGTTCTTATAAATTATAATTAAATTTATAATTGCAGTTGACCGATGATGTCCGGCAATGTACCTTAATGTTAGATAATGTTAGCTAAAAATCGACATATACTTTCTTTTGTACATTATCAAAAATTTGGATATTTTTCAAGTAACCTTTGTTGGAAGTGGTGGTAAAGTGAAACATCAACGATATTTTCCCGGAATTATTTTAATTGGCTTTGGAGGTTATTTTCTCCTTCAGCACACAAATATTTCATTCCTTCAACAATTTTCTGGATGGCCAACGTTAATGATGATTGTCGGGCTCGCGATGCTGTGGCAGGGATATGGGGGAAAAGAAAGCGAAATGATTTTTCCTGGTGTGATTCTTTTTGGCTTCGGTCTCCATTTTCATGTTGTCACAAACCTACATATTTGGCCGGATCATATCGGCATTTTTATTTTAATCGTTGCCCTGGCCTATATTCTTAAATACCAGAGAACCGGCGTTGGTCTCGGTTATGGTATTTTCTTCTTAATCCTCGCAGCGGTGCTACTGTTTCAAGACCGCCTTACGGGATGGTTAGGGACGCTTGAGTCAAGCACCTCGTTCATCCTTAACTATTGGCCCATCCTATTGATTGGATTTGGACTTTATTTTCTTTTAAAAAAGAAAAGATAAGAGGGCAGGATTCAATATCCATGCCCTCTTCCTTTTGGCTTTTGTCAGCGCATATAGCTTTCCAAAATTGCCCACGCTTTATCTTTACCTTCTCCCGTTTCGGAAGAAAACATAACTAACGGGTCACTCTCATGTAATTCCAATGTCTCTTTCGTTATTTTCACATGCTTTTGCCATTTTGACTTTGGAATTTTATCCGCTTTGGTCGCGACGATGATGCAAGGGATGTTATAATGCTTTAAAAAATCATACATCATCCGATCATCGGCTGTTGGTGGATGCCGTAAATCAACTAACAGGACAACAGCTTTTAACTGTTCTCGAGTTGTGATATACGTTTCAATCATCTTTCCCCATGCTTCCCGCTCTTTTTTCGAAACCTTCGCATATCCGTAACCTGGAACATCTACAAAGTGGAATTGCTCATTGATTAAGAAAAAATTTAGCGTTTGTGTTTTACCAGGCTTTGAAGAAGTCCTGGCCAAAGCTTTGCGGTTTAACATCTTATTGATGAATGACGACTTCCCCACATTAGACCTTCCTGCTAATGCAATCTCTGGAAGGGGTGTATCAGGATATTGTGCCGGTCTGACGGCACTAATCACTATATCTGCACTATTTACTTTCATTTCCTACCTCTTTTAATGCATGCTTCAGAACTTGATCGATACTCGATACAAGGACGAATTCCAGCTGTTCTCGAACACTTTCTGGAATATCATCGATATCCTTTTCATTATCCTTCGGCAAAATTATTTTCGTTAATCCGGCACGATGTGCACTTAATGTTTTTTCTTTTAACCCGCCGATTGGCAATACCCGTCCTCTTAAGGTAATCTCGCCAGTCATTCCAACCTCTTTACGAATTGGCTTTCCTGTTAGGGCAGACACAAGGGCAGTTGCGATCGTAATCCCGGCAGATGGACCATCCTTTGGAACAGCTCCTTCTGGTACGTGGATATGAATGTCATGTTTCTCGTGAAAATCTTGGTCTATTCCAAGCTCAACCGCTTTTGAACGGACATAGCTGAAAGCTGCCTGTGCCGATTCTTTCATGACATCCCCAAGCTTACCGGTTAAGACAAGCTTTCCTTTACCAGGGGAAAGTGATACTTCGATTTGCAGTGTATCGCCACCAACGGTTGTATAGGCCAATCCTGTCGCGACTCCGACCTGATCCTCCAACTCTGCTTGACCGTAACGGAAAATTGGTTTTCCAAGGAATTCCTCGACCACTTTATCTGTAACCACCACTTTTTTCTTTTCACCAGAGACGATAATTCTCGCTGTTTTCCGGCAGATGGTTGCTAATTGGCGTTCTAGACTTCTTACGCCAGCTTCCCGCGTATAATATCGAATGACCTTCATAATACCATCATCACGTACTTGAAGCTGGCCTTTCGATAAACCATGCTCCTTTATTTGCTTTTGCAGCAAGTGATCCTTGGCAATATGAAGCTTCTCTAGTTCTGTATAACCTGCAATCGTGATGATTTCCATTCTGTCCCGCAACGGACCAGGGATCGTTGATAAATTATTAGCTGTTGCGATAAACATAACCTTGGATAGGTCATAGGTCTCTTCAATATAATGATCACTAAAGTTATAATTTTGTTCAGGATCTAATACTTCCAGCATCGCAGCTGAAGGGTCCCCGCGGAAATCACTGGACATTTTATCAATTTCATCAAGCAGGAATACTGGGTTAATCGTTCCTGCCTTTTTCATTCCTTGAATAATACGGCCCGGCATCGCCCCAACATATGTGCGACGGTGTCCTCGAATTTCGGACTCGTCACGTACACCGCCTAGAGAAACACGGACAAAATTTCGATTTAGCGATGTAGCGATCGAGCGGGCAAGACTTGTTTTACCGACCCCAGGAGGACCTGCAAGACAAAGAATTGGGCCTTTTAAGGAGTTGGTTAACTTCTGTACTGCCAAATACTCTAAAACGCGTTCCTTGACCTTTTCTAAGCCATAATGATCTTGATTCAGGATTTTTTCAGCCTTATGAATATCAAGGTCATCCTCGGTAGCATTGGTCCAAGGCAAGGAAATGAGCCATTCTATATAATTTCTAATCACGGCGCTTTCAGCGGAGCTTGCTGGAACCTTTTCGTACCGATCCAATTCCTTTAACGCCACTTCTTTAATGTGATTAGTCATTCCGGCGTTTTCGATTTTCTCAGTGAGTTCAGCAATTTCGCCAGTTTTACCTTCTTTATCGCCTAATTCCTTTTGAATCGCCTTCATTTGCTCCCGCAAATAATATTCCTTTTGAGTACGTTCCATTGAACGTTTAACACGCTGACCGATTTTTTTCTCAAGATTCAATACTTCTTTTTCATTATGAATAATATCAATTACTCGGTTCATTCTCTCTTTAACATCGACAGACTCAAGAATTTCTTGCTTATCCTTTAGTTTTAAAGGAAGGTGGGAAGCAATGATATCGGCCATTCTGCCGGGTTCATCAATATCCGCAACAGAAGTATACGTTTCTGCCGATATTTTTTTTGACATTTTTATGTATTGTTCAAAATGTTCTAGCATCGTTCTCATTAAGGCTTGTGCTTCAACATCTTTATCCTGATCATCCTCAAACGTTTTCAAACTGGCAACATAATGATTTTCTTCATCTTGCAATAGTACAATCTCTGCTCGCTTTAACCCTTCAACCAGCACTCGTATCGTGCCATTTGGAAGCTTGAGCATTTGTTTCACCCGTGTTAGTGTTCCCATGTGATAAAGGTCTTCTTCGGATGGTTCGTCAATCGAAACATCCTTTTGAGTTGTTAAAAAAATTAAATGGTCATCTACCATTGCTTTTTCAAGGGCTTGCACCGATTTCTCCCGACCAACATCTAAATGAAGGACCATGGATGGATATACCAGTAACCCTCGAAGCGGCAGGAGGGGAACGATAAGCTCTTTTGTTTTCGTCATACAATAACACCTCCAAATGAAAAAATCTTTACCCACACATTCATCATAATTCAGATAAAGTCTTTGTACAATCTTAACGTATAAAAAATGATATGGAAAGCGAAAGCATCTAAAAAAGCCCAAGGAGATTGTTCATCGCTTCTTACCCCAAAATATACCTTATTTTCTGTACAAACTTCAAAGAAAAACTTCGGTTTGTCAGTGACGGCAAACCGAAGTCCATTTCTATTTTTGGGTGATTTCCGTTTCAGGTGCTCCCTTTCCGCGGGGGAGTCCGGGAGCCTCCTCGGCGCAAGCGCCTGTGGGGTCTCCCGAGACACCTTCTCCCGCAGGACGTGAATAATCATCCATGAATGAACACCGCACGATAAAATGCCTAAGCATTTTAGAGGAGTGTCGCACCTTCCACTCCAATCAAAATCAACATTGCTTCTTAACATAGCTCTTGTTAATAAAGAAAACATTTTCCTTTATACACTTTCCTTTTTGGAAAGATCGATTGTTGCGGTGATGATTTGGTCGCGGGATGTTTCCTTTAAGAATGCTCGCTCGAATACTTCGTGCAGTTGAGTGACTGGGATAATTTCAATTCCTTTAATCTCTTTAAGAATCGACTGCATATTTTCCTTTGGAATAATAACCGCCTTTGCTCCCGCTTTCTTAGCAGCCTTCACCTTCGGATACACACCGCCGATCGGCTTAACATTCCCGTGAATGCTGATCTCTCCTGTCATGGCAATCGTATGGTCAATCGGTATTTTATAAATTGCCGAATAAATACCTGTTGCCATCGCAATCCCTGCTGACGGGCCATCGACAGGAACACCACCCGGAAAATTCACATGTATGTCATATTCATCAGCTGGAACACCAATGGAGCGGAGCACAGTGATCACATTCTCGATTGAGCCTTTTGCCATACTTTTTCGACGGATCGACTTGCTGCGGTCACCAATGCTTTCCTCTTCTACAATTCCTGTAATATTAATGCTTCCCTTGTCCTTAGCAGGAATAACGGTTACTTCTATTTCTAATAATGATCCGGAGTTTGGACCATGAACAGCCAAGCCATTCACCAACCCGACCGTCGGGTTTGAATTGATTTTTTTCTCCATCCTTGGCGATAGCTGACTTGACTGAATTACCCACTCAAGATCATCATCTTTAATAAAGCTGCGATTTTCTTGAATGGCAATCCCGGCAGCGATTTGAATCATGTTAACTGCTTCCCGGCCATTACGAGCATATGAAGATAAAATATGTAAGCCATTTTCACTGATGGCTAGATTTACTTTTTCCGCCGCTTTTCTGGCAACACTCGTAATTTCCTCCTGAGTTAACTCCCTGAAGAAAACCTCCATACAGCGGGATCGAATCGCCGGAGGGATTTCATTAGGTGTTCTCGTTGTTGCCCCAATTAAGCGAAAATCCGCTGGGAGACCATTTTTAAAAATATCATGAATATGGCTTGGAATTTGTGGATTTTCCTCGTGATAATAGGCGCTTTCAAGAAAGACTTTCCGATCCTCTAAAACTTTAAGAAGCTTATTCATTTGAATTGGATGCAATTCGCCAATTTCATCGATAAAAAGAACGCCACCGTGAGCATTTGTCACGGCTCCTTGCTTTGGTTGAGGGATACCTGCCTGCCCCATTGCCCCCGCACCTTGATAGATGGGATCATGAACAGAGCCAATGAGTGGATCAGCAATTCCCCTTTCATCAAACCGAGCGGTTGTCGCATCTAATTCGATAAACACGGCCGCCTTATGAAAAGGAGATTTTCCATTTTTCTTTGCTTCCTCAAGGACTAAGCGAGCCGCTGCCGTTTTACCCACTCCAGGCGGACCATAAATAATCACATGTTGAGGGTTGGGGCCACAAAGAGCTGCCTTTAACGATTTGATTCCATCCTGTTGCCCAACGATATCTTCAAAGCTTGCAGGACGCACTTTTTCAGATAGAGGTTCAGTTAAGGAGATGGCTCTCATCTTTCGTAATTGCTCCATCTCCTTTCTCGATTCTCTATCTATTGAAATTTTTTGACTCCGCTGGTTTTTTAATAAATTCCAAAAATAAATACCGATTACTATGCCGAAAAAGAGCTGGATAAATAAGGCAATCCCCGTCCAATTCATCGTATTCCCTCCTGGAGTAATATACTTATGATATTAACTAGTATCCCCGAGGGTAAGACGGAATAAACAACAATTTAATGAAAAAATCCAACCGTAAATTATACAGTTGGATTTTTTGAACTATGCAGATGTCTTACGTTTTTCATTCACAATCGTGCCATCTTCAAGAACTAATTTTGGTACCTCGTTTTCAATAACCGTTTCGGCCGTAATAATACATTTAGAAATATCATCACGAGAAGGAAGATCGAACATAACATCCAACATGATTCCTTCAATGATAGAACGAAGTCCACGAGCGCCTGTTTTCCGTTCAATCGCCTTTTTAGCAATCTCTTTTAGTGCTCCTGGTTCAAATTCTAATTCAACATCATCAAGCTCGAGCATTTTTTGATATTGCTTAACAAGTGCATTTTTAGGCTTTGTTAAGATTTCAATCAATGCATCTTCATCTAATTGCTCTAAGCTCGCAATAACTGGAAGACGACCAATAAATTCAGGAATTAACCCAAAACGAAGCAAATCTTCAGGCAGTACCTTTGATAATAGCTCCTTTTGACCAATTTCCTGCTGTTTGATGTCCGAACCGAAACCAATTACTTTTTGACCTAATCGACGCTTGATAATTGGTTCAATTCCATCGAATGCTCCACCGCAGATAAACAAAATGTTGGTTGTATCAATTTGAATAAATTCTTGATGAGGGTGTTTTCTGCCACCTTGAGGAGGAACGCTCGCCACTGTACCTTCTAATATTTTTAGAAGCGCTTGCTGTACACCTTCACCGGATACATCTCTTGTAATCGAAGGATTTTCCGACTTGCGGGCAATCTTATCAATTTCATCAATGTAAATAATTCCTTTTTCTGCTTTTTCAACATCATAATCAGCTGCTTGAATCAATTTTAAGAGGATGTTTTCAACATCTTCCCCTACATATCCAGCCTCCGTTAAGCTTGTTGCATCGGCAATCGCGAAAGGAACATTTAAGATACGTGCTAAAGTTTGAGCTAATAAGGTTTTTCCGCTACCAGTCGGTCCAATCATACAAATGTTACTCTTAGACAATTCAACATCATCAATTTTACTGTTTGAATTGATCCGTTTGTAATGGTTGTATACCGCGACCGATAAAGATTTCTTAGCTTGATCTTGACCAATAACGTACTCGTCTAGTATTTCACGAATTTCCTTCGGCTTTGGAACGTCTTTAAATTCAACTTCCTCTTCGGTACCAAGCTCTTCTTCTACGATTTCAGTGCATAACTCAATACATTCATCACATATATATACACCTGGACCGGCAACTAATTTACGTACTTGATCCTGTGTCTTGCCGCAAAAAGAACATTTCAATTGCCCTTTTTCATCATTAAATTTAAACACTGACTTCACCCCTCGATAAAAACTAAAAACTATATAGTTTGGATCAAATCAATAGAACTTTGATTAGCCTTTTCTTAATATTCCTACAGTTATGTATATTGGATTGTAACACACTTTTTCTTCATACATGAAATAATAACACTTGAGTGGAAAAATTTTTCAATTTAGCGAGGCTAATCAAGGTTCAAAAAAGAAAATATGTACTAATTAAGCTTAACCATAATTCAACAACTTAAATCCGACCAACAGGAACTACCTAAAAAAAATTTATGGAAATTCCTTTTAAAAAAAGAAAATATATCGATTTCATAAAAGGAGTTTTTCCATACCTCTATTATAATATATGTATGTGTAATTTGTATAAAACAAGGCACGATAAAATCGCGCCTTGTTTTATTTAAATAAAGTACGTATAAAATTTTAATATGTGATTTAGAAAAGACTTTTACGTTACTTCTGCTTTTGAAAAATTATTCAGCCTTTGTTGTGCTATTTTCAACAAGGAATTCAACTGTTTTTCTTAGACGAAGATCAGCTTTAATTCCTTCAGCTCCACCAATTGCCTTTTTAATATCTTCAACAGACATTTTATACATTTCAGCCATTTTATCTAACTCTGCGTTAACATCTTCGTCAGAAGCTTCAATGTTTTCTGCAGTAGCGACTGCTTCTAATGTTAGGTTTCCACGAACACGTTGTTCAGCTTCACCTTTCATTTGTTCACGAAGAGCTGACTCATCTTGTCCAGAGAATTGGAAGTAAAGGTCAAGATTCATGCCTTGCATTTGCAGACGTTGCTCAAATTCATTCAGCATACGGTCTACTTCATTATTGATCATTACTTCTGGAACTTCCATTTCAGCATTAGCAGTTGCTTTTTCAACTACTGAATTTTGAATATGGTGCTCTTCTTGGTGCTTCTTGTCATGCTCAATACGGTTTTTGATTTTTTCTTTTAACGCATCAAGAGTTTCTACTTCATCATCTACATCTTTTGCAAATTCATCATCAAGAGCCGGAACTTCTTTGCCTTTGATTTCATGAATTTTTGTTTTGAAAACAGCAGGTTTACCAGCAAGTTCAGCAGCATGATACTCTTCAGGGAATGTAACTTCTACATCTTTCTCTTCACCTGTAGCAAGACCAACTAATTGCTCTTCGAATCCAGGAATGAAAGAACCTGAACCAAGCTCTAATGAATAGTTTTCAGCAGTACCGCCTTCGAATGCTTCGCCATCAACATAGCCAGCAAAGTCAATTACAACAGTATCGCCTAGTTCTGCTGTACCTTCTTCTTTAACTACAAGCTCAGCATGGCGCTCTTGAAGCTTTTTAATTTCAGCGTCAACTTCTTCGTCTGTTACAGTTGTATCAAATGCTTCGATTTCAAGGCCTTTGTATTCGCCAAGCTTTACTTCTGGCTTAACTTGAACAGTTGCTTTGAAAATAAAGCTTTTGCCTTTTTCGATTTGTTCAACATCAATTTCAGGGCGGTCGATTGGCTCGATACCTGTTTCTTCAAGAGCTTTTGTGTAAGCTTCAGGAAGAAGATAATCTACTGCTTCTTGATAAAGTGCTTCTACACCGAAACGCTTTTCAAACATTTGACGAGGCATTTTTCCTTTACGGAAGCCAGGTACATTTACTTGCTTTACTACTTTTTTGAATGCAGCGTCTAAACCTTCGTTTACTTTTTCTGCATCTACTTCAACTGTAAGAACCCCTTGGTTCCCTTCTAACTTTTCCCACTTTGCAGACATACTCATTTTTCCCTCCAACAATCTATTCTCATTTTTCATTCTTCACGAATATGTAGGAATCCTCTTGACGTACAAGTTTATCCCTTGAAATAAGCATTTTTTGTGTTTTATGCACATTACAACCACTACATTATAACATAGGATTCTTGTGTTTCAACAGCTAAGGCTTAATTATGGGCAAGAATTTCTTCTATTTTGCCGATTAAGTCTGCCGCTGTAGTGACCTCTGTTTCCTCTACATGATAGAGATCGATGATTTGATCAAAATCATTTTCCTGGCCAAAATAGGCAGATGCAGTATAATGAAATGCCGCCGCCCAGACCACTGGTTTCCCAGCTTCTATCCTTAGTGGATATAAAAGAAAAAAATAACGGTCAAGTAGTTGTTTAATGCTTTCAAATAATATAGGATTTTCATTTTCAACCACACCACGAACGCGATCTGTTATAGCAAGCAAATCAGGGTGCTCATGAACATCAAATAATTGATCTGGCGTGCACAATACTTGTCTAGCAAACTTTTCCACTAAAATTTCCTTTTCATAATCTTGTTCCTTTAAGACATTTAACAGCATTGTTTTAAAAAACGGATCTCCCTTTTCAGAAGAAAGAAATTCTGTTAACTCTGTCATATAGGCACGAACATTAGAATGTGATAGTTGTCCGGCAATTTGCACCTGCTCCCCAGGATCCGTGTATGAATACAAGTCCAGCTCAACATTTTCCACCTGCTGTTGCCGCTCATTTTCAAAACTTTCTGGTGCGGAATCGGCCATTTTCCGGCTGAATTGGAGCAATTTCATAAAATGATCGAGTTTATCTGTTGGAACTTGTTTTTCCTCCAATAATGCTTCAATCGTCATCACAATTTCATCATGCTTGTGTTGCTGAACTAAGATCATTATGTACATATCAACAATTTTGAAGTATTCACCGATACCTATTTGGAGCATTTCTTTGGCAAGCTGGTTTGCTTCGGTTAAATTACCTGATTCAAAGTAGGCAAGGACAAGCCCTACATTTACTTCCTCGCTGTCAGGATCTAGATATCTTGCACTCTGCAATAATTCGATTGCTTCACGATATTTCTTCTGTTTTAACCGATCGAGACCCTTTTCCAATAACCTTTTATCTAAATCGGGAAAGAGAATAACATTGTCTTCTTTTTTGATTCGCTCCCGTTTTTTCATCAAAATACTCCCCTAAACAAGTTTGAGGTTAGTTTAGCACGGGGTGAAGAAAAAAACAAAAAAGTTTAGACTACTAAATGGAAGCGTTAAAGAACAATAGTGATTTTGAACACGCTGTTGATTGGAGCGGAAGGTGCGAGACTCCTGCGGGAGAAGGTGTCACGGGAGACCCCACAGGCGCTATGGCGCCGAGGAGGCTCCCGGACTCCCCCGCGGAAAGGGAGCACCTGGAGCGGAAATCAACAGCCAAATTTAAAGTATTTTAATTAATTTTGATTTCCGCTCCATAGCAAAAAAGATTCACAGACTCTTCGCTGTGAATCTTTTCATGCTACAAATTCTAGAAATTAATCTTTTCATACTCAGCAATTTTATCGTCTAACTGAAGTGTGATTTCGATTTCATCCCAACCATTTAAAAGCATATGCTTCCAATACGGATGAATTTCAAATGAAGCGCTAAAGCCCTTTTCATCCTTCACCAATTGCTTTTCAAGGTCAATTGTCAAATTATAAGGCTGGTTTTTAGCTGTTTCTAATAAATACTTTATTTCCTCTGCAGTTAGCTTTATTGGTAACATACCATTCTTCAAACAATTTTGATGAAAAATATCGGCAAAAGAAGTTGATATTACGACTTGGAAGCCATAATCCAACAACGCCCATGGTGCGTGTTCACGAGAAGATCCACACCCAAAGTTTTCATTCGTAATTAATATAGAAGCCCCTTGATTTTCAGGGTAATTCAATTCAAATTCAGGGTTTAATTCGCCGTCAGACTTGAAGCGCCAATCGTAAAATAGAAATTGTCCAAACCCTGTTTTTTCGATTCTTTTAAGAAATTGTTTCGGAATAATTTGATCCGTATCAACATTTACTCGATCAAGCGCTACAGCTTTGCCATTTATCTCTTTAAATCCGCTCAAAATAGCGCCTCCTCTCAATCATTTTCTTCAGCAGTTTGCGTGCTTTTCAGCTTTTTAAATTGAATTAACGCACCTCAGAAGCGGCAAGATTACGAACATCTGCAAAATGACCGTAAATCGCTGCGGCAGCAGCCATAGCCGGGCTCACTAAGTGTGTACGCGCGCCACTTCCTTGTCTACCCTCGAAGTTACGGTTAGAAGTAGATGCACAATGTTCCCCAGGAGGGACAATATCCGCATTCATACTTAAACACATACTGCATCCTGCATGTCTCCATTCGAAACCTGCTTCAGTAAATACCTTGTCTAATCCTTCAGCTTCAGCAGCCGCTTTCACTGCCTGTGAACCAGGTACAACAAGGGCTCTTACGTTTGGATGGACTTTCTTACCTTTAATGACTTCAGCTGCGGCACGTAAATCTTCGATGCGCGAATTTGTACAGGAACCGATAAACACGTGCTGTACTGCGATGTCCTCAATGGATTGTCCTTCTTTAAGACCCATATATTGAAGGGCACGCTCAACCGCTTTGCGGCTGTTTTCTGTTTCGCATTCAGATAATAATGGAGTTCTACCATCTACCGGTGCCGTCATCGAAGGGTTTGTTCCCCAGCTAACCATTGGTGCAATGTCAGCACCATCAATTTCGATGATTTGATCATAGGTTGCATCCTCATCAGAAGCAAGAGCTGCCCATTTTTCCACCAATTGATTAAATTCCTCGCCAGCTGGTACATACTTTCTTCCTTTAAGATAAGCGAAAGTCGTTTCATCAGGACTAACTAGCCCAGCTCTTGCACCGCCTTCAATCGACATGTTACATACCGTCATTCTCTCATCCATTGACATATTGCGAATGGCTTCTCCGCAATATTCAATCACGTATCCAGTTCCAAATCCAATCCCATATTTTGCAATTATATAAAGGATGACATCTTTAGCGGTTACACCAAGTGCTAATTTGCCATTAACCTCTAGCTTTAATGTTTTTGGCTTGGTTTGCCACAATGTTTGTGTAGCTAGCACATGCTCTACTTCACTTGTACCAATCCCAAACGCAAGAGCTCCAAAAGCACCATGAGTAGATGTGTGGCTATCTCCACAAACAATGGTTTTACCAGGCTGAGTTAAGCCTAATTCAGGACCGATAACATGAACAATCCCTTGTTCTGGACTTTCTAAATCAGCTAAAGTAATCCCAAATTCTGCACAGTTGCGTTCTAGTGTGGTAATTTGGTTTAGGGCAACCTGATCTTTGATATCAAAAGGATTATCAGTCGGAACGTTATGATCCATCGTGGCAAACGTTTTGTCTGCTCTTCTTACTTTCCGGTTCTTTAATCTTAATCCAGAAAATGCCTGTGGAGAGGTCACTTCATGAACAAGATGTAAGTCAATATATAATAAATCCGGTTTTCCTTCTTCTTGATGAACGATGTGATTTTCCCAGATCTTTTCGATAATTGATTTACCCATGTACTTTCCTCCTCGCCTTATGAATAACAATTCTGGATTTTAAGAAGTGCTTCTGTATCAAGAATTGCCGCCTTAATTTCCTCAATCATTTCAGTTGTTGAAACCTTCTTAACATCAGTGCCTGCACCAGCAATATCAGCTGTACGATAACCACAATCAAGCACATGGTTAACAGCTGCTTCAATTGCATCAGCTTCTTTCGTTAACCCGAACGATACACGTATCATCATCGCCGCTGAAAGAATCGCACCGATTGGGTTAGCAAGATTTTGTCCTTCAATATCAGGTGCGGACCCGTGGATTGGTTCATATAAATATGGACCACTCTCAGAGATACTTGCTGAAGGCTGCATTCCAAGCGAACCTGTTAAAACAGAAGCTTCATCACTTAAAATATCACCAAACATATTTTCCGTAACGACAACGTCAAACTGTTTTGGATTTTTAATAATTTGCATTGCAGCATTATCAACAAGCATATGCTCTAATTTCACTTCTGGGAATTCCTTCGCAATTTCCTCAGCTACTTCACGCCATAATCTGCTAGATTCTAAGACATTTGCTTTATCAACAGAAGTTACCTTTTTATTTCGAGTACTGGCGAGTTCGAAAGCAGTGCGAACCACTCTTTCGATCTCTCTACGAGAATAGTATAAAGTATCCAATGCACCATCTTCGCCATCACGCTGTGTCCGTTCTCTTGGTGTACCAAAATAAATGCCGCCTGTTAACTCGCGAACCATTAAAATATCGATACCCTCAATGATTTCTTTGCGAAGTGGAGAAGAATCCGCTAAACTGCGATAATAGTTTGTTGGTCTTAGATTTGCATAAAGTTCTAATTCTTTACGAATTTTCAATAACCCTTGCTCTGGTCGAAGTTTCACTTCAATACGGTCCCATTTTGGTCCACCGACTGCTCCGAGCAAAACAGCGTCACTTTCTTTACAAAGCTTAATTGTTTCGTCCGGTAATGGAGTACCGTCAGTATCTACAGCATTTCCGCCAATTTTCCCATATGAGAAATGAAATTGATGATTGAACCGCTCTCCAATTGCATTAAGGACTGCAACTGCTCCGTTGGTTACTTCTTTACCAATTCCATCTCCAGGTAAAACCGCAATACGTTTTTCCACGGAAGTCCATCCCCTTTTTATAATATTTAAAATAGAAGGCGCCACCGACTATTTTCCGAAGAAGTCTATTTGCGGCGCCTTTCTTATTATCTTGAACCTTCAGTTATTACTTGAGATTGCTCTGCTAAATAAATAACACGATTAACTGCATTTAAGTATGCTTTTGCTGATGCTTCGATTACATCTTGCGCCAGACCGCGTCCACTTGATTCTTTGCCAGCATAATTTAATTTAACAAAGACTTGCGCCAATGCATCACGCCCCGCACCAACAGATTGGATGCGATAATCAAGCAAATGAACCTGCTCCTTAACACAGCGTTCCAATGTGTTATATAGCGCTTCAACGCTTCCTGCACCGTTTGCTGTTTCTTCAATAAGCTCATTATTCCGACCAGACAAGGTCACAGTAGCTGAATGAACTTGATCAGTAGGATTTTGAACTTGAACAGACTTTAATTGATAGAAATGATCTTGATCCTTTGAAAGTCGTTCATCTAGAACGATGGCCACTAAATCATCATCTGTCATTTCTTTCTTCCGGTCAGCCAGTTCCTTAAAGATACTAAATAAATGTGGAATATCCTCATCTGGAACATTTAGACCTAGCTCTTGTAAACGAATCTTAAACGCATGTCTGCCTGAATGTTTTCCAAGAACTAACGAGTTGGATTTAACCCCAACTAACTCTGGAGAAATGATTTCGTATGTTGATTTTTCCTTTAATACACCATCCTGATGAATGCCTGATTCATGAGCAAATGCATTTCGACCTACAACGGCTTTGTTAGCCGGAATTGGCATACCCGTCAACTTACTGATCAACGTACTAGTTCGGAAAATTTCATTCAACACAATCCGTGATTCTGCTTTATAGAAATCTTTGCGAATATACAGGGCCATAATCACTTCTTCAAGTGCAGCATTTCCTGCGCGTTCACCGATTCCGTTAAATGTACCCTCAACCTGTGTGGCACCATTTTCTACAGCCGCTAAGGAGTTGGCTACCGCCATCCCTAAATCATCATGACAGTGTGTTGACAAACTTACCTTATGAATCGATGGAACATGTTCGCGTAAATAGGCAAACATTTGACCATATTCTTGCGGTGTTCCATATCCGACAGTATCTGGCAGGTTAATAACATTCGCTCCCGCTTGAATCACCGCCTCAACGATTTCAGCAAGGTAAGGCAATTCTGTTCGGCTAGCATCTTCTGCAGACCATTGGATTATCGGAAACCTTTGCGCAGCATATTTAACAGCTGTAACAGCAGTTTCGATAACCTGCTCTTTTGTTTGTCTTAATTTATATTCCCGATGAATCGGGGAGGTTGCAATAAACGTATGCAACCTCGGTTCTGCTCCGTCCTTTAAGGATTCCCAAGCAGCATCGATATCGCTAATGACTGAACGAGCTAACCCAGTGACCGAACAACCTCTAATGGTTTGGGCAATTTTTTGAACAGAAAGGAAGTCACCCTTTGAAGCAGCAGGGAATCCTGCTTCAATAATATCTACGTTGACACGCTCTAGTTGCCTGGCAATTTCAAGCTTTTCTGATAGGTTTAAATTGACACCGGCAGATTGCTCTCCATCCCTTAACGTTGTATCGAAGATTTTAATTTTTTGCACCGGCAACCACTTCCTTATTCTTTTGGTTAACGAATGGCATCATTTTTCTTAATTCTTTACCAACTACTTCGATTTGGTGTTCGTTTTCTCTTCTATTGATAGAAGTAAATTCAGGACGACCAGCTTGGTTTTCTAAAATCCAGCCTTTAGCGAAGCGTCCTTCTTGAATATCTTTTAATACTTCTTTCATTTCAGCTTTAACAGCAGCTGTTACGATACGAGGGCCAGTTACGAAATCGCCCCATTGTGCTGTATCAGAGATTGAATAGCGCATGTTCGCTAATCCACCTTCGTACATTAAGTCAACGATTAATTTTAATTCGTGTAATGTTTCAAAATAAGCCAATTCTGGTTGGTATCCTGCTTCAACAAGAGTTTCGAAACCAGCTTTAACAAGTGCAGTAGTACCGCCGCATAGAACTGCTTGCTCACCGAATAGATCTGTTTCTGTTTCTTCTCTGAATGTAGTTTCTAGAGCACCTGCTCTTAATGAACCGATTGCATATGCATAAGCTAATGCTAATTCACGAGCTTCACCGGTAACGTCTTGATAAATTGCAAATAATGCAGGTACACCAGCGCCTTCAGTGTATGTACGGCGCACTAAGTGTCCAGGACCTTTTGGAGCAACTAACAATACATCGCTTTCTTTTGGAGCAACGATTTGATTGAAGTGGATGTTAAATCCATGTGCGAACATTAATGCTTGATTTGTAAGATTTGGTTTGATTTCTTCATTGTAAACCTTTGGTTGTAGCTCATCTGGAAGCAAAATCATAACTACATTTGCTTTTGCTGTTGCTTCACCAACTGATAATACTTCAAAGCCGTCTTCTACTGCTTTATCCCAAGATTTCCCTGGTCTTAAACCGATAATTACGTTAACTCCGCTTTCTCTCATGTTTTGCGCATGTGCGTGACCTTGAGATCCATATCCGATAACTGCTACAGTTTTTCCTTGTAAATATGATGGGTTTGCGTCTCCGTTATAGTACATTTTTGCCATTGTAATCTTCTCCTTTAATTTGTAAAATTTTTAGTTTTTATAAAATAGATATATTTTTTTGGCTATTAGAGGTCCGCTGTGTTCCACGAGGGAATGCAGTCGTTCCAGTTCTAGCTAATTCCTTAATTCCGTATGGTCGGATCAACTCGATAAATGCTTCAATTTTATCGGATTCACCAGTTATTTGAATCACCATACTATCCTTGCTGACATCAACCACAGCAGCGCGGAATGGTTCAATTAATGGATAAATCTCTCCGCGAGTGCTTGGGGTAGAAACCACTTTAATTAGTGCAAGCTCTCTTGATACAATTGATTGTTCGGTAATGTCCGTTACCTTAATAACATCAATTTGCTTGTTAAGTTGTTTCGTAATTTGCTCAATAATGCCATCATTATCAACATTTACAACACAAGTAATTCTAGAAATATCCTCCTGCTCTGAAGGGCCAACCGTTATGCTTTCAATATTATAGTTCCGTTTTGAAAACAAGTTGGTAATGCGATTCAGTACCCCAGGGCGATTCAAAACAGTTAATGAAATTATTCGCTTCATTCCTTAACACCTACCATTTCGTGAAGTCCTTTACCAGGTGCAATCATCGGATATACTTTTTCTGTTGGTGAAATTCGGAAATCTAACAGGACTGGTTCAGGACTGTTGATTACTTCCGATAGGATGCGCTCAGCTTCCTCCTCAGTTGTAATACTGTATCCTTTAATTCCGTATGCTTCCGCTAATTTAACAAACTCAGGCTGTTTTGGAATTTGGCTATAAGAATATCTTTCTTCATAAAATAACTCTTGCCATTGTTTAACCATTCCAAGTGACTGATTGTTTAGTAATACGATTTTGATTGGTAAGTTTAATTCTGAAATTACCATTAATTCTTGAGTACACATTTGGAAGCCGCCATCGCCACAAATCGACAATACGGTTGCATCACGATCGGCAAGCTGAGCTCCAATACTTGCTGGAAGTCCAAATCCCATTGTTCCAAGTCCGCCGGAGGTCACCCATTTATCAGCTTGATTAAATTTATAGTATTGGGCAGCCCACATTTGATGCTGTCCAACATCCGTAACGACGATTGCTTCACCTTTGGTTTTTTCATAGAGCATTTCAACAACTCGTTGTGGCTTTAATTCTTGATCCTTGTCGTAATGGTATGGATGCTTTTCTTTCCAAGCATTCAATGTATCGATCCATTCCTGATGATTTGGCGCGGTTCCGTTTTGTTCAATCAGCTGTTTTAACGCTTCTCTTGCATCTGCAACAATCGGAATTTCAGTCGGAACATTTTTACCAATTTCAGCTGGATCAATATCAATATGAGCGACCACTGCTTTAGGGGCAAAATGTTGCAGGTTCCCGGTTAAACGGTCGTCAAATCTTGCACCGATATTAATGAGCAAGTCTGACTCATATAATGCCATATTGGCTGTATAACAGCCATGCATGCCTCCCATACCAAGAAATAACGGGTGCTCTGCAGGGAAACCACCAAGCCCAAGCAAGGTGTGCACAATAGGTAATTGCTGCTGCTCAGCATATTCCTTTAAAAGTGATGATGCTTTTGAATGAAGGATTCCGGCTCCTGCTAAAATAACTGGACGTTTTGCGCGACTTACAGCTTCTGTTAACTTTCGGATTTGCAAATAGTTCGGCTGAAGATTCGGCTGATACCCAGGAAGATTTACTTCTTCCTCTGCTGGAATTTCCTCAACGATTGTTGCAGCGATGTCTTTCGGTACATCAATAACAACTGGACCTGGACGTCCGCTTGAGGCAATGTAGAAGGCTTCCTTGATTATTCTCGGAATATCTTCAATATTTCGAATTTGAAAATTATATTTAGTGATTGGGGTAGTGATCCCTAATATATCGGCTTCCTGAAACGCATCTGTTCCAATTACACTTGTTGCCACTTGCCCTGTAAAAACAACGAGTGGCAAGGAATCCAAAAACGCATCCGCTAAGCCAGTAACAACATTGGTTGCGCCTGGTCCGGAGGTTGCAATCACAACGCCTGGTTTTCCAGTAATTCTGGCATAGCCCTCAGCCGCGTGAATACCGCCTTGTTCATGTCTAGGTAAGATATGAAGAATGTTCGCATCGTAAAGTTTGTCGTAAATTGGAAGGACTGCACCACCTGGATAGCCAAAAATGACTTCAACATTTTCCTTTTTTAACGCTTCTAGTAAAAGATCAGCACCAGTTAACGTTTTTTTGTTTGCCCCTGTTTCTGTAAAGGCTGCTCCTTGCAACATCGTGAGTTGACCCCCTCTTTTCAAATCCTTTTTTTTCAATATAAAAAGCCCTCCCATCCCTCAATTCGCCTATTTTGTTTAGGCAAAGGGATGAAAAGGCTTTGCAACCTGTTCCACGGTACCACCCTTGTTCACGCTTTTATTCGCGTGCGCTTATGAACATTCTGTTCCTTTTTAGTAACGAGTGTGTGTGACACCCGATCATCCCTAATCGAATACTCTTTCAGGATGATACTCAGAGGTGAGTTCATTTTATGCGGAATTACTGGTTCCCAGCTTAACCCAGCTCTCTGTGAATTCCCTTTCCACAAAACTACTTATCCTCATCATCGTTTTCGTTTATTCAGTTATTCTTGATTGCCTATATAAACCCAATTAATGAAAATTCTGAAAATAACGTTTGATATATTTCTACAAATTTTTCGGTTAATTGTTTTAGGATTTAAAATATTTTGTTTATATATTTGAGGATTATCTTACGCCCATTTTACGCCTTAGTCAACACCATTTTAACTAATTTTTTGATAATTATAATTAGTCAAACGAAATGAATCCGCTTACATTGTTGGTATATTCACATTCTTCCGATTTTAAAAAAATTAGATTTTTTTTACTTATCTGTATAAATCGCGAGCTATTTTTTCTTTGTTTTACGGCTTTTAAAAATTTTTGTGTGTTCCTGTTTTTTTAAAATCCTCTTTTAAAAATTGTCTACAGGAGGGTCCCAAAGGAGATCTGGGTATAAGAAATACCCAACTTATTTATCACTTAAATGGTTTAAGAAAAACAGATGAAATATATAATAGAAGAAACACGTCGAAGTATGTGAGATTTCCTTACATAAACATGTTATTTAATCATAACAGAATATAATTAGTATTTTTAATTTGTAACACAAAAACGCCATGTCATAATTGACATGGCGTTTTCTTTTTTTAGCGTCCCAGGAGAGATTCGAACTCCCGACCGACGGCTTAGAAGGCCGTTGCTCTATCCAGCTGAGCTACTGGGACATGTTTAACTTCGCTAATGTAGCGAGGACATTTTTTATTATATGGGTTTAACAAACATATGTCAACACTATAATAAATATTTTTCAGAGGAAAGTTATACTCTTTCCTCTCTATTATAAAAAATTACTTTTTGGTGGAAAGCGGAAACCTTTGTCTTAACTCCGCGATTTCCCCTTTTTGCAGATCATACACCAATATTTCTACTTCGTCCTCTTTAAACTCTAATACACAATAGCTTCGTTCTTTTCTTCCACGAGGCAATCGGATACTGCCTGGATTAATAAACAGCATTCCATCAATCATTTCCATTCCTAGAATATGCGAGTGACCGAAGCAGACGATATCCGCTCCGACCTCCTTAGCACGGTAATAAAGGTTCATTAACGTCGACTTTACCCCAAAAAGGTGACCATGGGTAACATACACCTTAAAACCGTCGATTTCAACCTGTGCCTCTTCTGGAAACTGCTTTTCATAATCACAATTTCCCCTTACAGTTACAAAACCGGATATTTCTGGTTGATCCGCAGCTAGCTCTGAGTCTCCACAGTGGACCATTAAATCAACTTCTGCTACATGCCGTTGTTTAATTGCCTCCAATTCATCACTCCAACGGTGACTGTCACTTACAATGAGTATTTTCGTCATAGGCCATTTCCCTTTTCAAGGAGGGTATCCAATTGCTCTTCAAGTTTTTTCAGAGCCTTTCCCCGATGACTTATTTTATTCTTCTCCTCCGCTGACAGTTCAGCCATTGAACGATTTTCTTCTATTGAGTAAAAAATTGGATCGTACCCAAAACCGTTTGAACCCCTGCGTTCATGTAAAATCCTACCTTCACACGTTCCAAAAACCGTTACCGCTTCCTGACCTGGTAAAGCAATTGCTAAAGCACAATAAAACCGTGCCGTTCTCTTCTCATCCGAGACTCCTATCAACTCTGTTAACACCTTATCGATATTTGCTTCATCATTCTTAGCCTCGCCTGCATAGCGAGCAGAATAAACGCCGGGCTTACCGTCTAAGGCATCTACAACTAGTCCGGAATCATCCGCAATGACCATTCTTCCTAATTGTTGAGAAAGGGACTTTGCCTTCAAAACAGCATTTTCCTCAAAGGTGGTTCCCGTTTCCTCAATTTCAGCTATTTCGGGAAAATCTAACAAAGTAAGCACTCGAAACCCTCTCCATGCAAACATTTGCTCAAACTCCCGCGCTTTTCCTTTATTTTTCGTAGCGATGATTATTTCCTTCATTCTCGATCTCCCCTGTGAAAAGAGTTTGGTTTAGCCAATATTTTTCACAATACTTTCTCCTAGAGCAGATTTTTGAAATTCAACCAATTCAGCCAGTCCACTTTGAGCGGCTTTAATGAGTTCCTGTAACTGATTATAGCTGAAGGTTGATTCTTCTCCTGTTCCTTGCAGCTCGACAAATTCACCTTTGCCAGTCATGACTACATTCATGTCAACGCAGGCACTTGAATCCTCTATGTAATTTAAGTCTAAGATAACATTTCCATCAGGTAAAACGCCAACACTTGTAGCAGCCAAATAATCTGTTATCGGTAGTTTAGCCAGTTTTTTCTCCTGAAAAAGCTTGTTTAATGCAAGGGACATGGCTACAAAAGCCCCGGTAATCGAAGCAGTACGGGTACCGCCGTCAGCTTGAATGACATCACAATCAATCCAGATCGTTTTTTCACCTAAAGCCTCTAAATCGACAACCGCTCTCAATGCTCGTCCAATTAAGCGTTGAATCTCCATTGTTCTTCCTGTTACCTTTCCTTTAGAAGATTCTCGAATATTTCGTTGTTCTGTCGCTCGAGGAAGCATGGAATATTCAGCTGTAATCCATCCTTTTCCCTCTCCTCTCATAAATGGAGGAACCCGATCTTCGACGCTGGCGGTACAAATCACCTTTGTATCCCCAACTGAAATTAGCACCGAGCCTTCTGGGTGTTTTAAATAATTTGGTTCAATTGTTACCGGCCTTAGCTGGCTATTTTCACGTCCATCAAAACGCACTTGTTTTCCTCCTCAAAATCAACATTTTCAAGCATCACAACATTACGGAACCCTGTATGTTTCCGTAACAGGTCATTTTTAACTAAAGGCTCTGTTGTATTGATCTGTTGATTTCCGCTCCAGGTGCTCCCGCACCTTAGGGGGAGTCCGGGAGCCTCCTCGGCGCAAAGCGCCTGTGGGGTCTCCCGTGACACCTTCTCCCGCAGGAGTCTCGCACCTTACGCTCCAATCAACAGAGTGTTCAAAGTCAACACTGTTCTTTAACACAACCTAACTAAAAAAGGAAGGGTCAGCAAAAGATGCCAACCCTTTCCTATGCCACTATATAGTATATCAAAAATTGATTTTTAAAAACTACCAGTATTCACTTTTTCAGGACGAGCAACTGGTGCTGATAGTTTTTCGCCTTTTTCGGTCACGAGTTCCGCCTTTCCTTTAACAAGGATGGAAACAGATTCAATTCCCTTTTGCTCCGTTAAGGAAAGAACAATCGAATTTAACAGATGATCCGAAATGATTTTTTCTTTAAAGCTTCCAAAGATCGCTTCATTAAAGTTTAAAGTTACCTTCCCATTCTCAATCTTTGGTTTATCAAGTAATTTCACATTAGAATCAAACTCGGATAGTAAATTTGAAGCATAATTAGGTCCCTCAACTAATTCATTAATCGCAGCTTCTATATTATTTTTCACTTCATTATCGACTCGGCGGGTTACAGGGACATAGTAATATTCTCCTTCGTCTCCACCAACATAATAAACGGTAACCGCCTTTGTATTGGCAATATCGACAACATCGTTTGTATCAATATTTATTCCATTTGCCCGGCTTAGTTCCTTGCTAACAGGAGTTCCGTTTACCGGCATTTCATTAAGTTCTTTCCCGTTCATTTGAAGTTTTACTGTTTTAATAGAATCAAACTGTGTAAGAGTCCAAGTAATCGATTCAAGAATTTTTAATTCCTGCTCCTTCTTATAATTGGCAAACTCTTTGGAGAAATCCACTGTTGCCGCCCCGTCTTTTATATCTACCGAAACTTGCGTATCAGCTGGAATAACCGCTTGGAATCCATTTGGCAGCATTTCTGATACAGGACCGTTTATAACTAAGTAATCTAAAGCCTGCTTCGCAATGCCGGCTGTTTTTGGAAGAGCTAACGTTTGTGGAACAACATACCCTTCTTTATCAAGTAAATATAGTTCTGTTAGCACTGTTTTTTCTTTTGCGCTCTTTTCCTTGGCAGACTGTTTCTTTGTTGCTGATGTTTCTTCCGTTCCAGCCTTTCCGCTATCTTCGTATGTCACTTCCTTCGGAGGATCCATTTGCTTTTTTTCCTCTCCCCCTAGCAAACCGCAGCCAGTCAAGAGCGTAGCAAAAATGAAGACAGCAGAAAATAGTAATGCTCTTTTATTTAAAGACATTTATCATTACCTCCTAAGACAGTTTGTACTACATGTATACGAGCCTATTTTAAAATTAGACCGTCTTAGGAAAGAAAATTTAATTCAAAAAAAGGCTTGAACTCATCGTTCAAACCTTTGATCTCCACCAAGTCTTATCGTTTCAACTATTTCTATTGGTCTCTCAAGCCACTCGGAGGCAATTTTAGCAAAAATAGTGCTGGATCCCGTCGTATAAAATTCATGCTTCGGCTCCACTTCATTGTCATTTAGGATTCCCTTATACGAAAGAATTGTACTCACTTCCCTCGCTGTCTCTTCACCAGAACTGATCACGCTTACCGATTTTCCCATAATATTCTTTATGACTGGTTCAAGGAGAGGATAGTGAGTGCACCCCAAAATTAATGTATCCAGACCTTTATTGCGCAAAGGCTGCAACGTCTCTGCCACGATTTTCTTTGCGACTGGACCTGAATACTCCCCACTTTCTACTAAAGGTACAAATTTTGGACAAGCTAGACTCGTAACGTTAACCCGTTTATTAATAGATTTCAACGCTTTATCATACGCCCTGCTTTTCACTGTGCCTTCTGTTCCGATAATCCCAACTTTATTGTTATAAGTATGCTTCAGCGCTGCTCTAGCACCTGGATTAATAACCCCTATAACAGGAATAGGAAGCTGATTACTAATTTGTTCTAGTACAACAGCTGTCGCCGTGTTACAAGCGATGACAAGCATCTTAATATTTTTTCTCAATAAAAAATGGGTCATTTGCCAAGTGAAAAGCTGAACCTCTTCGCTTGGTCGTGGCCCATAAGGACAACGAGCTGTGTCGCCCAAATAAACAATTTCTTCATATGGAAGCTGCCGCATTATTTCTTTTGCAACGGTTAAACCGCCTACTCCCGAATCGATAATCCCAATAGGTGTATTCAAAACTTATCGCCTCATTCTTCTCGCATACCTTGGTGCAATTTAATTAAATTCTTTTTTAAAAGACAAACCTCTTCATTTGAAAAATTCCTTAGAACTTCTTTTAAATAAAGCTGTCGTTTCTTAATCACTTCATCAATAATTCGCGTTCCCTCTTCCAATAAATGAATCCGAACGACACGCCGATCACTAGAATCTTTTACTCTCATAACTAATTGATTTTTTTCCATTCGATCAACTAAATCGGTAGTTGTGCTACAAGCTAAAAACATCTTATTTGAAAGTTCCCCAATCGTCATATCACCCTCTTCAAACAACCATTGAAGGGCAACAAATTGCGGTGGTGTAATCGTATAGTTACTTAAGATTTCCCGTCCCTTTTGTTTGATAATGCCTGATATGTACCTCAGATCCTTCTCAATCTCAGCGACTATTTCCCACTGATCTTTTTCATCGCATTCCATTTTTTATCCCCCATTTTTACTTTTATGAAATCCGACATTTTCTCTTATTTTCCGCCTTTTATAATAAAATTTCAAGCAACAATAATAGGTAATGTTAACTTTCGTTCGCAAAATATGTTAACCGGCCCCCCGAAAAAGGTAAGCCGGTCTTCATTAAAGTTCTAGCTCTCCCATACGAAGGAGCTCTACAACTGCTTGTGATCGCCCCTTAACACCAAGCTTTTGCATGGCATTCGAAATATGATTCCGAACCGTTTTTTCGCTTATAAATAATTCACCAGCGATTTCTTTTGTCGTTTTATCTTGAACTAACAGTTCGAACACTTCTCTTTCTCGTTTGGTGAGTAATGGCTTGTGAGTATATTCATTCTCCTTCAAGTACTGTAACCCTCCTTGCCTTCGCCAGCTATGAACCGCGGGGTGGGTATATATTTAGTCACCATATCATATGTGAATTTAACTAAGGTAGTGACTATAATTCCTTGATGGAGAATGGTTTTTATAAAAAAGACCAGAAAATTTAATCCTTTATGCCGGTTAAAGGACTATTACCATAAAAAAGCCCCTTTCCAACATTGGAAAAGGGCATCATTTCATTAAACTTCGTCACTACCAAAGAAATTGCGGAATGCTTGAACCGTAGTAGCACGGTTTAAGGATGCAATCGAAGTAGTTAATGGAATACCTTTTGGACAAGATTGAACACAGTTTTGTGAATTACCACAATTCGTTAATCCACCTTCGTCCATAATGGCTTCTAAACGTTCGCCACGATTCATAGCACCAGTTGGATGCGCATTAAATAAACGAACCTGTGACAATGGCTGTGGTCCGATAAAAGCAGATTTACTGTTTACATTCGGACATGCTTCTAAGCAAACACCACAAGTCATACATTTTGATAACTCGTAAGCCCATTGACGTTTCTTTTCAGGCATACGTGGTCCAGGACCTAAATCATACGTACCATCAATCGGAATCCATGCTTTAACCTTTTTCAAGGAATCAAACATCCGGCTTCGGTCTACCTGTAAGTCGCGAACAACTGGGAATGTACGCATTGGCTCTAATCTGATCGGTTGCTCTAACTGATCAACTAGAGCTGTACATGATTGGCGAGGTTTCCCATTAATCACCATAGAACATGCACCGCAAACTTCTTCCAAACAGTTCATATCCCATGCAATAGGCGTTGTTTTTTCACCTTTTGCATTGACCGGGTTACGACGAATTTCCATTAGAGAGGAAATAACGTTCATATTCGGACGATAAGGAAGCACGAATTCTTCCGTATAAGGGGTAGAATTAGGACCATCTTGTCGGCTGATGATAAAACGAACTGTTTTTTCAGACATTTTTAATTCTCCCCTTTCTTCTTAGAATAGTCACGCTTACGTGGCTGGATCAATGAAACATCAACTTCCTGATAGCTAATTTCTGGAGCTTTGTCTGGCCCAACGAATTTAGCCATAGTTGTTTTTAAGAAATTCTCATCATCACGGTCTGGGAAGTCCGGCTTATAGTGAGCACCGCGGCTTTCGTTACGGTTTAACGCACCGAGTGTGATTACACGGGCAAGCTGAAGCATATGCCCCAATTGACGTGTAAATGCTGCACCTTGGTTACTCCATTTCGCAGTATCATTGATATTGATGTTTTTATATCTTTCAAGAAGCTCTTGAATTTTAGCATCCGTTTGCTTCAATTTATCATTGTAGCGAACAACTGTTACGTTATCAGTCATCCATTCGCCTAACTCTTTATGAAGAACATAAGCATTTTCTGTTCCGTTTAGAGACATAATGTTGTTCCATTTATCTTCTTCTTGTTTTACAAATCCATCAAATAATGAAGAAGGTAAAGAATCAACACTCTTAGCTAATCCATCGATATATTTCAATGCACTTGGACCAGCTACCATTCCACCGTAAATTGCTGATAATAATGAGTTTGCACCTAAGCGGTTACCACCGTGCTGAGAATAATCACACTCACCGGCAGCAAATAAACCTGGTACATTCGTCATTTGATCATAATCAACCCATAATCCACCCATTGAGTAGTGAACAGCAGGGAAGATTTTCATTGGTACTTTACGAGGGTCTTCACCCATGAATTTCTCGTAAATTTCGATAATACCACCAAGCTTAATATCAAGCTCTTTTGGATCCTTATGAGAAAGGTCTAGATAAACCATGTTCTCACCGTTGATGCCAAGCTTTTGATTTACGCATACATCGAAAATTTCACGAGTCGCAATGTCCCTAGGTACAAGGTTTCCGTACGCTGGATATTTTTCCTCTAAGAAATACCAAGGCTTACCATCTTTATATGTCCAAACACGTCCGCCTTCCCCACGAGCAGATTCACTCATTAAGCGAAGCTTGTCATCGCCTGGGATGGCAGTTGGGTGAATTTGGATAAACTCACCATTCGCATAATAAACACCTTGTTGGTAAACTATTGACGCCGCAGACCCTGTATTGATAACAGAGTTTGTTGATTTACCAAAGATAATTCCTGGTCCGCCGGTTGCTAAAATAACGGCATCAGCAGCGAAGGAACGAATCTCCATAGAAGCAAGGTTTTGCGCAGTAATCCCACGACAAACGCCTTCATCATCGATAACAGCTCCAAGGAATTCCCAGCCTTCGTACTTTGTAACAAGCCCGTCCACTTCATGTCTTCTAACCTGCTCATCAAGTGCATATAAAAGCTGTTGTCCAGTCGTTGCTCCAGCAAACGCTGTTCGGTGATGTTGAGTACCACCGAAACGACGGAAATCAAGCAATCCTTCCGGAGTACGGTTGAACATAACCCCCATACGGTCAAGCATGTTAATGATACCAGGTGCAGCATCACACATTGCTTTTACAGGAGGTTGGTTTGCAAGGAAGTCTCCACCATACACGGTATCATCAAAGTGTTCCCATGGAGAGTCGCCTTCCCCTTTTGTATTTACAGCTCCATTAATACCACCTTGGGCACAAACAGAGTGAGATCGTTTAACCGGAACCAAAGAGAATAATTCTACTGGAGTTCCATGTTCTGCAATCTTTATTGTAGCCATCAAGCCGGCTAAACCACCACCGACTACAATTACTTTTCCTTTACTCATTGTGGCTCACTCCCTTAATTCCTAGTAAAGTCTTTTTCCATATTGGTCTACTAAACTATGAAACAGTAAAAAACGATTAAATAAACGCAAATATAGCGCGTAAACCAACAATGGATAAGGCAACAAAAATTCCGAGCGTTACGTATGTAGAGATCTGTTGAGAACGTGGTGAAACTGTAATGCCCCAGCTAACAAAGAAGCCCCAAAGGCCGTTCGCAAAATGGAAAATTGCCGAAATGACACCCACAATATAGAACACTAACATGAATGGATTCGATAGAATATTAGCCATCATGTCAAAGTTCACTTCAGCGCCCATTGCAGCTGCAACCCGGGTTTCCCATACATGCCATGCTAGGAAAATAAGGGTGATAACCCCAGATACCCGTTGAAGGGCAAACATCCAGTTGCGGAAGAATCCAAATCTACCAACGTTGTTTTGAGCTGTGAATGCAATATAAATCCCGTAGATTGCATGAAACAATAATGGCAAAAAGATAATAAATGTTTCTAAGAACCATTTAAATGGTAGATTTGCCATAAATTCTGATGCTTCATTAAATGCATCTACCCCTTTGGTCGCAAAATGGTTGATCACCAAATGCTGTGTTAGGAAAAGTCCTACTGGAATGACCCCTAGTAATGAATGCAATCTGCGATAAAAAAATTCTCGATTCTCTGCCATGAACTTACCCCCCCTAATGATATATAATGGCGTTACGAATTTCTTTATCATTTTCAAAATAGTAAAAATAGTCGATTTTGAAAACGATTCAGGTATTTCTAACAATTTTGTAACATATACATTTTAACCCTGTCTTTTCGACGCGTCAAGAAAACGTATTCAAAAATTTGTTGAAAAATAATTTTTTTTAGAATAATTTGTTATTCGAAAAATTCAGATTTTTACACCTTGCGATAAATTTTTCCTTATTCTCTTATCGATTTTAAAATATTATTCGGCAAATTTTGTGATGATTAAAAATTCAATAATCACTTGAACTGGATTAAAAACTCATGACTGTTTTTATTGAAAATGTATATAATAGAGCTAGAGAAAGAGGGGAGACCATTGAGTGAACTTACAATACAAGAAAAATTAATCCAAAAGGAGACTCTCTCTGTCCCAATCTTTGGATATAACCTTATTCGTGAGGATTTACTTCAAGATTTACTTGGCAAAGATACTCCTGAGCTTCTATATTGGGCTGGAAAGAGAATAGCACGTAAGTACCCGTTAAATACAAGCGACGAGATCACCGCATTTTTTCATCAAGCTGGCTGGGGAACACTGACCATTAAATCAGAATCAAAACAAGAAAAACTTTTTGAGTTACAAAGTGATGTCATTACTGAACGTCTGAACAGTTATCCTGACAGCACCTTTCATCTTGAAGCTGGCTTTTTGGCACAACAAACGGAGCACCAAAAAGGGGTTTTATCAGAGGCATTTGAACATCCGCGTAAAAAGGGCGCAAAAGTTCAATTTACTGTGAAGTGGGATTTAAAAGACAAAATTGAAGACTGATTAATGGATTGGGCTGACTCGACCGAGTCAGCCCGATTTTTTTAACGATACTCAGACAAAAGGAGTGCTTCCGATAGCTGAAATGCACGATGAAGCGAGTTTACTGCAGGAATCATTTGCTTTTCTGAAACGACGGCTGAAACTTTAATTTCGGATGTACTAACCATTTTGACCTCTATATTATTTGAAGCTAACACTTCAAACATTTCGGCTGCAACGCCTGGATTTGAGATCATGCCTGATCCGACAATAGAAACCTTTGCCAGCTCTTGCTCCGACTCGATTCTTTCATATCCAAGTGTTTCTTTTACTGCGGACAAAACGGATAGGGTCTCTTCTAAATCTGAGCTTTTTATTGAAAAAGATAGATTAGCCCCATTTCCTTCAATTGTACTTTGAATGATAATATCTACATTGATCCGGTTTGTTGCCAATGTTGTAAAAATAGTTGAAAGACTCTTCAATGAATTTGGTAACCCAATAACAGATACTCTTGTAATTTCATCCTCAAATGCTACGCCACGGACAACTAAGTTTTGCTCCACTGATACTTCCTCCTCAATGATTGTTCCCGATTCCCTTACCAAACTTGAACGAACTTCAAGCGGGACTTGATAGTTTTTTGCATATTCTACTGCACGTGGATGCAAGACCCCGGCACCGAGGTTTGCTAACTCCAGCATTTCATCATAAGAGACTGACGCTAATTTTCGAGCATCCTTAATAAAACGCGGATCGGTCGTAAATACTCCTGTTACGTCTGTATATATATCACATTTATCCGCTTTAAGAGCAGCGGCCAATGCTACCGCTGTTGTATCGGAGCCGCCTCTCCCTAAAGTGGTAATTTCTCCGTCAATTGTTACTCCCTGAAAACCTGCGACAATCACTATTTTTTCTTCATTTAAATTCTTCTTGATTTTCTCGGTCTCGATGTCCATGATTCTGGCACTGCTATGAACCGATTCTGTAATGATTCCTGCTTGCCATCCCGTATAGGAGATTGCTTCATATCCTTTTTCCTGTAAGGCAATAGACAGCAAAGCGATGGTAGTTTGTTCACCCGTTGTCAGCAGCATATCCATTTCACGCTTGCTCGGGTTTTTGGAAATTTCCTTGGCCATGCTGACAAGGTGATCGGTTGTTTTCCCCATTGCAGAAACAACCACGACAACGCCATTTCCCCTGTTTTTTTCTTCAATTACACGGTCGGCAACGTTTAAAATACGCTCAATGCTTCCAACTGAGGTTCCGCCAAATTTTTGTACAATAAGCCCCACGTTTTCTCCTTCTTTCTACGAAAATTATCCTTCTTTGTTTGACTGCTTTTTCATAGAACCCTTTTCAAGGCAAAAGAAAAAGCAATGAGAATCATATCTCATTGCTGTGAAAACGTTTAAAAACATATACGTAACCACAGTGAGATAGCTCTCCAAGACATGAGTCTTGACAGTCCTAGCACTTATTCAATGCAGAACCAGCAAAAAAAGCAATGAGTACTTCTTTCACTTCGGCGAACTTTCCTTTCAAAGCTTTTCCTTGAAGCTCATTCTTCTCCAAGCTTTTACTGATAAAGTTCGCACCTCTATCTTCACTTTAACGCTCTAAAGTGTCGATCATTAAGTTTTTAACATTATAGCATGTGTAAATATTATTTAGCAATACTAAGAATTTAATTTTTCTAAAAGCTCTTCCGCAACATTTGCAGGAATACCTAGGGAAACAATTTGTTCGATACTGGCTTCTTTCATTTTTTTCACTGACCCGAAGCTTTTTAACAAAAGCTTCTTTCGTTTTTCACCGATACCCTGGATATCATCAAGCAAGGATTGAAACGCATTCTTTCCTCTAAGCTGACGATGAAAGGTAATGGCGAAACGGTGAACCTCGTCTTGAATGCGCTGCAATAAATAGAACTCTTGACTATTTCGGGCAAGTGGAACAATTTGCAGCGGATTTCCAAATAAAAGCTGGGATGTCTTATGCTTGTCATCTTTAACAAGACCGCTGATCGGAATATCAAGCCCAAGTTCATTTTCTAAAACATCTCGCACTGCTTCAACATGCCCTTTTCCACCATCAATTATGATTAAATCCGGCAGAGGAAGATTTTCCTTAAGAACTCTCGAATATCTTCTTCTCGTAACTTCTCGCATTGATTCATAATCGTCTGGACCGGTTACTGATTTTATCTTATATTTTCTGTATTCGTTTTTCTTCGGTTTCCCGTCAATAAAAACAACAAGTGCAGACACGGGATCTGTTCCTTGAATATTAGAATTATCAAAGGCTTCTATTCGATGAGGAGTAAAAATCCCCATCGTCTCCCCTAAATTTTCCACTGCCAGGATTGTCCTTTGCTCATCCCGTTCAATTAACGAAAACTTTTCCTTCAACGCGATCGACGCGTTTTTTTCAGCTAATTTGACAAGGTCTTTTTTCTGACCGCGCCGTGGTATTAATACCTTTATACCGAGGAGCTGTTCCGCCAGATTGGTATCAACTGTATCGGCAACTAATATTTCCTTTGGTTTAAAATGATTCGTCTTCTCATAAAATTGACCAAGGAAAGTTAAGATTTCCTCTTCTGGCTCATCAAAAATCGGAAACATAGAAACGTCACGTTCAATTAGTTTTCCTTGACGGATAAAAAATACTTGAACACACATCCACCCTTTGTCAACCCGATAGCCAAATACATCACGGTCCGTAAAATCCGTCATCGTCATTTTTTGTTTTTCCATAATCGTTTCAATATGGATAATTTTATCCCGAAATTCTTTGGCCCGTTCAAAATCAAGCAATTCTGCTGCTTCCGACATTTTTTCAGTCAGCTCTTTTTTGATCTCCTTATATCCACCGTTTAAAAAACGAGTGATTTCATCGGTCAATGTTTTATATTCTTGTTCACTTACATCCTTTATGCAAGGAGCTAAGCACTGACCCATATGGTAATAGAGACAAACCCGATCTGGAAGATTGGAACATTTTCTAAGCGGGTAGATTCGATCCAATAATTTCTTTGTTTCATTAGCCGCCTGCACATTAGGATACGGTCCAAAATACTTTCCTTTATCCTTTTTCACCTTTCGAGTGGTGATAAGGCGGGGATGACGTTCTGCTGTCAGCTTTATAAACGGATACGTCTTATCATCCTTTAGCATGACATTATATTTAGGATCATATTTTTTTATTAAATTAATTTCAAGCAGCAATGCCTCAATATTTGAAGAGGTAACAATATATTCAAAGTCCTCAATTTCATTAACAAGCCGCAATGTCTTTCCATCATGCGACCCCGTGAAATAGGAGCGGACACGATTTTTTAAAACTTTAGCTTTCCCAACATAAATGACGGTTCCTTGTCTATCTTTCATTAGATAGCAACCAGGTTGATCAGGTAAAAGGGTGAGCTTATTTTTAATCATTTCGTTCATTACTATTTCACCCCAGGATGTTTTTTCCAGCGATAAATCGTTACTTCATTATAAATAGGATCAAATAATTCATTCGAATGAAATTCTTCTATCTTTTCGATCTGTTTATCTACTTTGATTCCTTGTTGCCTAAAACCAGCGACCACTTTATCTGTTAATAAAACAGTATGGTCGGAATAATTGGAAATATCCTGTTTGAAAACCTCATATGTTTGAATCCGTTTATGAAGGAATGGGACATCAAGGTATTGGAAAACCCTTGTTTCTTCCCAAGTATAGACGATAAACGGATCTTCAAGCTTGCTTAAAAATTCTCCTGCTTGGTGTACTGCTGGAGTCTTCGTCGCTTGCTCCTTGATTAACATGGTTGAATATCCTGTTTGTACGATTAGTATGACAATGGAAAGAGCAACGAGCAAGCCCTTTTGTTTACTCTTATACAATAGAAGGAAAACGATCCAAACCCCAAATCCTGCCAATGGAAGGATATGTCTTGGTTTATCAATATTTTGGGCAAGGTAAGCCCAAATAAAATAACATAAAAATAGCAAGATTGGAAGATGAAAATGAACATCCCCAATAAAATCCTTCCACTTCAATTTTTTGATAAAAACGATAAATAATAGCAAATACAAGGATAATAATAGTTTCGAATGTGCTGAGAAACCACTCCACAAAAGGTTTTCCAAGATAAGTGCTTTCAGCCGAATGAACATGGATGGATCCACTGTCGATACCGTTCCGCCCCAATCGTTAAAATGCCCGCTCGTAAAAGCAAGAGCCAGTTTGATGAACCCTATCAAACCACCCTCAGAAATGGCAATCGCCCCTACCCATATTCCTTGAAACAAAGCAGCTAAAACGACATATACTAGCAGCATTTTATTCGTTAGTTGTCGTCTCTTCCACTTAATGATAAACAGATAGACAATACCGACTGCAAACGGAAGATAGGAAAGGCGAATCCCTAACAAAACACTGAAAAGCCACAACGGTAAAATGACTGGAAAAATATTGCTGCGCCCTAACGCAAATTGGATACTCCAAACAAACCACCATAAGCAAGCAATGGCCGCACCCTCTGACATCGGTTGATTGACCATCGTTACCGTATAGCTTCCAGTATAGATGATCGCAGTTACAAGCAGGCTATACTTTTTTGTAACGGTATTTCTCATCAACAAATAAATGGGAACGATAGCACTGCCATACACTAAAATATTAAAAACAGTTAATGCCTCTGTTGGGTTTTTTATAATAGTCGAGACCAGCATGCCGCCTAAAATAAAATAAGGATAGCCTGGAAAATGCGGCTGCATTGCCATAATATCGTACCTGACTAAAGCAAGTGCAAAATCCACTTGATCCCAAGAGGCTGCATAGGTATTTCTAAATTGTAATTGAACGATCAGCAAATAAAAAATCATCAAAACACTTACTAGTTGAATTAGTCTTAAAAGTATCTTTCCTTCGGGTTTCATCGAGTCACCTCCTGCTTTGAAAAAATTCCTAATATGCAAAGAGTACAAGGGTCCTCCTTGTACTCTTGCTTGCAGATTATTTTCTTGATGTATTCGTTTTTAACTCCATTACACTATGATTACTTAAAGCCTCTTGTTCACCTTGATTATTTTGAAAGGAGGTTAATAGGTAAATCCCAACAAAATAGCCGATATAGGCAATGACTTCCTCAATCGATGGCATCGAAGAATATCCAAATAGGGCTTTTAGGAAAATTCCAACATCCCCAGAAAGCAGCGGTTCGACCCCATGATCCCGGATATAATGGTCATAATCGATTGGATGTTCTGGCAGAAGCCAGGTAATATCATAAACATGTGGAATAACACTGCCGATCAAATTGATATCCTGCATCATCGAAATGGCTTGAACCAATAATCCAGCAGAAATTAAAATAATGAAAGCTCCCGTTACCTTAAAGAAGGTTTTAAGCGGAATATGCATCGTTCCCCTAAAAAAGAAATAGGAAATCACTGCTGCGATGATGACTCCAGTGATGGCGCCCCAGCCTTGCATCGCCGCACCAATATTTCCACCTGTAATGGCAGCAAAGAAAAAGACGGTTTCCACACCTTCACGTAAAACAACCAGAAATGAATGGATCACCATTCCAACAACATTCCCGGTTGAAATAAATTTCTCCATCTTTCCTTCCATATTGCCCTTTAAGTCACGACTGTGCTTCGCCATCCAAAAAACCATTTGCGTTAACAATATCGTGGAAATCACCATAATTCCAACTTTTAAGTAGATTTCACTGCCCATTGCCGCAAAGCCCGTGAAAACAACTTGAAAGAGCATGGCTACACCAACACTTGCTAAAACTGCAAGACCAGCTCCAAGCCAAACATATTTCGTATATTGCTTGTGATCCATTCTTTTTAAGTAAGTAGTGATAATCCCAACGATTAATAACGCTTCTAAGACTTCGCGAAAGGTAATCAGCAGAGCTTGAATTTCCACAGTGTATTCTCCTCCCTCACCTGTTGTCCGTTCAACCTTTTTTCTTTTTTCTTACAAGAGTAAAACTAACAATTCCAACCATTACACCAATAATAATCAATAATGGAAGCCAGTTCTTTAGGTTCGATAAATCGGTCCAATCCTTTTTACCAGAGTTTGTTTCTAATTCTGTTGCTCTTTCGCTAAAATGACCAACCTCAAGGCTTTCCATATTAAACTTAGCTTGGAGAGCAGCAAGAATCTCTTCTTTACTTGACTTAAAAGCCTCCAAATCTGATTCTTGTTTGCCAACACCGAACAAACCAGGATTTCCAAGCGATTTTAAGGCGAGCTCGAATTGTGAGCGGATCGTTTGATCAAGCTCAGGGTCAGCTGATTCCACCTTTGGTGAAAGAGCCTCATATGTAGCAAATCCTTTTGCCAGAAGTTTTTTACTTGTGTCGTATTCAGCGAACTTCCCTTCAATACTTTCCAGTCTTCTAGCAATATTTAATACTAATAATTTTTCCATATTATTAATAACATTTTCTTTATCCTCTTCCTCGATATTCTTTAAAATTACCTCGGAAGGTTCTTTTCCCATATGCATGTCGACTTCTTCTTGTACCGTTCCATAAACTTCTTTTGCTGCTGCATAATCTGGAGGGTTTTTATCAAGCTTAAGCTGCATTTCTTTATATACTTCCGCAATCTTTTCCTCGTTTGGATCACCATAAGAATAGGCAAAAGCATGATGAAGGAAGATTTGGTTTACAAGGACAAACACTAAAACGCTAAGCAAAGTGAATTTTTTCATTTAGTAACCTCCTACATCACCATAGCGTTCAATACTATGATGATCCTGTGATTCTATTTTTACCTTTTTTACCGGTCGAACCATCTCTTTTAGAATGGCCGGGAGGACCGATCCAACATATGACTTAAACTTGATAAATGATTGCCCAGTCGTTCTTACATGATAATGGATTGGAATTTCTTTCACCCGAAATCCTTTCCTTACTAGATTCAGGGTCAGAACTTGGGCGTAATTATAATCATGAATAATCTCTGCATTTTCCATTGCTTGTTTTGAAAAGGCTCGCATTCCGGATTGTCCGTCGACAATCCACTTTCTCAGCAAAATCGATTGTAAAAAAGTAAAACAATAGTTGCCAATTCGACGATGGAGCTTCATTCCGTTTATCGTACCTAGAAACCGGGACCCCATCGTGTAATCCGCATGATCTTCCAAAATGGGTTTAATTAAATCTGGGATTTGTTCAGGAGGATATTCCCCATCCGCATCAATCATTACGCCAACATCGGCACCAAGTTTGACGCACTCATGCAGACCTTGCCTTACCGCAGCACCTAGGCCCCTGTTTTTTTCAAAACGAACAATAAACTCTGCGCCTGCATTTTTAGCTTCGTTTACGGTATGATCCGAAGAGCCATCATCAATGACTAACACCTTAACATCGATAAACGGGTGAATTTGCCTAGGGATACGAGAAATTACCTGGGCTATGACCGCTTCTTCATTAAAGGCTGGTAAAAATACGACTACTTTTTGCTTACGCACGTTTCTTCACACCTCCACTCAGTTGATTTTCAACCGCTTCTAGCAGCACCTTGCCCCTTGAATGACTCGGATAGGGCGCTCCCAATAAATAAGAAATCGTTGGCGCAACAGAAACAAGACTGTGCTTCTCCTCAACTATTTTCCCTTTTGCAATGCGCGGTCCGTGTAAGAAAAATGGAACATAACGTTCCCCTTCATCTAAGTGGCCATGTCCGCCAATCCCATCGGCCTGACCATGGTCGGCACAGATCATTATCGTAGTATCCTTCATCTTTCCTTCGGCCTCTAACCAATCCACAAACTGGCGAACAAGCTCATCTGCTTCTTGGATTTTTTGAATATACTCATCATACAAAACCCCCTGGCTATGCCCGGTTTGGTCCGTTCCAATCAGTTGAACCACCAGTAAATCAGGGTCTTGTTCTTTCATTATTTTCTTTGCTCTATTGATAATATTGGGATCAGCTTCATCTTTGTTCATCACAGCAGTTACCGTTTCAACATCATCCCCCATCGAATCAACCAAATGAGCAATCCCTAGTAATCTACCTTTTTTGCCAACCTTCCGAAGCGAGTCAAAAATACTTTCAACCTTGATTCCCAATTTCCATACCATATTCGATTTAATGCCATGCTCAAACGGATAAGTCCCGGTAAACATAGAGGAAAAACAGACGACTGTTCGGGCGGGATAAACCGTCTCCATATTCGTATACTCCGTTCCGTTTTCCTTTAAATAATCCAAAAATGGCGTTTTCGCTTCGTAAAAACGCTCTTTCCTCATTCCATCAATAACGATAACTACAACCTTTTCTGTTAGTGTTTTTGTCGGGAGCGGCGCATTATTGGTTCTTTCTTCGATTACTTTTGGTTTCCAATCAAATAGATTACGATGAAGAATGAACGAGTATACTAGGACTGCCCCATAAAAAAGGATCAGAGACCACCCTGCTTGACCAGTTAAACCAGCAAGCTGCTGATATACCATTTCCCAAATCGAGAGAATGAGGAAAAATTTTGGCAGCTGTTCCTGAGCATTTCCACTTGTTGAATCACTATTTTTTAAGACAAGCTTCCAAAAACGAGTAAAATTCAGCCAAGATGTACCGATTCTAAGGTGGTAATAAAGGGTCCCCCAAAAAAAGACTGTAAAAAAGAAATATAGTCCTGCAGAAAAGAAAAGGAGGGCAACATTCACTTGATTCCAAATAATTAAAAATGCAACAAAAGGAATCCACAAATAATTTCGCAGGAATAATGGGAAATCATAAAAATAATAAATAACGAGCAGAGGAAGTACTGTTAAAAAAGACAAGAACAGTAGTTTACTATGGGCTAGCTCCGATAAATCCGAAATATGAAATAGAACCATCACCCCAACAACAAAAATCGGTGTAAACGGCTTCCCTTCGTTAAGTAAATTCCAGCAGCGGGCTGCTACCTTTTCAAATTTCGATGCGCTTTTCATGTCCGCATCACTCCTTTATGTTTGATCCAAGCTCTAATTCGGTCAAGCGGGACCGGAAAAGAGAAAATAGCATATGCCCCAGCAAGATAAGAAAATAAAAATTTTATCCCGTGAGTCATAATCGCGATGGCATACCCATCTTTCAATGAAAAACCAATTGCTCCAAGTGCAAAGGTCATAATCGTTTCGTAATTGGCAATCCCGCCGGGGGTTATTTGAAAAATTTGCCCGGCAATCGTGAGACTGTTTACCCAAACAGCTGCAACGATGGATAATTCTTGATTAACTGCCAGGACGGTTCCAAACAATACCGCAGCTTCTATTACCCAACTTATTAAAGTGAGCAGCACGATATACAATCCATTTATTCCAAGTAAGGCTGATTTTAATTGCTCTAATTGCCGTTTATAAAAAGCTGAAAACTTCCGTTTTAACAAGAGCAGCAAGACTCCACCACCGATCAGTCCCGCAAACAATAACCAAAACGGAATAGAAATATTTATGTGTAAAATGACTAAGCCAATCATCGAAAACAGAAACAGACTCATAATATCAAGGCTTCTTAATATGACTACCGAATGAAGGGCATTCTCTATGCTAATGTCATCATCTCTAGCCGATAACAGCCCAGCCCTTACAAAATCTCCAGCTTTTATCGGGGAAATATGATTGATCAAAAGGCTATAAAGGATTCCTAATAAACATGACTTAAATCTTGGTTTGTTATTTAAATAAAGCTTCCACGCCCAAGCCTTTAAACAAAAGGACAAAAAATAGAAAAGCATGATCAAAAAAACGAGCACAGGACGGTTCCATATTTTAATCATCAGCCCCCATAGACTAGAAAGATTAAAAAAATAGGCTGATAATAACATAAACACTAAAAGAATCACAACGGATAAAAAGTATTTAACGAAACGAAAGTTAAATCGGTCCATCTTGTTTTGCCCACTGAATCGTTCTTAATAATCCAGTTCTAAAATCTATAACCGGTGCGTAACCTAACAGCTGATTTGCTTTTTGAATATTTGCCCACGTTTCTTGGACATCTCCTCTTCGGTCCGGCCCCCAGTTCACCTTCATATTGGGGAAAAATTGATTCAATTCCGTTAAAAGCTGTACCATTGTAATCGGCCGTCCCGATCCTAAATTATAAACATCGCTCTCCTGCCTTTTTGTCATAGCAAGATAGATTCCATTCACAATATCTTCGACGTATGTATAATCTCTCGCTCCGCCTTTTCCAAATACGGTAATTTCCTCTGACCGTAATAGCTTTTCAATAAAATGAGTGATTGCCATATCCGGCCGTCCCCACGGACCGTATACCGTAAAAAACCTTAATACTTTCACTTTATAACCATAAAGATGCTCATATACATGACAAAAAGCTTCCGCAGAATATTTTGAAGCGGCATATGGTGAAATGACTTTTCCATTAGCCATATCTTCATGACTTGGCTCTCCCTGTCGATTCCCATAAACGGAGGAAGATGAGGCAAAAATTACTTGGGAAGCACCCGAAACGCCAGCTGCTTCTAATACGTTTATGGTTGCTTTTATGTCGTAATCCACATATTCCAAGGGCTGCTCTATTGAGTATGCTACTCCTGGCAAAGCCGCCAAATGGATGACAACATCTGGAGAATAGTCTTTAAAGATCGCCATTGTCACATCTTTCTCTAGCAGGTTTACCTTTTTAAAGGTAAATCGCCCCTCTTTGTTTAATCTTTCAAGCTGCTGTTTTTTTCGATCAATAGAGTAATAGTTGTGCAAACAATCAAGAATAAGTACATCATGTTGCTCTAGTAACAACTTCTTAGCCAGGTGGCTGCCAATAAAACCGGCTCCTCCGGTCAGGATAATTTTCACAATTAACACTCCATTTCCAGTAGTTAAACACGGAAAAAACCTTGCTTTCATTACAAGGTCTTTTCCGAGTAGGTTAAGGATTACTTGGCTTTTTCGATTACAGTTTGTAAAGTAGCCTCGATTTCCTTTAAAGTAATTTCCCCTGCAGCTTTATCCTTTGCTTTCGCAGCGTCTAAATATTTTTGTGCTTTTTCCGTTAAAGCGGTGTATTCAGCTTCTCCAATTAGCCCTTTAATATCTTGCCCGATAATATCAATGAATAACGCACCCTCTAAAGCGGTGATAACAGATTTGTCTTCGCCCCAAGCTTCGATGCTTTCCTTATACTCATCTATAGCAACCTTTGAGAAACCACGAACAAATGCTTTATTTACTGCAGCAGGGTCAAGTTGCGTTACATCCGTTTCTAAATCAAATTGACTTAAAATATAAGCACCTTCTTCAGCCGCATGCTTGTTAATGTAAGTATAAATAGATTGGTAGAATGCCCATCCTTCTGCTTGTTCAACCTTCGCTTCTTCTGCATTCTCTTTTGCTGCAGCTGCCGCTTTTGTAGCATACCCGTTAGGAATAGCTCCTGTTGCAAAATAGAAGGTTTTCATTAACGTCTTATCAACAACTTGTTTACCTAATTGGAATGCAAGTTGGTCATTACTATCAACCGCCTTCTCCATTTCTTCAAATCCACCGTTAATCACATCAACCATCGTAGTGCCATTAGCTGCATCGCGTTTTTGAACCGTTGTTGACAGAATGGAATAAAATACTTTAGCCTCTTCAATTTCTTCTTTTACTTCTTCCGTCTTACCCCAATTTTCAGCCACTTCAACAAATTCATGCTTCATTGTGGTATAAAAAACTTTTTGCATCAGCTTATCAAAAATTTGTTTTACGACTACTTTGTCCATCGTTCCTTCTTTTCCAGCTTCAAGCGCAGTTGTAATATGCTGGTCAATTGTATCCTCAAACTCCTTGTCACGCTCTTGGACTAAACCTTGAAGATTAGTAGTATATAAATCAATCACTTTATCGTAATCTACATCTTTTCCTTCGCTGGCTTTAGCTAGTTCTGTTACTGCCTCTTGAAAAACAGCTGGATAATCCACTTCATTTTGCGCTTCTTTTTCGGTTTCCTTTGTTTCTACTTGAGTTTTTTCTTCTTTTTCAGCAGTCTCTTTGCTTGTATTACAACCTGTTAAAACTGCACTTGCAATTAAAAATCCTGCAAATATCTTTTTCAGTTCTCGTTTTTTCACGTATGTACCCTCCAAATGTTATTAACTATGTAATTGATAATGAATTTCAATTACGATTATAAGTGATAACGATTATCAATGTCAATGGAGTATTTTAAAAAATGTTACAATACTATGAACAAGAATCAGTAATTCTTGTTTCCTTCTAAAAAAAAATCATCGAACCGAAGTCCAATGATTTTAGTAGACAGCAAAGATATTTCAAATAAGGAGCGCTTTTCGACCAATTGAATGGTACTCAATTGGATATTTTTCAACTTCAGTCAATTTAAAGCAATTGCGGCCATCAAAAATTATCGGCTGCTTCATCTGTTTTACAAATACCGATAATTCCGTACCTTTAAATTCCTCCCAATCGGTTAGGATAAACGCCATATCGGCACCCTTTATCGCGATTTCGAGCGTCTCCACAACGTTTATTACAGTCGGAAATATTCTGCTTGCCTTTTCACCCGCAACTGGGTCAAATGCGACAACCTCTGCACCTTCGTTTACCAATTCAGCTGCCATAACTAATGAAGGCGATTCCCTCATATCATCCGTATTCGGCTTAAAGGCTAATCCTAACAATGCCACCTTTTTTCCGTTTAATGACTGAAACCTTTCACGTGCTTTTTTCAGCAAAATTCGCTGCTGCTTGTTATTGACGTCGATCACCGCTTTTAATAAATGAAAATCATAGTCGACATCTGCTGCAATATAGCTCAACGCTTTTGTATCCTTTGGAAAACAAGAACCCCCATAGCCAATTCCGGCTTTTAAAAAATGGGGACCTATCCTTTGATCCATTCCCATTCCAACCGAGACAGATTCAATATCCGCCCCAACCTTTTCACAAATATTGGCCATTTCATTTATAAAGCTTATTTTTGTTGCCAAAAAGGCATTTGAAGCGTATTTAATCATTTCTGCACTTAAGATATCAGTGTGAAAAATTGGTACGCCAAACGGTTTATTTACCTCACTCATAACATCTGCGGCTTGTTGATTATCGGCACCGATCACAATTCTGTCAGCATGAAAGGTATCATAAATAGCCGACCCCTCTCGTAGAAATTCAGGATTTGAGATGACTTCGGCCTTAATATGAAGCGGAAGAGCTTGATCAAGTTTAGCTTTTATCATATGATTCGTGCCTACTGGTACAGTACTTTTTACAACCACGATTACATTTTTTGTAATACAGGCTGCTATCTCATTAATCACCATTTCCAGATAATCTAAATTGACTGAGCCATTTTCCAGCGTTGGCGTCCCTACAGCTATATAGATAATTTCTGCTTCCTCTAGCCCTTCTTTTGCCTCAAACGTAAAGCGCAGCCGGCGATTATTTATCGCTTCTTGGAGCATGATTTCTAATCCCGGTTCATAAATTGGTGATATACCTTTTTGGAGAAGAGCTAGTTTTTCCTTGTCCATCTCAATACAAGTAACGTCATGCCCGATTGAAGAAAGTGAGACGGCTGTCACTAAGCCAACATAACCCATTCCTACAACACTGATTTTTCTCATATATAAACTCCTTAAACGAAAGGGATTTTACTTTCATTATGGATGAATCTTCATCATTTAGTCAGCAATAAAAATAAAAAAGGTTGATCAACAGCGTTTCCTACGCTTTAGATCAACCTTACTTGTATAGTAAGCTTTTTCAAATACTATTCTTAAATATGTTTTGCAAGAACTCCAGCTAGTGCTTCTTTCGGAGAAAATCCAACCACTTTATCGACAACTTCTCCTTCTTTTAACACAAGTAATGTAGGGATGCTCATAATGCCGAATTGGCCTGCTGTTTCTGGGTTTTCATCTACATCGACTTTGACGATCTTAACCTTTTCTCCTAATTCTTGGTCAAGCTCTTCTAATACTGGTGCAATCATTTTACAAGGGCCGCACCAAGGTGCCCAAAAATCAACCAGCACTGTGCCGGAACCAGTTTCAGCTTTAAAGGTTTGATCTGTCGCATGTGTAATTGCCATTGTATATCCTCCTAAAATTAAACTAAAAATCTTACCGTCAGTATAACACCGTTTGAACCATCAATGCTAATGATATGTTTCGTTCGTACTTTTCCCCTTTTACTAATTAATATACGGATCCCTTACATTATTTTACCATACAAAAAGTCACAAAAAAACGAGCGGAAAGTCCGCCCGTTAATCGATTAAGAAAGAACTTTTAACTTTTTAAATTCCTCTGTTAATAGTGGAACTACTTCAAAAAGGTCGCCAACAATACCATAGTCTGCTACTTTAAAGATGTTGGCCTCTGGATCTTTGTTAATCGCGACAATTACTTTTGAGTTAGACATACCTGCTAAGTGTTGAATTGCACCTGAAATCCCGCATGCAATATACAAATCAGGTGTTACTACTTTACCTGTTTGGCCGATTTGTAAAGAGTAATCACAGTATTCTGCATCACATGCACCACGCGATGCTCCAACTGCACCACCAAGTACGTTTGCTAATTCTTTTAATGGTTCAAAGCCTTCCTCGCTTTTAACACCACGGCCTCCGGCAATAACCACTTTTGCTTCTGAAAGATCGACGCCTTCACTCGCTTTGCGAACTACTTCTTTAATAACAGTACGCAAATCTTTAATTGCTACAGTTAAGGATGATACATCACCTGTTTTTGATTCATCCTTACCTAAAGGAGTAATGTTATTAGGACGAACAGTGGCAAAAATAATGCCTTCCGTTACGATTTTCTTTTCAAATGCTTTACCGGAATAGATTGGACGGGTAAATACGATATTACCTCCCGCTTCCTCAACTGCAGTTGCATCTGAAATTAACCCTGAAGATAATTTACCAGCTAATTTCGGAGCTAAATCTTTACCTAGAGCAGTATGCCCCATAATAATTCCTTCTGGAGATTCTGCATCAATTACAGCCAACAATGCTTGAGCATAACCGTCTGAAGTATATTGTTTTAATCCAGCATCTTCAACAACAACCACACGGTCTGCACCATTTTGAATTAATTCTTGTCCTAACGCGCTTACAGCATCTCCAATTAGTACACCTACAACTTCTCCGCCTTCAGCAACAGTTTTTGCAGCTGCAATGGCTTCAAAGGAAACATTACGTAATGAGCCTTCACGTACTTCCCCAATAACCAATACTTTTCTTGACATTATTACTACCTCCCGCAGTGTTTTTCAATCAATGAACGAGCGCTCAATCAATTAATTTCCATTAAACAACCTTTGCTTCAGTATGAAGCAAGTTTACTAGTTCCTTCACTTGATCTTGGATATCGCCAGCAAGTACTTTTCCTGCTTCTTTTTGAGGCGGTAAATAGATTTCAATTGTTTTTGTCTTTGGTGCAACATCATCTTCTTCAAGATCAAGATCATCAAGCTCCAATTCTTCCAGCGGTTTTTTCTTTGCTTTCATGATTCCCGGCAAGGAAGGATAGCGTGGTTCATTTAAGCCCTGTTGAGCTGTTACAAGAACCGGTAAAGTTGTTTCAATTGTTTCAGAATCACCCTCAACATCTCGAACAACCGTAACATTGCTGCCATCAATAGTTAACTTTGTAATTGTAGTGACATAAGGGATTTCAAGTAGTTCAGCCACACGAGGACCGACTTGACCTGAACCGCCGTCAATTGCCACGTTACCTGCAATGATTAAATCAGCATTTTTGTCTTTTAAATATTCAGCGATAATTTTTGCAGTTGTGTATTGATCGGATGCTTCTAAATCATCTTCAGTATTAATTAAAACAGCCTTATCCGCACCCATTGCCAATGCTGTACGAAGTTGTTTTTCAGTCTCTTCATTTCCAACAGAAATAACCGTTACTTCTCCACCATTAGCATCGCGAACTTGGATAGCTTCTTCGATTGCATATTCATCATATGGGTTAATGATAAATTCAGCACCGTCTTCATTAATTTTTCCGCCGGAAATGGCAATCTTCTCTTCTGTATCGAAGGTTCTTTTCATCAATACATAAATATTCATTATTTTCCCTCCAAAAATGTCGTAAATTGTCGGAACATTGTATAGTTTTTAAAGATTCAAAAAATTTATCCCAAAAATTTTTGTTGGTTACTTACCAACGAAATTTGGTTCCCGTTTATCAATAAATGCACTAATACCCTCTTGTCCATCAGCAGATTCAAAAACTTGTCCAAACAGCACAGCCTCACGCTCTACCCCTGCATGAAACTTCTCTTGCTTGGAATAACTGAAAAGCTCAAGGATAGCTTTAATCGCGATAGGGCTTTTCTTAGCAATTTGTCCTGCAATCTTATAAGCATTTTCTAAAAGTTCTGCTTCAGGATACGCATGGTTGGCAAGTCCTGCTTTTACAGCTTCCTCACCAGTTATCGGTGTGCTTGTAAGAAGCATTTCAGCCGCTCTTGGAGTACCCACTAAACGAGGTAAACGCTGACTTCCCGCAAATCCAGGAATTAAACCAAGCTGTAATTCCGGCAAACCTAATTTAGCATTATCACTAACAAGACGGAAATGACATGCCATCGCAAGTTCCAATCCTCCACCAAGAGCAGCACCATGAACAGCCGCAATAATTGGTTTCGGGAAATTTTCCATCCGCTCAAATAAATTTTGACCTAATCTAGCTAACTCACTAAATTGTTCGCCATTTTCAATCGTTGTGAATTCTTTAATATCTGCTCCCGCAGAAAAGAATCGACCTTCACCATTGATTAGGATTACTCTAACATTTTCATCATGCTCCACTTCGTTTAACACAAGTGCCAATTCCTTTAATACTTGAGAAGAAAGAGCATTTGCCGGTCCTTTAGTGATCGTTATCGTAGCGATGCGATCGGCTATGGACGTTTTCAAAAATTCCACCTTTTTTCCCCCTTCTATTGCTTTACTATTCCAATTTTCATGCTAATGCTTCCCACATCCATTAAGCAATAAATGATGAACTTTTGGAGCTAACGCTTTCAGATCATATTTATGTTCATTCATGACCCAGGTGGTTATTGTTTCGTCAATTGTGCCAAATATCATTTGACGAGTTAGCCGGATGTCAATTGCTTCTGTAAATTCTCCATTGTCTATCCCTTCTTGCAATATTTGATCAACAACCTTTAAATATCCCCTCAGTACATCACTAAGCTCATGCCTTAGCTCAATATTGGCTTGTCTAAGTTCGAGCTGTGTTACTTTCGCAAGGTGGTGGTCATTTGATAGCATGTCAAAATGGGATTCTACCAATATAAATAATTTCTCTGCTGCCGAACTAAATCCTGCTATTTTCGACTCAATCTTTTCTACAAAATTCCCCATTTTTTCCCGAAAAAGAGAGATAAGAATGTCCTCTTTGTTCTTAAAATATAGATAAATTGTACCGTCAGCCACTCCTGCTTGTTTCGCAATTTTCGACACTTGCGCTTGATGATAGCCATTTTCTGCAATAACAATAACAGCAGCATCGATAATTTTTCTGTATTTTGGTTTATCTTTTTTCAAGGCCAATCTCTCCCTTCAAGAGATTTAGTTCGGGGAATACTGGAAGTGAATGAATCACCATTCATTAAGTTTATAATAATATTCTGAAAATTATCTGTCAAGGCTTTGTATAATATTATTACTATAAAGGTTATATGTATAATCACATAAAAAACGCTGTTGATTCTGATTTCAGCAGCGTTTTCTTATGTGATTAATGCTGCGCGTTTAGATTATGCGGACATGGAGTACGTTATTTTAATAAAAACGGGTATTTTGGAGGTAGATGCGGACATCAGGTACGCTATTTGTTAAAAATACACGTCTAATAGCTCGATTTTAGCCTAATAACGGAACCTATGTCCGTTTGTCCTCTTAAACGACCCTTTTTTCGAAAAATAACGGAACGTATGTCCTTTTCAAAAGGGACAGCATATTTCGATAATCCTGCATCGTTTTTTGCCCCCCGAATCTATGAATGATTATGCTCGCTTTTCTTGATCTTCTTCAAGACGCTGCCTTTCTTCTTCGATTAAGGATCTTCTTAAAATTTTGCCGACTGCAGTCTTGGGAAGTTCTTTTCTAAACTCATATATTCTAGGAACCTTGTATGCTGCTAAATGCTTACGGGCGAATTTATCAAGCTCTTCTGCTGATAGATTTGCCCCCTCCTTAACCACCACATATGCTTTTACCGTTTCACCTCGATATGGATCCGGGACGCCAGCAGCTACCGCCTCAACCACATCATTATGTTCATAAAGCACTTCCTCAATTTCCCGTGGATAGATATTAAACCCACCTGCAATAATCATGTCTTTCTTGCGATCAACCACATAGAAATATCCGTCTTCATCCATGTATCCGAGATCTCCTGTTAATAGCCAACCGTTTTTAATCGTCTGTTCCGTTTCTTCCGGCCTATTCCAGTACCCCTTCATAACTTGTGGACCTTTAACAGCAATCTCGCCGATTTCTCCAACTGGCACAGGTTCCCCGGTTTTTAAAGACAAAATAGCGGCATCTGTATCCGGCCATGGAACTCCAATACTTCCCTTAACACGAGGTCGATCCCATAAAAAATTCGAGTGAGTCACTGGGGAAGTTTCCGTAAGACCGTATCCCTCAACAAGCTTTCCCCCGGTTACCTCTTCAAATTTCTGTTGAATCTCTATAGGCAACGGCGCTGATCCGCTAATACAGCTGTCAATAGAGGAAAGGTCATATTTCTTTATATCTGGGTGATTTAATAAGCCAATATATATCGTGGGTGCTCCCGGAAATAAGGTTGGACGTTGTTTATCAATTGTTTTTAAAACAGCTTCTGGATCAAACTTTGGCAATAAGACCATTTTGTGAGCGCCCATTATCGATAAAAGCATCACGGTTGTCATTCCATATACATGGAAGAAGGGTACTACCCCAAGGATTGTCTCATTCCCTGATTTGCATTTATAAAGCCAGGCCTTACACATTGTGGTGTTAGCGGCTAAATTTTTATGGGTCAACATGACCCCTTTAGGAGATCCAGTTGTTCCCCCTGTGTACTGGAGGACGGCAATGTCTTCAGCAACATTTATTTCGGGAATAATCCTTTTTCCTAGTTTGGTCTTCATGATTTCGGTAAATAAATGATAATTGCCTTTGTGTTTTACATTGACGACAAGGCCATATTGCTTTTTTTGAATAAACGGGTAGATAAGATTTTTTGGAAAGGGGAGATAATCTTTAATAGAAGTCACAACAACATGTTGCAAGTTGGTCTTATTCATTACTTTAACGACGCGAGGGAACAGAATATCTAGGCATATCAATATTTTTGAACCTGAATCATTCATTTGATAGGCTAATTCTCTTTCTGTGTAGAGCGGATTGGTTTGAACGACGACTCCACCTGCCATTAATGTACCAAAATAGCTAATGACCGATTGAGGCGTATTAGGCAGCATGATGGCTACCCGATCTCCTTTTTCTAAACCAAGATGTTGTAAATAATTTGCAAACTTTAACGCTTCCTGATGAATCTTTTTATAAGTTAATTCTTTTCCCATAAAATGAATGGCAATTTTTTCAGGAAATTCAGCTGCGGCTTGCTTTAAATACTCTTGTATTGGAAAACCCTCGTAATGGAGGTTGGCCGAAATCTCTTTTGGGTAGCTTTTCAACCAAGGTCTCGGGTCTGTCAATTCATTCCCTCCTTTTTATATTAAGAGATTTTAGAATATTCAATTTAATTATATTATACTACAGGCTATGTGGCAATGAGGGGAATAGTTAATTTCAATTATGGCTGTGTTAAAGGTTCAATGTTGATTTTGAACACTCTGTTGATCTTCGCTGCAGGTGCGAGACTCCCCCGCGGAAAGCGAGCACCTGGAGCGGAAATCAACAGCCAGATACAACAGTGACTTAATTATAAAAGGCTGACCACTTGCCAGCCTTCTACTTTTTTACAACAACAAATAAATGATCCCGATGATGATAAATCCCCCGCAAAGGGCCATTAATACCTTTGCTAATGTTTCCATTTAAACCTCTCCTTACGATATCCCCGCACCAATAACATAAGATAATCCGATTGAAATGACCATTGAAATTAAGCCGACAGCCCGATTATCCTTTTGAATTTCTTCATCAATTTTAAAGGTTGGCGTCAAAAACTCATAAATAAAATAGCCTGCTAACAAGAGTAAAAAACCAAAAACCCCCCAGCTAACCATTGTAACAAGGGAATCATGCTGAGAAATAGAATGCCTAAAAATATTGGCAAGCCCAAAAATTTTTCCTCCTGTTGCCATTGCCACTGCTAAATTTCCCTTTTTTATTTCTTCCCAATTTTTATATTTAGTGACAAGCTCGAATATGGCTAAAAAAACAACCAAACAGAGAATTACTACGCTATAATAGGCTGCTGACTGCACAAACTGATTTTCCCAAAATTGGTTCATCCCCATTTCTCCCTCTGCTATTTAAATTCAACAATGGTCACTCCAGTGCCACCCTCGCCGGCATCGCCAAATCGAATTTTCTTCACGGAACGGTGATTTTTTAAATATTCTTGGACACCTTGCCTTAGTGCTCCTGTCCCTTTTCCGTGAATAATCGACACCCTTGGATACCCGGCAAGTAAAGCATCATCGATATACTTTTCAACTCGCATTAACGCATTTTCAAAACGTTCCCCGCGCAAGTCAAGCTCAAGGCTTACATGATAATCCTTGCCCCTTACTGTAGTAAGATGGCGCTTTTCTACTTGTTTCGGGCTATTTATATATTCTAAATCTTTTTCGTCGACCTTCATTTTCAAAATCCCGATTTGAACCTGCCATTCTTGCTCGCTAATTTTCTCGATTAACAAACCCTTTTGACCAAAGCTTTGCACCATCACCTCATCCCCAGGACTAAAGGAATGCTTTTTCTTTGCCTGATTCATCACTGATTTCTTTGCCGTTTTAGCAGGTGCGGCTTCTTCCAACCGCTTTCTTGCTTCAATCAGCTCATGCTCCTTCACTTCGGCTTGCTTGTCGATTCGCAGTTGTCTTAACTCACGAATAATTTTCTCCGATTCCGATTTTGCCTTTTCAATAATGGCTGCTGCTTCGTCTGCTGCTTTCTCAACCATTTCATCCTTTTGCTTGTAAAAGGCGACCATTTCCTTTTGCAGGTCTTTATGGAGCCGTTCAGCATTCCGGAGCAATTCTTGTGCTTCTTCCTCTTCCGTTTCTGCCTTGCGCCGACTTTCCTCTAACGATGCAATCATATTTTCGATTTGGTTCGTATCAGCACTAATATGGGTTCGCGCATTTTCAATAACTCGTTCATCTAAACCTAGGCGTCTCGATATTTCGAAGGCATTGCTTCGCCCTGGAACGCCAATTAACAGTTTATAGGTCGGGCTTAGTGTTTCGACATCAAATTCTACACTCGCATTGCTCACACCCTCACGGTTATAGCCGTATGCTTTCAATTCTGGATAATGCGTGGTGGCAATCACCCTGGCGCCACGCTTATAAACCTCGTCTAAAATCGAAATGGCGAGAGCTGCCCCTTCTTGCGGGTCCGTACCAGCGCCAAGTTCATCAAATAAGACGAGACTGTTGGAACCAACCCGTTTTAAAATATCAACAATATTCACCATATGAGATGAAAAAGTACTTAAGCTTTGTTCAATGGATTGCTCATCGCCAATATCAGCGTATACTTCGTCAAACACAGCCATTTCTGATCCATCGTAGGCCGGAACTTGTAAACCGGCCTGAGCCATAAGCGTACAAAGACCGACTGTTTTTAAGGTAACCGTTTTTCCGCCTGTATTTGGACCCGTAATGACAATCGTCGAAAAATCAATGCCTATTGTAATGTCATTCGGGACAACCTCATCGATTGGAATTAACGGGTGCCTTGCTTTCGTTAAGGAAATTTTCCCTTCGTCATTCATCAATGGTTTTGATGCTTTTATCCGTTTCGCATAACGAGCTTTAGCAAACATAAAATCGAGTTCAGCTAAAACAGTGACGATCACTTCAAGCTCTGCCTGGTTTAACGCAACATGACCGGTTAATTGAATTAAAATTCTTTGAATTTCTTGCTCTTCTTTTAAACGGATTCCCTGAAGCTCATTGTTTAACTCCACCACTGATTGCGGCTCGATAAAGAGGGTTTGTCCTGAAGCACTTTGGTCATGAATAATTCCCCCATAATGACTGCGGTATTCTTGCTTGACGGGGAGAACAAACCGATCGTTTCTAATCGTAATGAGCGTATCAGATAACATCTTTTGCGCATTCGACGAACGAATCATGCTTTCTAATTTCTCCCTTACCCGAGCCTCTTTTGTCCGCAATTGATGTCTTAAAGAGCGGAGTGTTTCACTGGCTCCATCTAATACTTCACCGTTATCATCAATCGCCATTTTAATCGATTGCTCAAGTTCCGCCAACACGATGATTCGTTCAGAAAACTCAACCAAGATCGGTATACTTAATTCCTCTTCAGCACAATCTTCGATAAATCTTTTCATACTTCGGCTCACGTGGACAGTGCTGGCTGTCTGCATTAATTCATACGGGCTTAACATCCCGCCAATGGCAGCTCGTTTAATATGAGCCCGAATATCGAAGATTCCACCCAGTGGAACATTTCCTTTTATGCGAAGTACATTTGCTGCTTCATCCGTTTCCTCCTGCAGCCTTACGACCTCAGCAAAGTCAGTGGATGGCTTTAATTCTTGTACTTTATCTCTTCCTAATGAAGAGGAAACATGTTCCTGTAACTGTTCTTTAATTTTATCAAATTCCAAAACTCTCAGTACTCGTTCATGCATGGAGAGACCTCCTTATTCGAAAAGCGCAAGCGCCCGGTCAGCGACCTATGGACTGGAGCACACCGACTGAGATAAAGGAAACACGAAGCGCGTAAGCGATTCGATGTTGACTTATCGTAGGGAGGTGGGCGAAGTCCATTTGGCGCTGGGCGCTGGAGCTAGACACTAATTATTTTTGTAGAAAAGCTAATAAATCCTCTATGTCCATCGCGTTTAAAACAGAGGATTTTTTGATCCAGCCTTTTTTAGCAGCTGCCACTCCAATTTCGATATGATTTAAAGTATCCATTTTATGAGCATCTGTATTAATAACAATCTTTACGCCCGCTTCCTGGGCTGTCTTTAAGTTTTCATAGGCTAAATCTAAACGATGCGGGTTGGCATTAAGTTCTAAGGCCGTATTCGTTTCCCTTGCCAATTCAATCAGCATCTCCATGTCCACATCATATCCGTCACGCCGCCCAATTAGTCTTCCCGTAGGGTGGGCAATAATATCGACATGTGCGTTCATTAACGCTGTTTTCAACCTCGCCATAATCTTTTCCCTTGGTTGGGAAAAGGCTGAGTGGATCGATGCAATAACAAGGTCCATTTCCGCCAGCATCTCATCATGATAATCAAGACTTCCATCAGGTAAAATATCCATTTCGACTCCTGCTAGAATCGTAAAATCATCATATTTTTCATTTAATCGGTTAATTTCCTGTCGTTGCTGCCGGAGTCTGTCTGCCGTCAAACCGTTGGCAACCTTTAAAAATTGCGAATGATCAGTTATTGCCATATAACGATAACCACGGGCTCGGCAGGCTTCCGCCATTTCTTCAATCGAATGGGCCCCATCACTCCATGTTGAGTGCATATGGAGATCACCTTTAATGTCTTCTAATGCGATCAACTCAACATCATTTGAAAAACTTTCAACTTCTGAACCGTCCTCACGAATTTCTGGGGGAATAAACGGCAAACCGAAATGCTGATAAAATTCCTGCTCAGTTAAAAAAGTAATGACTTCACCAGTCTCGACATTCTCCACGCCGTATTCACTAATTTTTTCTCCTCGTTCCTTTGCTAGCTGTCTCATTTTTACATTGTGTTCTTTTGACCCTGTAAAATGAAGCAGAGCGGAGGCGTATTGTTCCGGATTTACAATTCGGAAATCGACAGAAATATCATAAGAAAAAGCAAAAATCAGTGAAACCTTCGTATTTCCTGCTGCAATAATTTCTTTAATGTTCGGCAGGTTGAGAAGCTGCTCTTTCACGTTTTCTGGATTAACGGTCGAAATAATGAAGTCTAAATCCTTTACCGTTTCGTTCATTCTCCGCAAGCTGCCTGCCCTTGAAAATTTTTCTATTCCTGAGAATTTCGTTAATGCCGCTTCAATGGCTTCAGCAATTGGCAACATCATGGCAATCGGTAACCGTTCCGGACGCTTTCCTGCTTCTGTTATCGATGCAAGGATTTTTTCTTCTGTTTTTTTACCAAACCCAGCCAGTGCCTGAACCTTCCCAGCCCGACAGGCTTCTTCGAGATCCGCTACATTTTCAATACCTAACTCCTGGTATAGCTTGGCAATCTTTTTCCCGCCTAAACCTGGCAATTGCAGTAACGGAATTAATCCGGCAGGAACCTCTTCTTTTAATTGCTGTAGAACCGTTGATTGTGATGTTTCGATATATTCATTGATGACTGCTGCTGTTCCTTTTCCTATTCCTGCAAGCTTAGTAAAATCCGTTATTTCACTTAGGCTTCGGTCATCTGTTTCAAGAGCTTGGGCTGCCTTCCTGAAGGCTGCGATTTTAAAAGTGTTTTCGCCCTTCAGCTCCATATAAATTGCAATCGTTTCCAATAATCGGATGATATCCTTCTTGTTTGCATTCATTTGATACACCAGCCTTCCTTAACAGGTAAGCACTTAATCCTTTTTAACATACCCTTTTTAAATAATAGAAAAACTTCTCTTAAAAAGAGAAGTTATCGTTATACATCAATCCAAAGTTCTTTAATATCTTGAGATAATATCGGAGTATACTTGACAATACCTTCTGCTAATAATGAATTATGTAAGGCAGTTTGAATCATTTCTATAGGTATGAGTGCTGCAAAATATAACACTATAAATGTAATAAGGTAAACCTCTAAAAATCCTAAAATTCCTCCAGCCATCGTATTAAATTGTTTTAATAATGGCAAATTTGCTATAAAGTCAAGCATAGAACCAATTATTTGCAGAGCAATTTTAACCGCAAAGAAAATTATCACAAACGCAATTCCCCGATAGTAGGCATTCTCTAGATTACCATTGCTAACAATCATATCCATTGGCGAATCACTGCCAAAGCTTGGATAAGGAACCCAAAGAACAAGCTTATCGGCAAAATCATTTCCATACATTTTGGCAACAATAAACGCAATTATAAAACCAGTAAGATGAATAAACTGCAGAATGAGGCCTCGCCTTATTCCAATGAATAAACCGCTTATTAATAGAATCATAATCAAAAGATCAAGCATGAATTTTAAGCCCTTTACCTTTCAATTTCTTTCTCATGAAGCTCTAGTAAATCCTTTAGTTTTATTAAGTCGTTGACGGCATTTACTGCGGTCAAAACAGCCAATTTGGTCATATCTAGTGAAGGATTTGAGCTGCTAATTTCACGCATTTTTTCGTCAACCATTGAGGCAACAAGACGAATGTGGCTGGTGCTTTCTGTTCCAACAATCGTATATTGCTGGCCAAATATATCAACAGTTGTTCGATTTTTACGTACCTCTGACAATGTCTGCGCCCCCATTTCCTTGAAAGTCCTACTCTATACTATAACATGAACTTCAATCAACTGAAAAGTAATGTTGTCACAATCAGACAAAAAGGGACGCAAAAGGTGCGAATTTTCGACCAGATGCGTCCCAGTTTCATTTTCTTTCATTATTCTTTAAGGCTAGCCTCGTAAAACGGCTCCTGCTTGTTCTTTAACGGCAGTTAACACTTTGTCATGAGCCTTTGTAACGTCCTCATCAGTTAATGTCCGTTCCGGATCAAAATATTTTAATGAGAAGGCAATCGATTTTTTCCCTTGTTCCATTCGTTCACCTTCGTACAAATCAAACACATGAACGTCTTTTAAAAGCGTTCCGCCAGCTGCAACAATGATTTGTTCGAGCTCGAAAGCTGTCTTTTCTTTATCCACCACTAAGGCAATGTCCCGAGTAATAGAAGGATATCTCGGAATCGCTTCGAATGTTAGTGGTTCAGTTGCTGCTGCAAGGATTGCACTTAACGATAATTCAAAGACTAACGTATCTTTTAAATCCAAGTCCTTTTGCACACTTGGATGGATCTGTCCTACAAAGCCAATTTCTTGACCGTTAAGTAAAACCGCTGCTGTTCTTCCTGGATGCATTCTGTCTATTGCTGCTTGGCGATACTCCACCTTATCTGTAAGACCAAGTTTTGCAAATAAACCTTCAAGAATTCCTTTTAATACAAAGAAATCAACTGGCTTCTTTTCACCTTGCCAAGAATGAGCATGCCATAGGCCGGTAATCGCGCCGGCAACATGTTCCCGCTCTTCAGGTAAAACTTCGTTATCATTAGCTAAGAAAACGGCTCCTACCTCATATAAGCCAATGCTATCAATTTGTCGTGCTGTGTTGTATTTTAACGCCTCTAACAGCTGTGGAACAATGCTTAAACGGAGCATGCTGCGCTCCTCACTCATCGGCATTGCCAGACGAATTGGCTCTCGATTCTCAATCGCAAATTGAGCAGCCTTATCCGCACTTGTTAAAGAATACGTTACCGCTTGGTAAAGACCGGCTCCTTCTAAGAAACGGCGAACCACCCGACGCTTTTGCTGATAGTCAGTTAAGTAACCAGGTGCTGTTTCACCAACGGGAAGTGTCATTGGCAATTTATCATAGCCATAGAGTCGAGCCACTTCTTCAATTAAATCCTCTTCGATCGTAATATCACCACGGCGTGTTGGAACTGTCACGGTTAACAAATCATTATCAGTAACCACTTCGAATTTTAATTTTGCAAAAATATCTTGAACTTCTTCCAGCGTTAATTGTGTACCGATGACTTTGTTTATTTTTTCTAATGTAATCGATACAACCGCAGGCTCAGCAGTGTAAGTATCCACTTCGACTGTGCCTTCAAGAACTTCACCGCCGGCATATTCTGCGATTAACGCAGCCGCTCTTTCTGCAGCCAGACGGACTCGATTCGGATCGACGCCCTTCTCATAGCGGGTGCTTGCTTCACTACGTAAGCCGTGATCTTTAGATGCTTTACGGATTACACCACCGCTGAAGTACGCTGACTCTAATAGAACGGTCGTTGTATCTGCCTGAACTTCGGAGTTTGCTCCACCCATTACACCAGCTAGTGCAACTGGAACACTTCCGTTCGTAATAACAAGATGGTCAGCAGTTAATGTCCGTTTCGCATCATCGAGAGTGACGATTTCTTCACCTTGGTGCGCCCGGCGAACCAACACTTCTTTTGAACCGAAACGATCATAATCAAATGCGTGTAATGGCTGACCGTATTCAAGCAGAATATAGTTCGTGATATCGACAACATTGTTATGTGGTCGAATCCCTGCTGCCATTAGTCTTGTTTGCATCCATAATGGTGATGGGCCGATTTTTACGTTTTTAATAACCTTTGCTGTATAAATGGGGTTATCTTCGTTTGCTTCGACACTTACCTTAATATAATCGGAAGCTTTTTCGCTTGAAGCCTCTACTTTAGGCTGTGGCAGCTTCACTTCTTTTCCTAAGATTGCAGCGACTTCATAAGCAACACCGAGCATGCTTAACGCATCGGCACGATTTGGAGTTAAGCTAAGCTCTAAGATATGGTCATCGCGATTTAATAGTGCAAGCGCATCCTGACCTACTTCGGTATCACTTGGAAAAACAAAGATTCCTTCTGAATACTCTTTCGCAACAAGCTTGCTTTCAATCCCCAGCTCCTGCAAGGAACAAATCATCCCGTTCGATTCTTCGCCGCGAAGCTTTGCTTTTTTGATTTTAAAATTACCCGGTAATACGGCCCCAACAGTTGCAACGGCAACCTTTTGACCTTGCGCAACATTCGGCGCTCCGCAAATGATTTGGACCGGTGCTTCGCCACCAAGGTCTACCTGGCATTTGCTCAGTTTGTCGGCATTTGGATGCTGTTCGCGTTCGACAACATGACCGACGACAATGCCTTTCATTCCATCGTTAAGGAGTTCTACTCCTTCCACTTCAATCCCGCTTTTGGTGATTTTATCAGCTAACTCCTCGGCAGTCATTCCGTCTAAATCAACGTATTCCTGCAGCCATTTATATGATACGAACATGGTTCATGTCCTCCTTATTTATAGTGATTCGTGCAAAGAGAATTGTTTAATGAATCGTATGTCATTTGTATAATAGTGACGGATATCATCGACACCGTATTTGAGCATCGCAATTCTTTCCACACCGATTCCGAATGCAAAGCCGGTGTATTTCTTCGAATCAAAGCCGGCCATTTCAAGTACATTAGGATGAACCATTCCAGCACCTAATACTTCAATCCAGCCTGTTCCTTTACAAACATTACAGCCTTTACCGCCGCAAATTTTACAAGAGATATCAACCTCTACGGATGGCTCGGTGAATGGGAAAAAGCTTGGGCGTAAGCGAATTTCACGGTCTTCGCCAAACATCTTTTTCGCAAACAAATCAAGCGTTCCTTTAAGGTCGCTCATACGGATATTTTCATCGACTACAAGACCCTCAATTTGCATAAATTGATGAGAGTGGGTCGCATCATCGTTGTCACGACGATACACTTTACCCGGACAGATGATTTTAACAGGACCTTTGCCTTTCTTTTTTTCCATTGTCCGTGCCTGCATTGGTGAAGTGTGAGTACGCAGTAAAATCTCTTCAGTAATATAGAAGGAATCCTGCATATCACGGGCCGGATGACCTTTTGGCAAGTTTAGTGCTTCAAAGTTATAGAAGTCTGATTCCACTTCGGGACCTTCGGCAATCGTATAGCCCATACCGATGAAAAAGTCTTCTGCTTCTTCAATGATTCTTGTCAGTGGATGATGATTTCCGACTCTCACTGGTCTTCCTGGTAATGTTACATCAATGGTTTCGGCAGCAAGCTTTTCATTGATCGCTGCAGCTTCAAGTTCTTGCTGTTTTGTTTCGATTTTAGAAGCAATTTCTTCTCTGACTTCATTCACAAGTGCTCCCATTTTTGGGCGTTCTTCGGCAGACAGGCTGCCCATCCCTCTTAGTACTTCTGTGATTGGGCCTTTTTTTCCTAAATAGGCAACACGAATATCGTTGAGTTCTTTTAGATTTGCCGATTGCTCAATTTTTTCAAGCGCTTCTGTCTGCAGTTCCTTTAATCTTTCCTGCATGTTTATTTCCTCCTTTATATACATGGTTTTCTTTTTAGAAAGCTTTGTTAAATAGGGCTGTTGATTTCCGCTGCAGGTGCTCGCTTTCCGCGGGGGAGTCCGGGAGCCTCCTCGGCGCAAGCGCCTGTGGGGTCTCCCGTGACACCTTCTCCCGCAGGAGTCTCGCACCTTCCGCTCCAATCAACAGCGTGCTCAAAAACAACAATGTTCTTTAACACAGCCAAAAAATAATGCCATTTTTAAACACAAAAAAACCTCGCCCTGAAAAGGGACGAGGTTTGGTTCGCGGTACCACCCTTATTAACAAGCAACATTACGCTTGTTCGCTTCATTAGGATAACGGCTTGGGCCGATGCATCTTTACAACTCAAGAAAGGTAAGGCGACCTGCGCGATACAATCATGAATTGGTCCCGATGCCAACTCCGGAGGTGAACTTCACTTAAGCCTTCCATAAAAATGCTTCCAGTCTGCGGCATTTTCTCCCTAAATGGTCGGGTATGAGCTACTTTTCTCCATCAACGTTTTTTGTTCATGCAATTTGCTGTTAATTATAGTATATTTTACTAACAGTTTCAAATGATTATCAGCTTTTTTTCAAATAATAGAGTAAAATGCCTGTCGCTACAGCTACATTTAACGACTCACTCTTGCCGAAGATCGGTATGTATAAGTTTTTTGCCGTTTGTGCGAGAAGCTGTTTATTGACCCCGTTCCCCTCATTGCCCACAATTAACGCAAACGATTCAGCAGGAGCAGTTTCTGTATACACTTGACCATTTTCAAGCGAGGTTCCGTAAACCGGAATGTGATTCTCTGCCAATTTGTTAAGCCAAAATGGCAAGTCTCCATTGATAATCGGCAAGTGAAAATGGCTTCCCTGGGCGGAGCGCAGCACCTTTGGATTATAAATATCAACGCTTCCCTGGCCGACAATAACCGCATCTATCCCTGCAGCGTCAGCAGTCCTGATAATCGTTCCAACATTCCCAGGATCCTGAACTGCATCAATCAAAAGGAAGGTCTTCCCACTGATTTCAGTTATATCCTTTCTCGTTTGACGGCAAATCGCAATAACCCCCTGTGGAGTTTCTGTATCTGACAACGTCTTAATAATTTCTTCCGTGACAAGTGTTACCGGAATCGAGCCATCATTCCATGCAGGAGGCAGTTCAGTTTCCTCATTTACGATTAATTGTATGATAACATCCTCTTGTTTTAGCGCTTCTTCGACTAAATGAAATCCTTCTATTAAAAACGTTCCCGTTTTATCTCGTTCTTTTTTTGTTAATAGCTTCTTCCATTCCTTTATTTGCGGGTTTTTAACAGAGTGTATGTGTTTCACCATTGTCACTCCTTCCATTCTTCAAGTTCAATTTCTTTATTATATACTAAATTTTTTACATAAAAAAATGCAAATTTACAAATGCTAAGATTCGAATTGGAAATAGAAGGAGTGAATAGAAAGGTGAATTTAAATTTACGTCACGCTATTATTCAAAATGTATCAGGAAATTCTCAAGACGAGCTGCGCGACACGATTGTAGATGCCATTCAAACTGGTGAGGAAAAAATGCTTCCTGGTCTCGGCGTTTTATTTGAAGTCATTTGGGAAAGTGCTTCAGAACAGGAAAAAAGTGAAATGCTTGGGCTACTTGAAAATGGGTTAAAACGTTAATATAAAACATAAGTTGAGGGTACCGCGCATGATGCGGTACCCTCTTACTTTTTACTGATACGTAATTGTGTCAACCGTTTGTTGATCCAATCGTTTAATTACTTCAACGATTAATTTAACAGCATTCTCAAAGTCGTCACGGTGAAGCATCGCAGCATGAGAATGGATATAGCGAGTCGCAATTCCAATTGATAGCGCTGGAACACCTTTATGAGAAAGGTGGATGGCTCCAGAATCTGTCCCGCCACCTGGCATCGCCTCATATTGATATGGAATTTCATGTTCATCGGCTACATCCGTAACGAAATCCCGCAAACCTTTATGGGATACCATTGATGCATCGTAAAGAACAATTTGTGGCCCGGCTCCCATTTTTCCAAGTGCCTCTTTTTCCGTTACCCCTGGAGTATCTCCTGCAATCCCGACATCGACACCAAAGGCAATATCCGGTTCAATTTTATAAGCAGATGTCTTGGCTCCACGTAAGCCAACCTCCTCCTGAACCGTTCCGACTCCATAGACGACATTCGGGTGCTCTGTACCGTGAAGTCTTTTTAAAACCTCAATCGCGATTGCACAGCCGATACGATTATCCCATGCTTTTGCAAGCAGCATTTTCTCATTATTCATGACCGTAAATTCAAAATATGGAACGACCATATCTCCCGGCTTAACGCCCCATTCCTTTGCCTCTTCCTTGCTTGAAGCACCAATATCAATAAACATGTCCTTAATTTCAACTGTTTTTTTGCGAGCTTCTGCAGACAGGATATGCGGTGGCTTCGAACCGATAACACCCGTTACATCCCCTTTGCTCGTTACAATCGTAACCCGCTGAGCGAGCATAACCTGTCCCCACCAACCGCCTACTGGTTGAAAGCGGAGGAATCCCTTATCATCAATGTTCGTAATCATAAAGCCGACTTCATCCAAATGCCCGGCAACCATTATTTTCGGGCCGCCCTCTTTGCCTACCTTCTTGGCGATTAAACTGCCTAGATTATCGGTTGTCACTTCGTCAGCAAACGGCGCTATGTATTTTTTCATGACCTCTCGTGCTTCACGCTCATTGCCGGGAATTCCTTTGGCGTCTGTTAAATCTTTTAGCATCGTTAACATTTCATCTAATTTTGCCATCTATTTCGACTCCCTTCATTTAGTTTCGCTTGTTCCTCATTATACAAAACGGATTTTAGAAAGTAAAAAAACAGTGCTAATAGCCTTGTTGTTGTCTTTCATAATTTACTTCGTTTTTTTGAAGATATGCCTGTTCAATTTCGACATTTGTATAGCCTAGTAAATTGGCTAGACATAGGTAGGACTGAAACATGTCCTGATATGCCTGTAATGAACGGTTTGTACGGAACACATTGATGAGTCGGTAGATTTCTAAAAATTGTTCAGTTAACTCCACGATGTTAGCTTCGTTGTTATGTACTGTTACTTTTTCTGTAAAATCACAGACAATCCCTAAAGATAACATGAAATGGATCCCATCTACATATTCCTCAAGAATAACTTCTTTTGGCGATGGAGCTTTTAAACTCCAGAATTTAAAGCAACGTGTTTCATTCGCAAGCTCGCCCAGTTCAACAAGCAATGCCAAAACTTTGCGGTCAAACAAATCCTCTGTTTGTAAATTATGTTGTTCCTCAATGTGGCTGTCTAATCCTTTTTGCATTTCGAATAACTTTTTTAAGTTCATGACTGTTCTCCTAACTTACTTTTGTAATTCTAATAACGCATTATTTTCATAATCAAGGAATTTTGCAAATAAATTCAACATTTTATTAATGTCATCACCATGATAATCTCCTAATGTGGCGATTTGGAGCCAATTCTTTTCGCGTAAATAGCTGCTTTCATAATGAAGCTGAAAACCTTGATAGTAAAGAGTTTCCCCAAGTTCAACAGAGGAAATGTTGGATGGTATCTCAATTGTGAAAATCGTCGGTGATGCGTATTGTTCCGGTGTGACAGTTTTTAATTCCATTTCATTTAAACTATCTTTAATGGAGCGATAGGTTTGCTTTATTTTATCATAACGATCTTGAGGGTTAAAAAGTAACGCGGTATGAAGAGCCTCAAGTAAATTTGAAGAGTGTGAATATGGAATGCTGTTATGTTCACAGTACATTCCCAAATCAATATATTTTGGTAATTTACTAGAAGGTTGAACCGGATGCTGATGAAAAACAAAGGAAAGGCCAGTAAACGCTCCAATCGCTTTCCCGCTCACCCCTGATGCAAGGTATACTCCATTAAGATCGATCGGAACAGCGCCAATCGAACTAATGCAATCCATGCATAGCTTTATTTGGTTTTGGGCAGCTACTTCCTTCAACATATCCATGTCATTTAACATTCCGGTTGAAGTTTCACTATGGACAGCCCAAATCCATTCAGTATCTTCGCTGATATATTGGAGGAGCTGATTTCGAGTGAACGGCTGCCCCCATGCGTTTTCCAGCACATCAAACTCAAGACCCATTCTTGCTGCCTGCCCGGTTAATCTCGCCCCAAATTCTCCATTTACTAAAATTAATCCTTTTTTGTTGGGTAGCAGGGATAATTGGGCGGCAATCGCATCGTTTGCTAATGTACCTGAACCAAGCATAATTTTGACATACCGGCTATTCGTCAATTCACAGAGCTGCTTTTGGGTTAAGTGCATTTTTTCTAAAAACATTTCAGAGCGGTGTGAGATTGGCTCGCGCGTTAATGCGGCTTTAACATCTTCTCTGATCGGCACAGGGCCTGGAAGGAAATTTACCGTTGGCTTAATGATACGCCCTGCCACTGACTTCGCAAACGTTTCCTTTGTTAAGTACATCGGCTGATATTGGGCTTCCTCCGTACCAACGAGGCGGGAAAATGGCTGAAAACCCATTTGGCTGTAGAGCTTTAATTGCCGGACTGTTCCTGAAATGACGGTTGCATCATAACCTTTCTTCAAGCAGTAACGGGCCAAAAATTGAGCCAAACCAAGAAAAACCCGGCCATGACGGTAATCTTTATCCACTGATAAAAGCCGAATTTCACATAGTTTGTTTGTTTCGATTGGCAGCGAGTCCTCAACTGGACCGATTTTTTTATCTAAGGAAAAGGGGCGGACGTCGCGAATGGCAATCATGCCGACGACCTGTGTTTCTTTTAAACAGATAATATATGTATTTTCATTGTGGTAAGGGTCGACTAGTATTCCCTGCTCGTTTTGTTCATGCTGCGGGATTTCATTAACAAAGGTTTGATAATTTAAACGGTGGATTTGCTGAAACTCATGTGGTTGGGCGGCAATTTTAAATAGATAATCATGATTTTCGCTCATTTTTCTCCAGCCTTTCCTTTATATTATCGATATGTGCAGCATAAAGCATAATCAGCATCCCACTGACCAAGAGGATGCTCAGCCCAGAAAATTCAAGATAATAAAGGGTGACTGGTATCAACAGAAATGCTCCCAGTCCTGAAAGGGTAAAGCTTTTTAGGAAAAAATAAAGAAACAGAAATATGGCTATAATTGGCGGAACTACATATGGTTCAAATAGGATGATTCCGCCAATAAAGGTTGAGACCCCTTTTCCCCCTTTGAATTGTAGAAAAATGGGTTTTATGTGGCCGAGAATAGCAAGGGCCAAGCCTGCGAGTTGTACTTCTTCTGAGTAATGAAAAGTTCGAGCTATGATGATGACGAGTGCCCCTTTGGCAGCATCCCCAAGGAAGGTTAGGATAAATCCCTTTTTCCCATGAATGCGACCGGCATTTCGCGCACCGACGTTTCCGCTCCCTTGTTCGCGAATATCCTTTTCACCCAGTAGCTTGACGACGATATACCCTGTCATGATGCTTCCCAGAAAATAAGAGAGAATAAAATAGGTAATCATTCCATCACTCCTAACTAAGCCGTGAGCGGCCTAAAATACGCCCCTACTTTGATGATAATATTTTAGCGATGCGAAGGATATAGAAAAAATCGCTTAAATATTAAAAACATGCAAAAGGAGATTTTGGGATTGATTCTTATTGAATCAAAAAAAAGGGTGATTTTTTGGTTGCCTAAATTACAAAAAAATATAAATATAAGGCAAATTGTAAGAGTGCCAGAAGCGGAAAGCCGATTTTGAAGGCTTGGTGCTTAGTCTTGTGATGGAAAAGTTTCATTGCAATGGTCATCGCTGTGGCACCTCCAAAACCGGCCAATTGCCAAAGTGTTCGTTCCGAGATTCTGTATTGGTGTTGTCTTGCCCTCCGTTTATCCTCCCCCATTACAAGAAAGCCGATGAGATTAATGATAAATAAGTACCAATTAAGGATAGTTTCAGTTTCGTTCATAATTAAGTCCTCCTTGCTTAAATCTTGTCACTCTGTGAAAATTTACTTAAAATTAATTTATTAATATAAGGATTGGAGATGAAACATGGAAATTATTAAACCACTCGTTGTCCCCGATAAGTTAAAGCTCATGAGGTCATTAAATGCTCGAATGGAGTTATCAGCTAAAGATAAAAAATGCTATTCAGATTTAGAAAAAGGCTATCAGGGTGAGGTCATCTTTTGTGATTGGCTTGGGAGGCTTACAAATGATTTGCTCCTCCTAAACGATGTCACCCTCGAATGTAACAGCACCTTGTTTCAAACGGACAAATTCCTACTATCACAACATACATTATACCAATTTGAAGTAAAAAATTTTGAAGGTGATTATTATATCGAAAATAAAAATTGGTATGCTTACCCGAAAATAGACGTAAATAACCCAGTCCATCAGCTCGACCGCGAAGAAACCCTATTTCGGCAAATAATCCAAAGACTAGGCTATAATTTTTCAATTACTCCCTTTGTTGTGTTCGTAAACCCCAATTTCCACCTTTACAACGCCCCTATGAATCAACCGATTATATATCCAACCCAAATTAATCGTTTTATCCAAAAATTGAGTTCGACGCCATCAAAATTAACTCAACAACATTATAGTTTAGCTAATCAATTGACATCTCTTCATATTAATCAGTCACCTTATAAGTTTTTGCCCCCATATAACTATAATAGTTTAGAGAAAGGGACTTGCTGCGGGGTTTGTTATTCTTTGGATACCGAGATGACCCCTGTGAACATGATAGTGTGTAGTAATTGCGGTGCGTCAGAATCTGTTGAAACGGCTGTGTTGCGAAGTGTTGAAGAGCTTAGCTTGCTGTTTCCAGGGATAAAGATTACAACAAGCCTCGTACTCGATTGGTGTAAAATTATTGGTTCTAGAAAAACGCTGCGGAGAATTTTATTAATGAAATATAGTTTAATAAAACTTGGGCAGTCTTCTTATTTCTTGGAATAACTAACTTTGTAATGATTTTTGCGAACATGGGATCTTTGATTGATTGATTGATTTGATTGATTGATTATATTGATTTGATTGATTGATTGATGATTGTTCTCATGTTTGTGTTTGTTCACGGCACATTCACTAGCTGATTGTGCCCTTTTTCTTTGTTTGCGAGCACATTCACTTCCTGATTGTTCCCGCTTTGGCTTTTTTTGCACCTTCACGGGCACATTCACATCCCGATCGTGCCCGCTTCGGCCCTTTTTCCTTGTTCGCGGGCACATTCATTACCTGATCGTGCCCGCTGAGGCTTTTTTCACACCTTCACGGGCACATTCACTTCCTGATTGTGCCCGCTTTGACACTTTTTACTTGTTCACGGGCACATTCATTACCTGATCGTTCCCGCTGAGGCTTTTTTTTCAACTTCACGGGCACATTCATTACCTGATTGTTCCCGCTGAGGCTTTTTTTGCACCTTCACGGGCACATTCACATCCCGATCGTGCCCGCTTCGGCCCTTTTTCCTTGTTCACGGGCACATTCACTTCCTGATCGTGCCCGCTTTGGCCCCTTTTCGTCGTTCACAGGAACATTCCCTTCCTGATTGTGCCCGCTTTGGCCTTTTTTACACCTTCACGGGCACATTCACCTCTTTATCCCCCATTCCCCTCTGGCCATATCGAACTAACCGCATCCCGCCAAAACCAAAAAAGCCACTCTCACTAAGAGAATGGCTTTTTATCATCAAAAATTACTTATTATACTGAGCTTTAGCTGCATCAGCTAATTGAGCAAATGCTTGTGCATCAGTAATCGCAAGATCAGCAAGCATTTTGCGGTTTACTTCGATACCAGCAAGCTTTAAACCGTGCATTAAACGGCTATAAGAAAGACCGTTGATGCGTGCAGCTGCATTGATACGAGTGATCCAAAGTTTACGGAAGTCGCGCTTCTTTTGGCGACGATCACGGAATGCATATTGCAATGATTTCATTACTTGTTGGTTAGCTACTTTATATAAAGTATGTTTGGAACCGAAATAACCTTTTGCTAATTTAAGAACTTTTTTACGACGCTTGCGCGTAACTGTACCGCCTTTAACACGTGGCATGTAAATTCCCTCCTATATAAATCGTTCGAGTACGAGATTACTTAATGTTAGTTAATAAGAAACGAATGCGCTTGAAATCGCCTTTAGAAACAATTCCACTTTTACGAAGCTTACGCTTTGCTTTAGTAGACTTGTTTGCAAATAAGTGGCTAGTATAAGCGTGTGAACGCTTCAGTTTACCTGATCCAGTCTTTTTGAAACGCTTAGCAGCGCCGCGGTGAGTTTTCATTTTTGGCATTAGAGCTTCCTCCTTGTTACTTGTCGTTTTTAGGTGCTAAGACCATAAACATGCTACGGCCGTCCATTTTTGGATGTGATTCCACAGTTGCAACTTCAGTGCAAGCTTCCGCAAAACGAACTAATACACGTTGACCGATTTCTTTATGAGTAATGGCACGTCCCTTGAATCGGATCGATGCTTTTACTTTATCGCCTTTTTCCAAGAATTTAATCGCATTTCTTAACTTCGTGTTAAAATCATGCTCTTCAATTGTTGGGCTTAAGCGAACTTCTTTAGTCGTAATAATCTTTTGATTTTTACGAGCTTCTTTGTCTTTCTTTTGTTGCTCGAATCTAAATTTTCCGTAGTCCATGATACGAGCTACTGGCGGCTTAGCATTCGGAGCCACTAAAACGAGATCAAGATTAACGCGTGAAGCAATTTCAAGCGCTTCATTCTTTGATTTAATCCCCAACTGCTCGCCATTCTGGTCAATAAGACGAACTTCACGGGCACGAATACCCTCGTTTAACAACATGTCTTTGCTAATAGTTAGACACCTCCAAGGTTTTTTCAGCGAATACAACGTTTGGATCAAGAATTTAAGAATCGGAGAAAATATTTCGTCTCACCGGATCTCACCTTTTGATAAGACTCAAAGTTGAATCGGCAGCTTCAAAACCGCTTTTTTTACATATAAAAAAGTGTGGATGCGAACACACCCACACTTACGAAAACAATACATAAAAAACATGTTTATCCGTAAACCTGCCGACAGCGATCTTGCGTCAATCAGGTGAGAAGCGGGTGCTTCTTCTTTTTCTCAAACTCGTATTCAATTACCAGAGTAACTATATCACAAAGACTGTCACAGTGTCAAACTATTGTTTAACAACAAAGAGAATCTTAACAAAAGAACGGTTCTTTGGCAAGACCTTTTTTCTTTTTTGTTAAACGAAGTTAATACCACTAACGGCGGTATGCCTCTGCTATTACATTATTGAAAAATTGATCGAATGCAACAGTTTCAGAGTTCTGTTCGCCATATTTACGGACGTTAACAGACTTTGTTTCCACTTCCTTATCACCTACGACAAGCATATATGGAATTTTTTGCATTTGTGCTTCACGGATCTTGTAGCCGATTTTCTCATTACGGCCATCAAGTTCAACTCTGATGCCTGCCGCCTTCAACGACTCCTGCACTTCTTTTGCATAGTCAAAATGAACATCAGGAGAAACAGGAATGACTTGAACTTGTACCGGTGCTAGCCATGTTGGGAACGCACCTTTGTACTCTTCAATTAAGAAAGCAACGAAACGCTCCATTGTCGATACAACACCACGGTGAATAACAACTGGGCGGTGCTGCTTTCCGTCCTCACCAACATAAGTAAGGTCGAATCGTTCCGGCAACAAGAAGTCAAGTTGTACAGTTGATAGTGTTTCGTCTTTACCAAGGGCTGTTTTTACCTGAACGTCAAGCTTTGGACCGTAGAATGCTGCTTCGCCTTCTGCTTCATAGTAATCTAGGCCTAAATCATCCATTGCTTCTTTCAGCATACTTTGAGCTTTTTCCCACATCGCATCATCATCAAAATATTTTTCAGTATCTTGAGGATCACGATAGGACAAGCGGAAAGAGTATTCCTCGATTTTGAAATCTTTGTATACTTCTAAAATTAAGTTCACAACCCGTTTGAATTCATCCTTAATTTGATCAGGACGGACGAAAACGTGGGCATCGTTCAGTGTCATCCCACGAACACGCTGCAAGCCTGAAAGCGCACCAGACATTTCATAGCGGTGCATGGTGCCGAGTTCAGCAATTCTGATTGGCAGCTCACGGTAGCTGTGCATTGTGTTTTTGTAAACCATCATATGATGCGGACAGTTCATTGGACGAAGAACGAGCTGTTCATTGTCCATTTCCATCACAGGGAACATATCCTCTTGGTAGTGGTCCCAGTGACCGGATGTTTTATAAAGGTCGACGCTGCCCATGATTGGTGTGTACACGTGGTCATAGCCAAGGCTTACTTCCTTATCCACGATGTAGCGTTCGATTGTGCGGCGGATTGTTGCACCTTTAGGTAACCATAATGGTAAACCTTGGCCTACCAATTGATTGTTTGTAAATAAGCTTAGTTCTTTCCCGATTTTACGGTGGTCGCGTTCTTTCGCTTCTTCTAGAAGTCTTAAGTGTTCAGCAAGGTCTTCTTTTTTGAAGAAAGCAGTACCGTAAATACGTTGAAGCATTTTATTGTCGCTATCTCCGCGCCAGTAAGCACCAGCAATGCTTAACAACTTGAATTCCTTGATTTTGCCTGTTGATGGTACGTGGACGCCGCGGCAAAGGTCAAAGAAGTCACCTTGCTTGTAAAGTGTAACTGTCTCGTCTTCAGGAATGGCTTCAATCAACTCAAGCTTATATTCATCACCAATTTCCTTATAGATTTGCACTGCGTCGTTACGGCTTACTTCCTCGCGAACGACATCAATATTTTCCTTAACGATTTTCGCCATTTCTTTTTCAATAAGCGGAAGATCTTCAGGTGTTAATGATTGCTCGAGGTCAATATCGTAGTAAAAGCCACCTTCGATGACTGGTCCTACTCCTAGTTTTACGTCTTTATATAAGCGCTTGATCGCTTGCGCCATTAAGTGAGCAGTACTGTGGCGAAGCACTTCCAAAGCGTCCTGATGCTCAGGTGTGACGATTTCTAAAGCTCCATCTTCTTCAATTTGACGGCGAAGATCGACCATATTTCCGTTCAACTTACCGGCAATGGCTTTCTTTTTTAATCCCGGACTAATGGAAGCAGCGATATCTTCTGTTGTCGTTCCGCTTGGAAACTCCTTCACTGTTCCATCTGGAAACGTAATCTTTACAACATCTGCCATTGTTTTTTCCTCCTTTTTAATTTAACACACTAACGTGTCGGGGGACTGTCCCCCGTTGCTTTAGCGCGCTGTCGTGTTGGGGGACTGTCCCCCGCCGCTTTAGTGCGGTAAAATAAAAAAACTCGTCCCTCAAATAGAAGGGACGAGTTGTACACACGTGGTTCCACCCTAGTTCACATTTTTCCGACATTCCTAATAAGAACGTGCGGAAAACGACTTTGGCTCTGGTAACGGCAGTGGCCGTCAACTATTACTAATGAAAAGCTTAATACTTAATAAAGCTTCCTCACATTCACAGCTGAAGTTCAAAGGTGGTAAGCATTCAATTCGTGTTAGGAAGATTCCAGCCTTGTCTTCCCTCTCTTTAAACCGTGAAAGAATACCCATGTCCTTATCATCACAAAAATGAATTCAGTTATTATGTAGGTTATTATAGTTTTTCATTTCAGGAAAATCAAGGGATTCTTTGTTAATCTTTTAACGATTGATGCCGCCTCTCTTTAAAAACCGATAGACTATCGATAAGGACTCTCTCCTCAAATATATTCCGTATTGTCCGTATTAACGGTTGTTCCGGTTCTTTTGAATATAAATAAATGGATTCGGGGGCGATTGATAGCAGCGGTGCAATCGTAGTTGAATCAACGTAAACTGGGTGGTTAAAAAGCAGCTTACGATCAATCATCTTTGTTAATTCAATCCGCTTAATCTCAACAAATTGTTCATTAAAAAACATGACATCATCATCAACTAAGATATGAAGACTTTTCACTAAGGGCGCCCGTGCGGAAATAAAATTCCTTAACGTGTGAATAAACATTTGATATTCTTGCTCCATCTTATATTCATCAATCGAAAGCTCTACATATTTCTCAAGCCTAGCACAAAATTCTCGCAATCTAAATTTCACAAACGAGTCAAATGAAAAAGAAATATTTCGTTTTAAAACATGATTAATAGCATGCTTTAAAATCGTCTTCTCCTCACTGTCCTTAAGAAAAAATGCCAGTTCCTTTCGCTCGCCTTCTAAAATCGAATGGATAATTTCGAGTATTTGCTGGATTTCTTCTTCATCGGAATAATAAAACTGCTCAGTAATAATAGTCCGAAACCAATCATCACATTTATTATGAATAATAAATTGATAAAATAACTGTTTTATTTCATCAAAAGCTTGTGAAGTCAAAGCTTCTGTGATTATTTTTACAGTAAGTCGTTCTTCATCGAGAAGAATAGGATTATCGGGAAGAGAGGGTAATAGCTTCTTTATTAATAATTGATATAAGGGTTTTGCATCCTCTTTCCGCTGAAAATGGATTTCAATCAACCAAATCCCCCCTTTTTTGAAATCTCTGATTCTATGTATATGGGGGGATGTCCTAAAATAGAAGCATTCCACTAGCTTCCCAGGCCAAAAAAAATAAGCCAGTGAGCTTTTCACTGGCTTGTTGGATTCGACTATTGACGACGATTTGGTCCGTCCAGTCTAATTGGTTCCGCTAAATATTTTATTCTTTCCATAATCCTGCGCGCCTTCATTTTCTCTTCTTCGCCGCGCTGTGTATAGGTTAAATGATGTTCTAGCTCTTGAAAATCAAAATTTGATGTGAAAAAGGTCGGCAAATTCTCAAGCATACGATACTGCAATATCGGGCCTAACACTTCATCTCTTGTCCAACTAGACATCGTCTCGGCACCGATATCATCAAGCATTAAGATTTCCTGTTTTTTAAGTGTTTCAATCTTCTCATTTAAGGTCGAATCAGCAATTGAATTTTTCAATTCACGGAGTAACTCAGGAACATAAACAATCATCGATGGGATCTTTTTTGCGGCTAACTCATTAGCAATCGCGCCCAAAAGGAATGATTTCCCCACTCCAAATTGACCATATAAATACAGTCCCTTTGGTTTTATTCCTGCTGAATAATTTTCTACAAATAAGGTCGCTTTATTAAGCGCTTGCCCACGGCCGGGATTATTAGGACTAAAGTCAATATTTTCAAAAGATACATGTAATAAATCCTTTGGAAAATGCATGCTTTTAATTAATTTTTCATTCTTTCGCGTTTCATCGTACATGATTTGCTGAGGACAACGGTCGTATTGAATGTCAATCGAATTGGCCCTAATAACAAGCTCAGGATAATAACCTTTAATCAAATTATTACAGCCATCGAGACTTGAACAGTTTTTACAGGACTGACTTTGCGTTAAAAACTCATAAAGCTTCATTAAGCTTTTTTCAACCATGTCTTCGGTTATTTCGTGGCGATGCTCAGTTAAGAAGGCACGTACTTCAGGGTTATTGATAATTTCGCGCCTCATTTGCTGATACCGCTTTTGAAACGTCTCACTTCCCCCAAGTTTTTTAAGTGTTTGATTTATTTTTTCCAACGTGACATCACCCCTTTCTTAAATTTTTAATTCTCTCTTCTATTTCTCTTTTTTGAGCTTCAAAATCAGGATTAACTTCTTCTGCTTGATTGGTTTTTTGCTGTTTTTCCGATTCATTAAACCAATCCGGTAGCAATTCGGTGCGAATCGGCTTCTTTTGGGTCCGTTTTTTCTTATCACTGTCTCCGCTTGCCCATTGCTGGTATTGTTTATGCTCATTTAAAGCAAGCTCCATCGCAGCTTTTACCGTTTTTACATCCTTCCGTGCCCAGTGGCTTGCAATTTTTTCTACATATCCCTTTGTAAGCTTCATATCTGTTTTAAGCATTACATAATGGATCAAAACATTAACAACCCCTGGTAAAAGCTTTTGCTGAAAAATAACCCCCTCGATAATCGCTAAATCTGCTTTGGATGGTTCTGCTCCTCCAGATATGTCGCGCAGAAGCTTTCGTGGTGAGGTTGTTTCAAAATAATGAATCAGCTTTTCTTCTTTCGTTTTTGGTTCTGCTGTTTCCGTTCGATACAATGATGGCTGTGTTCGATCAACAAGCGCCGGCAGCTGATCTTGGTGATGAAATTGGTACCAGTCTCGTGCTGATTTCCTTAGTTCTTCAAGATCAATTTCATTTTCCTCTGTTACCGCACTTAATACGATATTCTTCATTTGGATCGCATCAACTTCATAAAGAAAGGCAAGATTACTAATCGCATCTTTTACTTTTGGGGTGAGAGATTTTTTGGGAACAAGTGATTCAGATAGCCCGGCCATAAGCAATTCAAAATTAAAGGTTGGGTGATCAATTTGAATGCCAGAGTTATCTTTTCTGCCGATATACGCTTGTCCAGTTTCGATCGACAAATCGGCTGCTGTTTCAGGATCAAATTTTAAAGCGTTAGGTGAGGATGAAGAGGAAAATACATCTTGAAAAGCTTTTGTCACTTCTTTATAGCCCTCGTGTGCACCCGTATTTTGATCACTGAAAAATCGTTTAAGTTTTGAAAATTGGTTTTTACCTATTTTACGATATAAATATATATTTAACATTCCGTCCAAAAAAAACTGTTCCGGACTTAGCGGTGGTTTAAGCTGATAAATGAACGAGCGTTCCCCATCTTCGTTGCGAACAAAGGCGCTAAGTAGGCCCATCCCTTCCAGTCTTAGTCTTGCCTCATAGATTTCCTTTAAATTTAGTCCCATTAAACTCATTAAGGCATGATGAGAGCTCGGCTCAGACCAAAGTCGATTCTCTTCAAGCTCGGCCCAAAGGGTCATATATAAACTAAAACTCGTTGTTCCAACGAGCGGTTGATACAATAAAGTCATCACTTTACGATCAAAGTCATGTAAAATACCGTTTGCGCATGCAACATACCGGTCAATTGGAATTAGCTCTTGCCAATGCTGGGCCATTCATATCATACCTTTCCTCGGTTCGACACAAAAAAGAGCTAAAGTTTTTTAGCTCTCATTATATTTCCTTTTTGATTAACTCTTTTAATTCTTCTATAAAAACATTAATGTCTTTAAATTGGCGATAAACTGAAGCAAAACGAACATATGCTACTTCATCTATTTTTGCCAACCTGTCCATAACCATTTCACCAATCATATCACTTTTGATTTCAGAAATCCCTTGATTCCGAAGTTCTTTCTCAACCTCATGAGTAATATTTTGCAATTGTTCGAGGGCAACAGGCCGTTTTTCACAAGCTTTAATAAGACCTCTTAAGATTTTTTCGCGATTAAATTCTTCTCTTGTACCTTCTTTTTTTACAACAATGAGAGGAATCTCTTCAACTTTTTCAAACGTAGTAAAGCGATAGCCGCATTGTTCACATTCTCGTCTCCGGCGAATCGACTTTCCTTCATCAACAGGTCGAGAATCGAGAACACGTGTATTATGGTGTTGACATGAAGGACATTTCATCCGTCAGCTCTCCAATTCTTAAAGGTATTTTTTACCCATTATCCATTATCAAAAACCTTCCAATACTATCTTATAAAAAAGAAGTGGTAAGGACAAGTAGGTGCGGTGCAAAAATAAAAAAATGCCTACCAGATTGGTAGGCAGTAAATCAAAATCAGTTTATTTATCCAACTTTAACAGCCGAATTATTTTCCATAACATTTGCAACATGCTTTAACAAATCAACGACACGGCAAGAATAGCCCCACTCATTGTCATACCAGGCAAGGACTTTAACTTTGTTGTTGCCAATAACCATTGTCGATAAACCATCGATCGTTGCCGAGTTTTCATTTGTATTAAAATCAACCGAAACTAAAGGCTCATCGGTAATGTCGAGGATACCCTTTAATGAACTATTAGCAGCCGCATAGAACGCAGCATTTACTTCATCAACGGTTACATCCTTCTTTAAGTCCACAACTAAATCCACCAAAGAAACATTTGGTGTTGGGACACGTAAAGACATACCATGCAGCTTACCAGCCATATGCGGTAGCACTAAAGAAAGTGCTTTTGCTGCTCCGGTAGAAGTCGGGATAATGCTTTGCGCGCATGCGCGGGCACGGCGTAAATCTTTATGTGGATTATCAATATTTTTTTGGTCATTTGTATAGGCATGTACAGTTGTCATTAAACCGTTAATAATACCAAACTCTTCATCTAGTACCTTTACAACAGGCGCTAAGCAGTTTGTTGTACAAGATGCATTTGATATAATATCATGCTTTTCGATATCTAACTTATCTTCATTAACTCCCATTACAATAGTAACATCTTCATTTTTCCCTGGTGCAGTTAATATAACCTTCTTCGCACCAGCTTCTAAATGCAATGCTGCTTTATCACGAGCATTAAACTTACCGGTCGCTTCGATGACGATATCGATACCAAGTGCTCCCCAAGGTAATTGCTTTGGATCACGATTCGCAAATAATTGAACGCGCTTTCCATTTACGATAAGAGAATCGTCATTCGGAATTACTTCGCCAGGGAATTTCCCGTGAGTGGTATCATATTTTATTAAATGGGCTAACGTTTCTGCCGGATAGCTGGCATTAATCGCTACCACATCAATATCGTCTTCAAGAATTGCCTTTCTAAAAACCATTCTTCCAATTCGCCCAAAACCATTAATTGCTACTTTTGCCTTCATATTATGGCCCCTTCCGTAATATGTTATACTTTATTCAACGTTTAGATGTAATTAGTATAACATATTAATCTGATTTTGCACTAATTAAAATGCTGATTTATTAAAAGTTTTACTATTCCCTCGTTAAATACAGTAAATATGAGAGCACATTAAAAAGAGGAAAGCATCCGCTTCCCTCTTTTTAGTATTTTATTTATAGGCTGTTGATTTCCGCTTCAGGTGCTCGCGCACCTTAGGGGGAGTCCGGGAGCCTCCTCGGCGCAAGCGCCTGTGGGGTCTCCCGTGACACCTTCTCCCGCAGGAGTCTCGCACCTTACGCTCCAATCAACTAAAAATCAACAGTATTCTTTAACGTAAAGCCCCATTTATTTAAGCAATCGTATATCTGCTGTTTTGTTTCTTCTATTGATCCATTATTGTTGATTACTGCATCTGCCCATTTTAATTTTTCCGAAAGTGGGAGCTGTGAAGCAATTCGAGACTGGGCTTCTTCCATCGAGAACCCATTTCGAGCCATTAATCTTTCAAGCTGTGTTTTTTCATCAACATAAACGACCATGACTTTATCCACCATGTGGGTTAACTTGCTCTCGTATAATAACGGGATGTCTAATACGACTAAATTGTGACCGTCGGTGAGGTAGTGATCCTTTTTTTGGACCATATTTTCTCTGACCGCAGGGTGGACAATGCTATTTAATATTTTTCTTTTTTCTTCATTAGGAAAGATGATTCCACCAAGCTTTGCGCGGTCAATGGAACCATCCTCCATTAATATCTCTTCCCCAAAATAAGCAACAATTTCTGAATAAGCCTTTTTTCCCTTCTCAACAGCCAAGCGAGCTTCCTCATCTGCATCAACGACAGGAATATTCAATTCCTTCAGCATGTTTGCTACTGTACTTTTCCCGCTGGCTATTCCTCCGGTTAATCCGATTATCAATGACATAGATTATCCCTTTCTTTGTCTAATCATAATTTCCATATACCGATTAAAATTAATAATACTCCTGGGATAAAGGAACATTTTTGCACCCACTCATAATGAGCAAAGAGAGCGCCTAATTTCATTCCCATAAACACAAACAATGAACTCATCACAGCAACACAAACTGCTAAAAATAGCGGAGAATAGCCTAACATCGCAGCGCCAATTCCAGCACCGAAGGCATCAAACGACAAGGCGAGTCCAAGCATCAATGCTTCTAGACCAGTGATGATCCCCGATTGGTCAAAGTCAGCGGACATAGGTTTCCTTAAAATATTAATAACTAGACCAAGAGATTTAATTTCAAAATTAAATATCATTCCTTCGTTAACCGGTTCTTTAACTTTTTCCGGACGAAAAAATTGAAATAATACCCATGAGCCCAGCACGATCAAAATCATTCCACCAAGGTTTTCAGCCACGTTCGAGGAGAATAAGTTCTCAAAAACATGACCAAGAGCCATAGCTGAAATTAGTACTCCTGCAGAGCAGCAGGAGATAATCAAAATGGACTTTAACGGAATGCGGACTCTTCTCAAACCATAGGTAAATCCAACACTAAAACTGTCTAGACTGACAGCAAAAGCTAACAGAAAAAGTGAGATCAGTTGCACCATTGAAATAGAGCTCCTTCCAGTCAATCGCTACGATAGTATATGGAATGAGCCTATCCAATGTTTATACGTAAAATATGGTTACTTATATTATGGACGCTTTTGACATACAGGACAAAAGTGAGTCCCTCTTCCACCAACGGTAATTTTTTGCAGTTCGGTTCCACATCGTTGACATGGTTCCGCTTTTTTTCCATAAACAAATAATTCTAGCTGAAACATTCCAATTTGACCTTGAGAATTTACATACGACCTAATCGTACTACCGCCTTTTTCAACTGCCTCGCTTAATGTCGCAATAATTTCTTGATGAAGAACGGTGACTTCTTCCCTTGTTAAGCTAGGAGCAGGCCGTTCAGGATGAATCCTTGCCCGGAACAGAGCTTCATCGACATAAATATTCCCCAAACCTACCACAATCGATTGATCTAATAGAAGCACTTTGATTTTACGATTGGAACGTGTCAGCTTTTCACTCAAATATTCTAAGGTGAATTCTTCGGAAAAAGGTTCAGGACCCAATTGAGATAATGGCAGATCAAGAAACTCCTTGCCTTTTGAATATAAATGCATCGTCCCAAATTTACGAACATCCTTATAGCGGAGCTCGGTTCCATCCGTGAAGTGAAAAATAACATGGGTATGCTTATCAATTGGATCGTCACTAGCAAATAGGCCGTATTTACCCTCCATCCTCAAATGGGATACGAGCGCATAGTCATCTGTATAAAAAATCAGGAACTTCCCTCTTCTTCCCATTTTAAGAAAGGTCTGTCCTTTAAGTGCATCTTGAAATTGGACCACATCATCTGGAAGCTTGACTATTTTTGGCCAAAAAACGGAAACATTTTCAATTTTTTTGTTAAGAACTAACGCCTCTAATGTTCTTTTTACTGTTTCAACCTCAGGTAGCTCAGGCAAGATGGTTCCACCTTTCTACAAATCCAGCTTCATCGCGCTTTTTGTTTTCGCCCTGTTAAATTTGTCTGTTGATTTCCGCTGCAGGTGCTCAGCGACCCAGCGGGGGAGTCCGGGAGCCTCCTCGGCGCCATAGCGCCTGTGGGGTCTCCCGAGACACCTTCTCCCGCAGGAGTCTAGCACCTTCCGCTCCAATCAACAGAGTGCTCAAAATCAACATTGTTTTTTAACAGAGCGCTTTGTGTTTATTTTGCATCAAACCAAGTCTTTCCATAAGCATAATCTACTTTTAACGGCACTTTGAGCTCAATTGCATGCTCCATTACCTCAGGAACGATTTTTTTCAAAAGTTCCACTTCGTTTTCGGGTGCTTCAAAAATTAATTCATCGTGCACTTGAAGCAATAGTCTTGTTTTGAGTCCTTCTGATTTCAGTCGTGCTGCCATATCAATCATTGCCTTTTTAATAATGTCTGCGGCACTTCCCTGAATCGGTGTATTCATCGCTGTTCTCTCAGCAAAGCTTCGTATGTTAAAATTTCGACTTGTTATTTCTGGAAGATATCTCCGGCGCTGCAGCAGGGTCGTAACAAACCCTTTTTGTTTAGCATCCACTACAATGTCCTCCATGTACTCCTTAACACCTGGGAAGCTTTTTAAATAAAGGTCAATAAACCTCCCTGCTTCCTTTCTGGTAATTCCAAGACTTTGTGATAATCCATAATCGCTAATGCCGTAAATAATTCCAAAGTTAACCGCCTTGGCTTGGCGACGCATATTAGAGGTTACTTCCTCTTTTCCTACATGAAAAACATCCATCGCGGTCTTAGTATGAATATCAAGCCCCTCATTAAATGCCTCGATTAATTTTTGGTCCCCAGATATATGGGCCATTACTCTCAGTTCTATTTGAGAATAGTCAGCAGCAAAGATTAACCAGCCTTCCTCCGATGGAACAAATGCCTCGCGGATTTTTCGGCCTTCCTCTAAGCGAATCGGAATGTTCTGCAGGTTAGGATCCGTCGAACTTAACCTGCCCGTTTGTGTAAGAGCTTGATTAAACCTTGTATGCACCTTTTTTGTCTTAGGGTCAATAACCTTTAACAGCCCTTCAATATAAGTGGATTGTAATTTTCCTAGCTGACGATAATGAAGAATTTCCTTGATGATGGTATGATCATTTTCAAGCTTTTCCAAAACATCAGCAGAAGTGGAATATCCGGTTTTTGTTTTTTTAATAGAGGAAAGGCCTAGTTTTTCAAATAAAATGACTCCTAGCTGCTTTGGTGAATTAATATTGAATTCTTCACCCGCTAATTCGTGAATTTTCTTTTCTAACTGCAAGAGCTGGTCAACATTTTCTTCTCCCATTTTCTTAAGGCGCGCTTCATCTATTTTTACTCCCTGATATTCCATATCAGCTAAAATAAGTGATAATGGCAGTTCCAACTCAGTAAACAGCTCAAATTGTTGATTTTCTTTTAACTCTTCGATAAGTTTAGGCGTTAAATTTGTCATTGCCCTCGCCTTACGGACAAGATGCTCGGCCAGCTGGTCTTGACCTGGAATATGCCGCTTGGCCCCTTTACCATAAAAAGCTTCATCCGTACCAACATCTTGAAATCCATATCGTTTGGCAATCGCAGCCACTTCATTTATTGCTTCTGCAGGGTTAATAATGTAGGAGGCAAGCAGAAGATCCATATGGATCCCGCTTAAGTGAATATCATGATGCCTTAATGCGACTTCAGAACGTTTTGCATCAAAGACAATCTTTCGATGATGCTCCGCTTCTGCCCATTTTTTAAATTCTGATGATTTTAGAGCATTTTCTAATGTGATAAAATAATTCCCGGTTTCATTGGCTAAAGCGATCCCTACGATGTCAGCCCGATGATAATTATCGTCCAGTATTTCAACGTAAACAGCTGTCTCATCTGTAATCATATCTGCATTGATATCGTCAATAATCTGATAGTCAATTTGTTCGAGTTCAACAGCTGTATGATCATCCGAATCAGTATTTCCAATCTTGTCTAGTAACGACTGAAACTCAAGCTCTTTAAAAAGATTCAAAACTTTGTCTTTTTGGATTCCCTCGTACTCTATTTCTGAAAGTTGCAATTCAACCGGTGCTTCAGTAGTAATGGTTGCAAGCTGCTTACTCATAATCGCTTGATCTTTAAATTCTGCTAATTTCTCTTTTAATTTGTTTCCGCTGACTTGGTCAATTTGCGTTAAGAGCTGTTCTAATGTTTGATGTTCCTTAAGAAGCTTAATCGCTGTCTTTTCTCCTACCCCTGGTACTCCAGGAATGTTATCAGAGGCATCTCCCATTAAGCCTTTCATATCAATAATTTGTTCAGGAGTTAAACCATATTTTTCTTTTATATGTAGAGGAGTATATTGTTCAATATCGGTAATCCCTTTTCTCGTAATACAAACAGTTATCTTATCAGAACTTAATTGGGTTAAGTCCTTGTCTCCAGAAATGACTTTTACCTCATATCCCTCTTGTTCTCCTCGACGAGAAAGCGTACCAATAATATCATCCGCTTCATAATTTTCAAGCTCATAACGCGGAATTCCGTAGGCATCCAATAGCTCCTGAATAAATGGAAATTGTTCAGATAACTCGGGTGGTGTTTTTTGTCTTCCGCCTTTATATTCACTAAATGTTTTATGACGAAAGGTTGTTTTTCCAGCATCAAAAGCTACCAGAATATGGGTAGGATTTTCCTCTTCAAGAATTTTCATCAATATCATTGTAAAACCATATACTGCGTTCGTATGTACACCTTTATTATTATTTAACAATGGTAAGGCAAAAAATGCCCGGTATGCGATCGAGTTCCCATCAATCAAGACAAGTTTCTTTTCCAATCATTTGTCCCCCTTTTTAATCTAGTACCACTATTCCCCATTATAAAGGAAAATACTAAAAAGCAAAAAGACGAAAGCGGGGGCAGCCTTCGTCTCAGCAATATTTATATTAAGGGGGGAATTAACTACAGTGTAACAATGAATTGTTAACAAATCATAAAAAGATTATTAAGTGATTGTTAACTTTTTCACTTACTAAGTAATTTCTTTTTCAGCGCAATCGTAAACGTACTACCTTTACCGGGCTTACTTGCAACTGTGATCGCTCCTTTATGGGCCTCAATTAAGTGTTTAACAATGGCTAGTCCCAGTCCAGTTCCCCCAGAATTACGGCTACGCGCTCGATCAACACGATAAAACCGTTCAAAAATCCTTGGAATTTCTTGCTTTTCAATTCCTATTCCGGTGTCAATCACTTTAACCAATACTTGCTCATCCGTTTCTTCAAGCTCTACCTTTACCTTGCCGTTATTTGAAGTATACATAATCGCATTATTAATCACATTAAGAAAGACTTGCTTTAACCGAGACTGGTCTCCCTCAATGATAAAGTTTCGATCATCCCGATTATATTCCAAAGTGATTCCTTTTTCTTCTGCTTTTCTCTCCAGCATCGTCATAACTTCATAAAGAATCGAAGAGAGATTAATTTTCTCTATATCCAGCTTAAACCGATGTTGTTCAATCCTAGAAAGTTCTAATAAATCTTCGATCAATGTTTGCAAGCGATCACTTTCAAGCAGAATAATATTTAGAAATGATTCCAATGTTTTAGGGTCCTCTTTAGCACCATCTAATAAAGTTTCAGTAAAACCTTTAATTGAAGTGATCGGCGTTTTTAGCTCATGCGATACATTGGCCACAAAATCTTTTCTTGTTTGCTCAAGCTTCTTTAATTCAGTAATATCATGAAAGACCAACAGGGTTCCTTTCCAAACATCATTCGTTCCAATGATTGGGGCTCCGAACACTTCAAAGTGCCTTAAATCAATCCCTAATGGAAGCAACATCTGCCTTTTTATTTGCTGCTCCGTAATAAATATTTCCTCAACTAAATCAGAAATCTCACGATGCTCAATCACCTCATAATACAGGCGGAATAAGTATTCTTCAGGTTTAACTTGGAAAATCTCCTTAAAAGCACGATTGATTAAAGAAACATAACCGCGATTATCGATTAAAATCAGACCACTTCCCATATTCTCAATCAAGGTGGTAAGTCGATCCTGCTGCATTTCCTTTGCTTTCATCATATCCTGAAGATTCCGCGCCAGGATGTTAATCGATGAACTAAGCATTCCCGTTTCATCAATATGATTCTCATAAGTTCGGGCACGATAATTTCCTTTTGCCAATTCGATCGCAACCTTTGTTGCAGATTCAATCGGCTTTGTGTAACGTGATGTGATGCTTGTTCCTAAAATAATTATCACAATCAAGGCAATGATAAAACTTACGGATAAAAGCCACCAAATTTGGCTATAAGCATTTTTTAAAACATCCATTTTGGTGCTAAGAAAAACATACCCTTCTATTTTCTCTGCTTTTTTAAGCGGATTCCAATAATAGTGGAGATCATAGCCATTAATTTTCTTTGTGATCTCCTGCTCGCTATTTCCTTTGCTGATCATCGAATTAATGATTTTTTGATGGTCTTTATTATTGACCGCAACCGATTGTTCACCACTATCAAATAATATAACCCCTTTCTCATCGGTAAGGGTTATTCTTGCATCTAGCAATTTACTAAGCCGTTCGATATTTTGCTTTTTAAAAGAGGCAATGCCTCCATTTTCTTCTATGTATGTCGTTACTAAACTGTTTTCCTTCTTAAGTCTCTCATTAAATGTATTGGAATAATAATTTTTAAAGATTTGACCTAACAGCAAGCCTAAGCCTACGAGCACAACAAATATAAGTGTGATTAAAGCTAACAGCAGTCTGGTACGGAATTTTGTCATTCCCCTTTTGGCTCCTCTAATTTGTAGCCTAAACCGCGTATAGTTTTAATATAAACAGGCTTCTTTGTATTAGGTTCAATCTTTTCACGCAAATGGCTAATATGAACATCAACAATCCTTGTATCTCCAGCAAAATCATAATTCCAAACAGCACTTAATAATTGGTCACGAGTCAGTACTTTTCCTTTATGCTTTCCAAGATGAGCGAGCAATTCAAATTCCTTTGGCGTTAACTCAAGCTGCTCGCCGTTAACAAATGCTTCAAATTGTTCTGGGTAGATCGATAAGTCCTTAATCTTAATAAGTCCCTCTTCTTCATTTTTAACTGGCTGAAAATTGTTCTGAATCTCCGATCTCCGCAAAATCGCTTTCACCCGAGCAACCACTTCACGAGGGCTGAACGGTTTCGTCATATAATCATCTGCACCAAGTTCAAGGCCAAGGATTTTATCAAATTCGTCGTCTTTAGCTGTTAACATTAAAATAGGTGTTAATATTTTTTGCTGTCTTAATTGTTTGCAAACCTCAATTCCATCCAAACGCGGCAGCATAATATCAAGAACGATAAAATCAAATTGCTGCTCTAAGGCCAAATCTCTCCCTGTTTCACCATCCATTGCTGTTGAAACCTTGTATCCTGCTTGCTCTAAATTATATTGTAGTAAGGTAACAATAGATTGCTCATCATCAACTACAAGCACTCTTTTTTCCATAATTTCCTCCGAATCGATTATTCCCCATTTTTCAACAAAGTTCTTCTTATTTTGTCCTCTACCTTCTATCTTATTAGAATTTCATCACTTCCGCCAAGAATATCAAGGAATTTTACAAAATTTTAACAATACTCACTATTACAAAAGAGGAATGTTAATTTCTGATCAAAAAGATCGACCGATTTCGGATTATAAAAAAAGATTCGAAGGTTTCCCTACGAATCTTTTTTTATATCATTATATTAATGCGCTCATTACATTGCGTACTGCCTCTGCAGAACGATCTAATGCAGCTTTTTCATCAGCAGTTAAGTCAAGCTCGATCACTTTTTCAATTCCGTTTCCACCTAGGATTGTCGGAACTCCAAGATAGATGCCTTCATAGCCGTATTCACCTTCAAGGTATGCTATTGAAGGAAGTACACGTCTTTGATTTTTAAGAATGGCTTCACACATTTCTACAAGAGACGCAGCTGGGGCGTAGTAAGCACTTCCATTTCCAAGAAGGTTAACGATTTCGCCGCCACCTTTACGTGTGCGCTCAACAATTTGCTCAAGACGATCTTGTGAAATTAAAGTTGTTAATGGAATGCCGCCAGCAAAAGAGTAGCGGATAAGTGGTACCATATCGTCACCGTGACCGCCTAAAACGAAACCAGTGATATCTTTAACGGATAAGTTAAGTTCATGGGCGACGAATGTGCGGAACCGAGCAGTATCAAGAACTCCTGATTGGCCGATTACGCGGTTTTTAGGGAATCCAGACTCTTTGAAAATAGTATAAGTCATTGCATCAACTGGGTTCGTTAACACAACAATAAATGCGTTAGGAGAGTATTTTGCAATTTCTTTCGCAACGCTCTTCATGATTTTTTGGTTTGTTTGAACTAAATCGTCACGGCTCATACCTGGTTTACGAGCGATACCAGCAGTAACAACGACGATATCAGAATCAGCAGTATCTTCATAATTAGAAGTACCAATGATTTTAGCGTCAAAGCCTTGAACCGGGCTTGCTTCTAACATATCTAGCGCTTTCCCTTTAGTTGGATTTTCCAATTGTGGAATATCAACTAATACTACATCTGCTAATTCTTTTTGAGCTAGCAGGAACGCAGTAGTTGCTCCCGTGAAGCCTCCACCGATTACAGATACTTTTTTACGATTGATTGCCATTTTAGTTCCCCCCTAAATGCTATTAACTCAAAATTCCCTGAAAAATCCACACCCCAAAAGGCGCTACCCCTTATATTAAGAAAAGCAGAGGCGCCACTTGATCCATACTTAATGGATCCGCAAGCGCCTCAGCTTAAGAGTAACAAAATTATTCCATATTCTTAATTAATTCATCACCGAACTCAGAGCACTTCACTTCAGTAGCTCCATCCATTAGGCGAGCAAAGTCATATGTTACAACTTTAGAAGCAATTGACTTTTCAATTGATTTAACAATCATATTAGCTGCTTCAGTCCAGCCTAAGTGTTCTAACATAAGAACGCCTGAAAGAATTTCAGATGATGGATTAACTTTATCTAGGTTTGCATATTTAGGTGCAGTACCATGAGTTGCTTCGAAAATTGCATGTCCTGTCTCATAGTTGATGTTCGCTCCAGGAGCAATTCCGATTCCGCCAACTTGTGCTGCAAGAGCATCAGAGATGAAGTCACCGTTTAAGTTCATAGTTGCTACTACATCAAACTCACGAGGACGAGTTAAGATTTGTTGTAAGAAGATATCAGCAATTGCATCTTTAACGATGATTTTTCCTGCTGCTTCTGCTTCTGCTTGCGCTTTATTCGCAGCATCTGCACCTTGTTCTTCAACTAATCTGTCGTATTGTGCCCACGTAAATACTTTATCGCCGAATTCTTGTTCAGCTAGTTCATAACCCCAGTTCTTGAAAGCACCTTCAGTAAACTTCATGATATTTCCTTTATGTACAATCGTTACTGATTTGCGACCTTCTTTAATCGCATAGTTAATTGCGGCACGAACTAAGCGCTTAGTACCTTCTTCAGAAACTGGTTTAATACCGATACCAGATGTTTCTGGGAATCTGATTTTTGAAACTCCCATTTCGTTTTGTAAGAAGTTAATCAATTTCTTAACTTCATCGCTTCCTTTTTGATACTCAATACCTGAATAGATATCTTCTGTGTTTTCACGGAAGATTACCATATCAGTGTCTTGTGGACGTTTTACCGGTGAAGGTACACCTTCAAACCAACGTACTGGACGTAAACATACAAACAAGTCTAATTCTTGTCTTAATGCAACGTTTAAGGAACGAATACCGCCACCAACTGGAGTTGTAAGAGGTCCTTTGATCGCGATTAAGTATTCGCTAATTAAATCAAGAGTCTCTTGTGGAAGCCATTCGCCTGTTTGATTGAAAGCTTTTTCGCCTGCTAAAACTTCTTTCCAAACGATCTTGCGCTCACCTTTGTAAGCTTTTTCAACAGCAGCATCTAATACGCGTGAAGCAGCTCTCCAAATATCCGGACCTGTCCCATCGCCTTCAATAAAAGGAACGATTGGATTATTTGGTACATTTAATACTCCGTCTTTTACTGTGATTTTTTCTCCTTGCATTTCTTTCTCCCTCCAAATTCATGAAACTGTGCAGACATGAATGCCTGACACAGTCCGGTTCTATATTAGCAAGCTAAATAAAACCGGACTGATAGTCGTTGCACTTATTCAAAAAATAACAAAAACTGTCCCCTATATATTACATCAGTTTTTGTTTAAAATGTAAAATCCAATGCATTTCTTTTTTATCTTTGTTCCACTGGAACGTATTTCTGCATGGATGGACCTGTATAATCCGCACGTGGACGAATTAAACGATTGTTTTCGTACTGCTCTAGAATATGAGCTAACCAACCTGATACACGGCTTACAGCAAAGATTGGTGTAAATAGGTCATGATCGATACCTAGGCTATGGTACACAGATGCTGAATAGAAATCAACGTTTGGCGGAAGTTTCTTCTCACCAGTTACGATTGCTTCAATTTGTGTAGACATCACATACCATTGTGGTTCGCCTGTTAATTGAGTTAATTTTTCAGACATTAATTTTAAGTGCTTAGCACGTGGATCGCCGAAACGATATACACGGTGTCCAAAGCCCATGATTTTTTCTTTATTAGCTAGTTTACCACGGATATATGGTTCAACATTATCTGGTGTACCAATTTCAGAAAGCATTTTCATTACTGCTTCGTTTGCACCGCCGTGTAACGGACCTTTTAACGCGCCAATAGCAGCTGTAATTCCGGAATATACATCAGATAAGGTTGCCACACAAACACGAGCAGTAAATGTAGACGCGTTTAACTCGTGATCAGCATGTAGAACAAGAGCCTTATTAAAAGCTTCTACTGCAATATCTTCTGGTTCTTTTCCAGATAACATGTAAAGGAAGTTTTCAGCAATGCTGAAATCTTTACGAGGTGCTACTGGCTCTAAACCTTTTCTAACTCTTGAAAATGCAGTAACAATTGTTGGTAATTTAGCTTGTAAGCGAATGGCTTTACGGTAGTTTGCATCCTCGTCCATTGAATCTGCTTCCTCATCATAAAGACCTAAAAGCGAAACAGCTGAACGTAGAGCAGCCATTGGATGTACTTGATTAATAGGATACATTTTAAAATGATCTAATATTTCTTGTGGTAATTCTGCATTTTCAGCAATTTGAGTTTTTAACTCCGCTAATTCCTGTGAATTAGGAAGTCTGCGATGCCACAAAAGGTAGATAACTTCTTCGAAGCTAGCATTCTCTGCTAAATCATCAATATTATACCCAACATAAGTTAGGGTATCATCAATAATAGAGCTGATAGATGAAGTCGTTGCTACTACCCCTTCAAGACCACGTGTAACTGTCATAAAAATCTCTCCTTTTCTAGATAAAATTTCCCCATTACCCTTTGTCTGTTTACATTTTGCCTAAATATACTGAAAAATCAGTCATTTCGAAGCAAGTCAGAAAGATACCCCTCTGTCTATATAGGAGTAGAAAAGTCTACTCTTATTAAAGTTAGCTGAAAACAGCCAAGCCACAGACCAAATAAAAGCTTTGATTGAGCGCTTGCTCAGAGCGTGTACACAATAGATAACAACTTTGATAGACTACAATGAAAAAAGAGCCCCCATCAACACACTGTACGAGGGATTAAAACATTAGAAGTTTTCATGTGAAGTATACCGAATTTGCAAAAAGTTGAAAAGTGAAAAGGTTTTCATTTTTTACAAATTCATTATAAGAATGGTTATAATGTTTTTTTGTAATGGTAGAACTTACAAATCCTATTATAAACAATTATCAGACTTTTGTGAACGAAAACAGCTTAATTTGTAAAAAAATATATTAATTTGAGATGAACATTTGAAGTATTTTCATTGCCATATAAGCAATTCCAGCCCCAATTAATGGCCCAACCGCCACTCCGTTAAACAGCGAGACCGATAGAATAGTACCCAATACGAGGGCTGTAGTAATATGGGGATCTTCCGCCAATAATGTAACGCCTCCCTTGGCCAAAAGTGCAACCGCCATACCGGAAATTAACGCCACCCAGGCAGCAGGAGATTTAAATGCTCCGGATAAATCCCTAAATCCTATATCACCTGAAGCAATTGGAGCCAATACCGCAATCGTAATAACCGTTACACCCCAGTTTATCCCTTTCGTTTGAAGATAAGAAAAAATTTTTGCATCCAGACCAATTGCTTTCAACAGTAACAAGAAAATTACGGCTATAATCATCGATTGATTTTTAGCAATAAATGCGATTGCTAATAATATTATTAAAAATAAAAATGGTTCGAATTTCATTCAAGATCCAATCCTTTGCTAAACGATTGCCAAAATAGTCAAGATTGTTGAATTATATACAAGGATTGCCAATAATAAATGCTATTTCTGCTATTAAATGTTAAACTACTGCTAACAGCAGTTAAAGGAGGTACTTCATTGAATAAAACAAATCTGTTCCGGTTCCTTAGGTTCCTTTTTGTAATCGGAATTGTTATTTTTTCGGTCATCAGTTTTTATTACTTATCAAAAGTCACCTATCCCTTTTTAATAGGAATAATCATCGCTTTTATGATGAATCCAACCGTAAATTTCTTAGAAAAGAAAGGGCGCATGCCGCGGGCTCTTGCGGTGTTAATTTCGTTAATTATTATTTTTGCGGTTTTTGCCGGGTTAATCACGCTGCTCATTGCCGAAATTGTAGCCGGTGCAAATTATCTCGCCGCGGTTGTACCAAATCATTTAGATACGATTATTTCTTACATAGAAAAGATGTTTGCGGGACAAATTCTTCCGTTTTATCATCAATTAACCAATTTATTTCAAAACCTCGATGCAGGTCAGCAAGAAACGATTATGACAAATATTGAAAACGTTGGAAAAAGGTTTGGCTCAACGGTTGGAAACTTTATTCAAAACTTTTTCGGTAATATTCCAAACGTTTTATCATGGTTTCCAAATGCAGCAACAGTTCTGATTTTTTCCCTCTTGGCCACCTTTTTTATCAGTAAGGACTGGTACAAGTTTTCGAATATGGCTGGACGCTTCCTTCCTAATCGGGCAAGAACAAGTGGGAAAACAGTGTTTGTTGATTTGAAAAAAGCTTTATTTGGTTTTTTAAAAGCTCAGGCAACACTCATCTCGATAACAACCATCATTATTTTAATCGGTCTATTAATTTTACGCGTTGATTATGCGATAACCATTGCATTAATTGCTGGGATTGTTGATATCATTCCCTATTTAGGAACAGGCGCCATTTTTGTTCCCTGGATCATTTACGAAGTCATTACGGGTGAAACAGGTCTTGCGATCGGTTTAGCCGTTCTTTATATTGTTGTTTTGGTTCAGCGCCAAGTAATGGAGCCAAAAGTTTTATCCTCCAACATCGGCCTTGACCCTCTGGCAACATTAATTGCCTTATTTGTCGGGTTTAAGTTAATTGGCTTTCTTGGCTTAATTGCAGGGCCTGTTGTTTTAGTCATCATCAATACTTTACATCGAGCAAATGTATTCAAAGATGTTTGGTTGTTTATAAAAGGGGATTAAATAGTAGATCATAGGGCTGACATTGCGTCAGCCCTTTTTCATCTTATTATCGTGATTCTCCCTTTGTTAAGCCATTTATTAAAAAGGCTCGTTAACAGCTTTTTGAAAAAAATTCTCGTAGGGGGAACTAAAAGTAAAAAACCTAGGCTATCGGTAATAAATCCAGGGGTTAACAACAGTGTGCCGCCCACGAGGATACAAATACCATCTAATAATGCATCTTGAGGCATACTTCCATAATTTAATTGTTCCTGGGCCCTTCTAATCGTTTCTAAACCTTGTTGCTTTGCTAAATATGCCCCAATAATCCCCGTTAGAATAATCAATGAAATAGTAGGAATGAGACCTAAAATTTGACCTGATAACATAAGCAAACCAATTTCTCCGGCAGGAATAATAATTAACAATAAAATTAAATAACGCATTCCATCACCTGCTCTCCCCGATTTGTTCCAAAAAAGGATGGGAATTCCCATCCTTTTCATCCTTATTTATAGTACGCTGGCATGGCCGTTGTAAATGACGCCTCTTGCGGCATCAACTGTAATCTCTTGACCATCTGTTAATAATTTTGTTGCATTCTCAACACCAATGATAACAGGAATACCTAAGTTTAACCCTACAACTGCGCCATGGCTTGTCAAACCACCCTCTTCGGTGATTAACGCACTGCATTTTTCAATCGCAGGAACCATATCCCGGTCAGATCCAATCGTAACTAAGATGGAGCCTTCTTTAACCTTACTTAGTGCTTCACTAGCATTTTGAGCGATAACAACTTTTCCATACGCCGATTTACGCCCAATTCCTTGAGCCTTAGCCAGAACATCACCAACAATATGGATCTTCATTAAATTAGTCGTTCCTGTTTCACCTACTGGCACTCCAGCTGTAATGACAACAAGGTCACCATGCTTAACGATTGAGCTGTTAACACTTTCTTCAACGGCAAAATCAAGCATTTCGTCTGTTGTTGTAGCTTTTTGACTTTTTTGAGGATAAACTCCCCAAACGAGCGCTAAACGATTGCAAACATAATCATCATACGTAACTGCGACGATTGGTGCTTTCGGACGATACTTTGAAATCATTCGCGCTGTATGGCCGCTTTCAGTTGGAGTAATAATCGCATTTACATCTAAATTCAATGCTGTATGTGCCACTGACTGACCAATTGCATCGGTAAGATTGTGTTCTGTATTTTTACTGCGATTAGATAAAATCTCCTTATGGTCTAACGCCATTTCTGCTCTAGATGCGATATTGTGCATCGTTTGGACTGCTTCCACAGGGTACATTCCTGCTGCAGTTTCTCCTGATAACATAATTGCATCGGTACCATCAAAAATTGCATTCGCAACATCACTTGCTTCTGCACGTGTTGGGCGTGGATTTCTTTGCATCGAATCAAGCATTTGGGTAGCTGTGATAACAGGCTTTCCTTGAGCATTACACTTTTTAATTAATTGTTTTTGAACTAACGGCACCTCTTCAGCCGGTATTTCAACCCCTAAATCACCACGTGCAACCATTAATCCATCTGAAACCATTAAGATTTCATCGATATGGTCCACACCCTCTTGATTCTCGATTTTCGGGATAATTTGGATTTGAGTGGCTTGATTATCCTCTAGTAACTGACGAATTTCTAATACATCTGACGCTCTTCTTACAAAAGACGCTGCAATAAAATCAACTTTTTGCCCGATACCAAACAAAATATCTTGTGCATCCTTCTCAGTGATTCCTGGTAAGTTCACTCGAACACCTGGGACATTTACGCCTTTTTTATTTTTTAACGTTCCGCCATTCAGTACTTTAGTTACAATTTCACCGGTTTCTTTTTCTACCTTAGTTACTTCAAGACCAATCAAACCATCATCTAATAAAATGATTGAACCAGGATGAACATCATCAATTAAGCCTGGATAAGTAATCGAGAACTTTTCAACCGTTCCCAATACTTCAGTCATTGAGATTCTTACTTCCTGACCAACCACAAGGTCAATGGCCCCGTTTTCCATATTATTAGTACGAATTTCTGGACCTTTCGTATCTAATAGTATCGCAACATTTTTACCAGTGTTTTTTGCAGCTTCACGAATATTTTTAATTCTTTGCCCATGCTCATCATGATCACCGTGAGAAAAATTCAAACGGGCCACGTTCATGCCAGCCTCAATTAATTGGGTTAGCTTTTCTACACTTTCACTTGCTGGACCAATCGTACAAACAATTTTAGTTTTACGCATTTCATAATCCTCCTGCCGGATAAATAGTACTTATATTGATAGCTCTTTTGATAATTTTAATAAATCAAAATCAACCACGTGTTTTTGTGCTAATGCTTCAATGATATCGTAATCAACTAAACGATTGCGCTCAATTCCAACCGCTCGGCCACCCTTATTATTGATTAATAACTCTACCGCATGTGCGCCTAGTCGGCTAGCTAACACTCGATCGGCTGCTGTTGGTGTTCCACCACGCTGAATATGTCCCAATACAGAAACCCGAACATCCGCATTTGTTGCCGCCTTTAATTCCTTGCCAAATTCAACACCACTAGTGACACCTTCTGCAATAACGATAATACTATGCTTCTTACCGCGCTCAGAACCCTTTTTCAAACGATTTAAGATTTCTTGCATATCGTAGTTTTCTTCAGGAATTAAGATTGTCTCTGCTCCACCTGCTAACCCGGACCAAAGAGCAATATCACCCGCGTCACGACCCATAACCTCAATTACAAATGTTCTTTCATGGCTAGTCGCTGTATCACGGATTTTATCGATTGCGTCAATAACAGTATTTAAAGCTGTATCAAAACCAATTGTCAGTTCAGTTCCCGGAATATCATTATCGATTGTACCTGGAACGCCAACACAAGGATATCCTTGCTCAGTTAACGCTTTTGCTCCCCGATAAGAACCATCACCGCCAATAACAACCAGTCCATCAATACCATGGGCTTTTAATTGCTCAATCCCTTTTTGTTGGCCTTCTTTTGTTTTAAATTCTTCACAACGAGCAGAATATAACATTGTTCCACCACGATGGATAATATCACCTACGGAGCCTAATTCAAGTTTTTTAATATTTCCGGTAATTAAGCCTGCATAACCTCCATAAACACCATAAACCTCTAAGTTGTGGTAAATAGCCTTACGAACCACAGCACGGACGGCAGCATTCATTCCTGGAGCATCTCCACCGCTAGTTAATACACCAATTCTTTTCACGATGACATCACCTCATATTATTATAGGTAAAAAATATGTAAAAAATTTCTAATCACTAAACCTGTTGACTTTCTTATTATGAACAATATCTTATGGAATATTTCTAAAATATCATGAAGAAAGAGGTATAACAACTGAATCCTGCCTATTTTTTCATATACGGAATTATTCGTAAAATGCAACCGCTTTATTCGGTATATTTTTAGGGTTTCCCTCCCTTTTTTCACAAATTATTACCATAAAAATGAAAAACCTGTGACTGGAAATGGCTGTCACAGGTTTATATTTTTACTATTTCACAACACTATATTCGGATGAAAAAGAATACTCACCGATTGCTTTAAATTTTTCATATCGGTCGTCAACAAGTTCTTTTTCAGAAAGCGCTAGTAATTCTTTTAACGATTTCAATAACATTTTATTAATTTCTTCTGCCTGAGCTTCAACATCTTTATGAGCTCCACCTTTGACCTCAGGAATTATTTCATCAATTACGCCCAATTCCTTCAAATCTGGTGCAGTAATTCTCATTGTCTCAGCAGCTTGTTTCGCAAGGGCGGCATCCCTCCACAAAATGGAAGCTGCACCCTCAGGAGAAATGACTGAGTAAGTGGAGTTTTCAAGCATATAAATACGATTACCAACTCCTAAAGCAAGCGCACCACCGCTTCCACCTTCACCAATAACAATACAAATCACAGGAACCTTTAGGCTGGCCATTTCAAACAAATTACGAGCAATCGCTTCGCTTTGACCGCGTTCTTCCGCCGCCTTACCAGGATAAGCTCCTTTCGTATCAATAAAACAAACAATCGGACGACGAAACTTCTCAGCTTGTTTCATTAGCCTTAAAGCCTTTCTGTACCCTTCCGGATGAGGCATACCAAAATTACGTCGAATGTTTTCTTTCGTATCTTTTCCGCGCTGATGGCCAATGACAGTTAGCGGGAGACCATTAAACTTCGCAATTCCACCAACGATCGCTTCATCATCACGGAACGTTCTATCACCGTGACATTCAATAAAATCGGTAAATAAAAGTGAAATGTAGTCAAGTGTTGTTGGCCGATTTTGGTGGCGAGCAAGCTGTACTCGGTCCCAAGGCTTCATATTTTCATATATCTCTTTTTCAAGCTTTTCCAGTCTCATTTCAAGATTGAAAATTTCCGTTGATAAATCAACATCAGCGGTTTTAGTGAACTCCTTCAAATCGAGTATCTTTTGTCTAAGCTCGATTATCGGGCGCTCAAATTCTAATTCTCCAGCCATTCGAGCTCACCTCCCGGTTGATGAATAGAAAGTATAGTAGCAACCTTTTCCTTTAAATCTAATCTAGAAAAAACAGCATCAAGTTGCCCATACTTTAATAGAAATTCAGCAGTTTGGAAATCCTCTGGTAGTTCCTCGCGAATGGTTTGCTCAATGATTCTTCTGCCTGCAAAACCGATTAATGCACCCGGTTCAGCTAAATTATAATCACCAAGTGAGGCAAAGCTCGCAGAAACTCCACCGGTCGTAGGATGGGTCATAATTGAAATAATCAGCCCGCCATTATCACTAAAACGTTTTAAAGCAACACTTGTTTTCGCCATTTGCATTAAGCTTAGTGCACCCTCTTGCATTCTTGCTCCGCCAGATGCCGTAAAAATAATAAATGGGACAGACAGTTCGTCCGCTTTTTCAATCGCTCTGGCTATTTTTTCACCGACAACGGAACCCATACTACCCATTCTAAAGGTAGAGTCCATAACGGCAACGACCGCAGAAAAATTATTTATTTTAGCCATTCCTGTTACAACCGCTTCATTTATGCCTGTTTTTGCTCGGTCCGCTTCAAGCTTTTCAAGATAATCAGGAAACTGTAATGGATTAGTAGAAACCATATTTTGATTGATCTCTTCAAAACTACCTTCATCGACAAAGCTTTCTAGTCTCTCCCTTGAATTCAACGGAAAATGATAGCTGCAATGCAGACAAACCTTCAAATTTTTCACAAGTTCTTTTGTATACATATTCTTTTTGCATTTTGGACATTTGATCATGATTCCTTCTGGAACATCACTTTTTGCAGGTTCTGTTGGAATTGTCGCATACTTCTTTTTCTTTGGTTTTGTAAAAAACTCTTTAAGCAAGGTGTTACCTCCCTTGTTGATTCACTAATGTTTAAGGAAATATCAACATTACATTATTATTAACAAACAGTATCGTTACCCGGAAAGTGGCCAGACCACCCAAAAGAATATACGGCTTGTCATTACATTATAAGAGAGTAAAAATTAAAAATCTGTAGGATTACGTCGTCATCGGCTCGACAATTTTCTTAGTATGTTAAAAGCAGAAATAATTGCAGTATGATCTTTGTTAATTAACGCTTCGAGCAAGGTAAAATAATTCTCTCTTGGCATTTGCTTTTTCTGCTTATGTAATGCAATGTCATATTCCTTTAAAATTAACCAGATTCTTAATATTAACCTGTTTTCAGCTAATGTGACAATGTGTAAAAAGAAATCATCATCGCTAAAATCGCTTTTTTTCAGCCAGTTATATAAATTATTCAACTTTTCTTCATTATTTCTTTGAACAATCAGGCGTAAACAATCTAATTCAATTAAATATTTTGTTTCATGGACATCTTTTTTGGCCTGCTCATCCTGCAAAATAAATGTACTGAGTAATTCAACGAGGTGATGGCCCTTGAAATCTCTAAGAAAAGTGCCTTCCCCTCGCCTAGTCTCAATTAACCCTAAAAGCTCTAAAGAACGCAGAGCCTCTCTAACGGAAGAGCGCCCTACACTAAGGCGCTCTGTTAGTTCCCGTTCCGATGGAATTTTATCTCCAGGTTTAAGATTATCCGAATGAATCATGTCCCTGAGCTGTTTCACAATCTCTAGATAAACCTTGGAATTTTCTTGTGATGTATTCACGTATTTGTCACTCGCTTTTTCCTAAACTCGCAAGCTTTCGTGTCTTTTCTTTTATTTCTTCAAGATCGACTTTAATTCGTGCAACACCTGTCTCCATTGCAGCTTTAGCTACTGCTACAGCTACGGCAGGAGCAACACGCGGATCAAACGGCCCTGGAATCACATAGTCGGCATTTAGTTCATCATCACTAACAAGATTTGCTATTGCTTCAACTGCTGCTACCTTCATTTCCTCATTAATGTTCGTTGCACGAACATCTAATGCACCGCGGAAAATACCAGGGAATGCCAACACATTGTTAACTTGATTTGGAAAATCTGAGCGGCCGGTTCCTACAACCATTGCCCCGGCTTCTTTTGCAACAGACGGCATAATTTCCGGATTAGGATTAGCCATTGCGAAAATGATTGGATTTTCATTCATCGTTTTTACCATTTCAGCGGTTAGAGCCCCTTCTGCTGAAACACCGATAAACACATCCGCACCTTGAATAACATCAGCTAGGCTTCCTTGAAGATTTTCCCGATTCGTAAATTTTGAAACCTCATCCTTAATTTTATTCATACCAACAGGGCGTCCTTCATAGATGGCACCTTTTGTATCACACATAATGATATCGCGCACACCATAAGTGAATAAAAGCTTAATAATAGCGATACCAGCAGCCCCAGCCCCATTAGCAACCACTTTAATTTCAGTCATTTTTTTGCCAGTCAGCTTTACCGCATTTACCAATCCGGCTGCTGTAACAATTGCAGTTCCATGTTGATCATCATGAAAAACTGGAATATTTGCTTCTTTCTTCAATCTCTCTTCGATAACAAAGCAATTAGGTGCTGCAATATCTTCAAGATTGACCCCACCGAAATTCGGCTCTAATAATTTAACCGTTTCGATGATTTTTTCAATGTCCGTTGTGTTTAAACAAATTGGAAATGCATCCACACCAGCAAAGCTTTTAAATAAAACGGCTTTTCCTTCCATTACAGGCAATGCAGCTTCTGGACCAATATTCCCTAAACCGAGAACTGCGGTTCCATCGGAAACGACAGCAACCATATTTCCCTTCATGGTGTAATCATAAACCGTTTCAGGTCGATCATAAATTTCCTTACAAGGCTCGGCTACCCCAGGTGAGTACGCTAAACTCAAGTCTTTAGCGTTTTGAACCGGAACCTTAGGAACGGTTTCTAACTTTCCCTTTTTTATACTGTGCATGTGCAATGCTTCTTCACGAATAGTCAACTTTTCCCACTCCCTCAAATGTACCAAGAAATAGCGTTTATCGCTTACGATTGAATCCTTCTAGTGGTCTGACCAGTTGTCATATATCAATATATACTATTCCTTAAATAGATGTAAAGATAGATTATTTTAAAATTACATTCTCAACACCAAGTAAATCCATTAATTCCTGCCTACATTGTTCCGTCCCATTTACGCTTTCCTCTTCTGGCAATAATACCGTTTTATCCACTCCGTCATAATGAAGAACAACATTTATATCACCAGAAAAACGATGCAGCAAAGCTTTCAATTGATGAAGATGCTCTGGTGTTTGTTTATCAGTTACTAATTTCAAATAAAGCTTTACTTTATTCATTTTCGACAAAAAACCCTTAATTTCCTGTCCATTTTTTACAATAAACTGTAATTTCCCTTCCCTTTCCTCGACATCCCCTTCAATCATCAGCATTGCGCCTTGTTGAAATAAATGACCAATTCTCTTAAAAACAAGAGGAAATAGCACAGCTTCTAGCTCTCCACTTTGATCACTAATCGTTAAAAAAGCCATAGGATCGCCTTTTTTTGTTCTGATCTTCTTTATGTCTGAGACATAAACTCCTTTTTGTGCCTTCTTCATTCCTGGATAAAGTTCTGCAAGCGACGTGAGCTTTGCTGTTTCAAATTCTTTCTTAAAGACCGCAAGAGGATGATCGGATAAAAATAAACCTAAAACCTCTTTTTCAAAAGCTAATTTTGCATCAATTGGCAAGGGATCAACCGTAACATATTTCGGTTTGATTAAAAATTCATCCTCATCAAAAATATCAAATTGAACTGTATCTTCCGGCATAAACAATAGAGCATGTTCAAGCGCTACATCTAAGCTGGCAAGCAAAACGGCTCGGTCCTGTCCAAATTCATCGAAACTTCCTGAGTGGACAAGTGCTTCCATTGTTTTTCTGTTTACCGCCTTTGATGGAACCCTTAGGCAAAATTCAAATAAATCTTTAAATGGTTTTCCTTTTCGAGCCTGAAAAATTTCCTTTAACGCGTTAGCCCCTACCCCTTTTATTGCTAAAAGGCTGTAACGAATCGAACCTTTTTCAACTTGAAAGGCATAATCGCTTTTATTAATAGATGGCGGAAGCAGCTTGACATCCATTTGATGAAGCTCCCGAATATATTGGACAATCTTATGATCATTCCCGATTGCCGAAGATAGTAAGCAGGCCATAAAATATAAAGGATAGTGAGCCTTTAAATAAGCAAGCTGGTATGCAATGAGACTATAGGCAACAGCATGGCTTCGGTTAAAACCGTAATTTGCAAAGCGGACAATTAAATTATAAATTTCATTTGCCGCATTTTCACTATAGCCGTTTTTCTTGGCTCCTCTTACAAAATGATTACGTTCACTATCAAGGGTTTGTTTTTGTTTTTTACTGACAGCTCGGCGCAACAAATCGGCTTCTCCAAGCGAAAAACCGGCCATAACGGATGCAATCTGCATGATCTGCTCTTGGTATACAATGACTCCATATGTATTTTTTAAAATGGGTTCCAAGTCCGGATGTGGATAAGAAATCTTCTCACGACCATGCTTTCGATTAATAAAGGTTGGAATATTTTCCATCGGGCCAGGCCGGTACAAAGCATTAACAGCAACAATATCCTCAAAATTAGTTGGAGCAAGCTGCATTAGTACTTTTCGCATTCCTTCTGATTCCAATTGAAAAACCCCGGTTGTATTACCTTTTGCCAACAAATCAAAGGTTTGTTTATCATTTAATGGAATGGATCGAATATCGAGCCTTTTTCTTGTATGGCGAAAGATAGATGAGAGGATTGACTCGATAAAGGAAAGATTCCTTAGTCCAAGAAAGTCCATCTTTAATAAGCCAACATCTTCTAAATACTCCATTGAATATTGTGTTAAATACACTCCATTGTGTCCAGACTGAATTGGAACGGTTTCTACTAATGGTTGCTCACTGATGACAACACCTGCAGCATGAATGGATGTATGCCTTGGAAGCCCCTCAAGTTTTTGGGCAGTATCAAACAAACGCTGGTGCAGTTCTGACTCCGAAATAAATCTTCTTAACGGTTCCGACTCTTGGAAAGCTCCATTTAACGTTATTCCAAGCTTTGCGGGAATCAACGAGGAAAGTTGGTCCAATTCTTTCGGATTGAATCCAAAGACCCTTCCTACATCCTTTATTGCCGCCCTAGCTGCTAAAGTCCCAAACGTAATGATTTGAGCAACGTGAAGTTCACCATATTTTTTGGCCACGTATTGAATTACTTCTTCTCGCCGAGTATCCGGGAAATCAATATCGATATCCGGCATCGAGATTCGTTCTGGATTTAAGAATCGCTCAAATAATAGATGATGCTCAATTGGATCGATATCTGTAATATACAAAACATAGGCAACCATCGATCCCGCTGCAGACCCCCGTCCAGGTCCAATTAATATCCCTTGTTCCCGGGCGAATTTGATAAAGTCCCATACAATTAGAAAATAATCACTAAAATTCATTTTTTGAATAATGGAGAGCTCGTACTTTAACCTTTTCTTATGTAAACTGGTTGGATTAGCATACCTTTGTTCGAAGCCTTCTAAGCAAATTTTTTCCAAAACCATGTCAGAGGTTTGGCCTGCCTCGATAGGGTATCTCGGAAGTCTTTTCTGATTAAGATCAAAGCGGACCTGGCATCTTTCAGCAATTTTCAACGTATTCTCTAACGCATCCGGTAAGTCTGAGAAGAGCTCAACCATTTCCTGAGTGCTTTTTAAATAATATTGATCGGTTTCCAAACGTTTTCGGTTCTCATCATTTAATTTTCCGCCATTTTTTATTGCCATCAGACATTCGTGTGCAAAGGCATCAGCTTTTTCCAAATATTGTACTTCATTTGTAATTACTAGCTGAGTATTTGTCCTTTCCCCAAGCTCTGTTAAAGATAAAATGAGCGATTTTTCGGTTTGGATTCCATGGTCCTGCAGGGCTAAATAAAAGTTTTCTGCCCCAAACATCTTTTTGTATATATCTACTAAATGGTTGGCTGTGTCAATTTTTCCATTTAGCAGAGCCTCCTCGATCTCTCCCGATTTACCAGGTGTTAATGCGATCAATCCATCTGCGTAGTGTTTTAGCCATTTAATCGGAATTCCAAGTGAAGATTTGGTTTGTACGACACTCGATATTTTCAACAGATTTTGAAACCCTGTTTGATTTTTAGCTAATAAAACAAGCGGATAAGCTTTCGCTTCAACCGTTTCACTCTCAATATCCACCGTTAGACCTATGATCGGTTTAATTGATTGTCTAAGACATTCCTTATAAAAAGCTACTGTGCCGTACATGACATTTCTATCTGTTAAGGCAATAGCGGGAAAACCATTTTCCTTTGCTTTCTTAACAAGCTCACGTATGTCAGCGGTACTTGATAAAAGGCTATATGAACTGTATACATGCAGGTGAATAAAAGACAAGATTCTTCACACCCTTATCACTACTATCTTTATTTATTATAAGGTGAAACATTAGGAAAAGAAAATATGTTCTTATTTTACATAAATAGAATTGTTAAATTCATAATCTAAGAGGATTGTCCATAAAATAAATTATGTCGATCAAAAAAGGTGAATTTTCGTGAAGGAAGGAACATTTTTCCCATCATTTATTGAAAGCTATTTTATTGCATTAGGTGTTATTCTTGGTGGGTCGATTATTGGCGGTTTGGCCGCATTTCTAAGTGGAAATCCACCGTTAACGGCCATCTATCGACTTTCAAACCTGCTAAGGATTTGGGCAATTGTTGCCGCAATCGGGGGAACCTTCGATGCGGTGTATAGCTTTGAAAGAGGACTCCTTCAAGGTGAAACAAAGGATTTATTTAAACAATTCTTACTGATCTTAGCAGCGTTGGGTGGTGCTCAAACTGGCTCCCTGCTTATTAAGTGGATGACTCAGGAGCATCTATCACCATGAGAATCCCGCCCTATTATCATAAACCTTCCTGGCAGCAATTTTTCTCTGGGATGGCCATCGGTGGAGTGATTAGCTGGGGGCTGTTTCTCTATATTTATGGTGTTTGGCAGGAGGAACAGTCAAAAGAAATTCAAACACAAAAGGAAACCATTGAAGATCTAAATCGTGCTATAAAGATTTGGCAGGATGAGTTTGCAGCACTAAACAAAAAAAACATTGAACAAATGACGATTCAAGAAATCAGAATAAGGCTTTCTAATGCTGAACGATATGATTTTGACCGATTAAGCGTGTTTCAAATCGAAGAAGGTGTCAAAGAGGATATTAATATGGTGATGGCCAAAGATTTAGAAACCGTTTATAAGAGTAAAGAATTAATTCGAAGAGCGATCGAAAACAAGGTAGTAAAAGTCAATGATAAGCGTTACCGCTTAAAAATCAAAGAAATTTTCATCTATACGACATTATCTATTTCAGTTGAATTGCAGTTAGATAATTAATCCCGACGTACGATGAACCACTAAAGAAGTGAGGCTAACATATCGTTAGCCTCACTTTTTTTACTTACAAATTTCTTCTACATCACGAAGGACGTCTTCCACTTCATCCCATGAGTGAATCGATGCACCAGCGGCAAGCGGATGGCCTCCGCCTTTATACTTTTTCGCAATGCCGTTAATAATCGGGCCTTTCGAACGAAGCCGGACACGAATTTGGTCGTCTTCTTCGATAAAGAATACCCATGCGATAATTCCTTTCACATTTCCCAATACACTCACTAACAGGGAAGCATCCGATACTTTTGCATCGAATTTCTGCAATAGCTCCTTAGATAAAATCATTGAAGCCACACCATTTTTTCTTACATCAAAGTTTTGTAAAACATATCCATTTAATTTAACAATATTCGGCGCTAATTCATACATTTTGTCATAAAGCTCTGTTCTTGAGAACTTGTAATGAATGAGTTCACCTGCGTACATAAACGTTTTATCCGTTGTGCTCGGATATAAAAATCTTCCGGTATCTCCCACGATTCCACCATAAAGAAGTCTCGCAGCCTCATCCGAAATGGTTAATTGTTGTTCCTTGGCAAATTCATAGATTAACTCACTAGTTGAGCTGGAGGTTGTGTCAACCCAAACAATATCTCCGTATGGATCTTCATTTGGATGATGATCAATTTTTATCAATTTATCTCCCGTCTTGTAACGCTGATCATCAATTCTTTCAACATTTGCGGTATCACAAACTATCACTAAAGCCCCCTGATAGACTTCATCGGGGATAGAATCGAGCCTGCGCATAAAATTGAGCGATTCCTCTTCTTTTCCAACCGCAAATATCTTTTTTTCTGGGAAATTAGTTTTCAACACTTCAACTAGTCCACATTGTGACCCGTATGCATCTGGATCTGGACGGACATGGCGATGGACTATGATGGTTTCGTACTGACGAATGGTTTCAATTATTTTTTCCTTCATTAGTTGACTCCTTATTAAGAAAATTCAAAATCTGCAGCTTGTTAATGGAATTTCTATTAAAATACAGCTAAAATAGGGTAAGATTATTTAGACTTGGAGGATAGTAAAATGCCATTTCTTGTTTTTCTAATAATGTTTTCTCTTGCCCTATACCTTTTTTATAAAACAAAATATTTTCGTTGCAATAGACCTGCTGAAAAAAAATGGCTTTCGGCAAAGTCTAGCATATCTCTAGGGGTTTTTGTCGGTTTATTTGGAATTAACCAGTTGTTCCTTTTTTCAAGCACGATAACGTATGTGATTGCTTCCATTTTCATTTTACTAGGGTTTTTAAGCGCGATAAACGGAATAAAAGCCTATCGCTTTTACCTTCCTTTTGCTCAAAAGGAAGCTGAAGAATGGAGTCAACATTAATTTTTTAGGATCAACTCGATTAAATAAACTTGCCAAGGCTGATCTCCCTTCGAGGATTGATCAGCCTTTGTTAATTCCGATCAATTAACTGGCACATCATCATTGCTTTTCCGACTAAAATACCTTCGTTAAATACTTCAACATCTACTTTTCCAAATTTCCGCCCAACCTCAAGCACTTTTGGATATATTTCTAGTGTACTTTCAATTTGAACGGGTTTGAGAAAGTAAATAGTCATATTCTCTACAACTAGATCTCCCTTTTTGGAGCTTCTAAGGATACGGTTTGATGCTTCCGTAACAATGGTGGTTAATACCCCATACGAAATTGTTCCAAGATGATTGGTCATCTGCGGGGTAACATCACAACGATAAACCTCTTCGCCTTTCGGTCTCCCTTGAATAAGAGCGAGACGGCTTGTCACTGTATCATCAATTGTCTCCCCAACCTGTGGTTGGCGCTGAATCATTTGCAATGCTTTAAGGACATCTTGTCTTGAGATCATCCCGTCTAATTTATTAGAATCATCGACAACGGGAAGAACCTCAATTCCTTCCCATACCATCATATGGGCAGACGAAGCAACACTGGTTTTCCCGCTTACCGTCATCGGATTTTTTGTCATAATCTTTTCCACTGGGGTATCTTGATCATGACCGATGACGTCCTTTGATGTAACCATCCCTTGAACCTTCATATTTTGGTCAACCACCGGGAAGCGACTATGCATCGTTTCTCGATTACAATGATACCAATCCGCTACGGTTGAATCTGTTCTCAGGTATACAGTACTTTCGAGAGGAGTAAGGATATCCTCAACAAGAACGATCTCTTTCTTAATCAACTGATCGTAAATCGCGCGATTAATCATCGTTGCTACGGTAAAGGTATCATAGCTAGTTGAGATGACAGGCAACTGTAATTCATCAGCTAATTTTTTCACATGCTCTTCGGTATCGAATCCCCCAGTTATTAGGACAGCGGCACCAGCCTTTAACGCAAGTTCGTGAGCATTTGTTCGATTTCCGACGATTAATAAATTTCCCGCACCGGTGTATCTCATCATTGCCTCAAGCTTCATCGCACCGATTACGAATTTGTTCAATGTTTTATGTAGTCCTGCTCTTCCGCCCATTACTTGGCCATCTACAATATTGATTACCTCTGCGAAGGTGAGCTTTTCAATATTCTCTCTCTTTTTCCTTTCAATTCGAATCGTACCAACCCGTTCAATTGTACTCACATATCCTTTATTCTCCGCATCCTTAATGGCCCGATATGCAGTACCTTCACTGACGCTCATTGCCTTCGCAATTTGTCGTACAGAAATTTTCTCACCCACTGGCAGTTCATCAATATATTGCAAAATTTGTTCATGCTTTGTAGCCAAGAGCTTCACCCTTTTTCCAGTTTTTCCAAATTGTATGATAATCTTGTAATTTTCCTTAACTTTATTATAAGGTGAATAGTTGCATGATTCAATTTTATATATTGATGAACTTATGAAGGTTAGCCGTGGTATGAACGAATTTTCCTGTTTGTTTTTAAATTGGAAGGTGAATGATGGTCATTTCTCCGTTGTTTTTTAGAAAATAATAAAGCGGATAAGTTTCCTGCGATTACCATTAAGGCAAACAGAAGCCAGCTGATCGCAAAGACTCCCTTTATGCCATCATTAAAAATGTCCAACCTTGGTCCCGCATAATAAATCATCCCACTGCATAATAGCAAACAGAGTACATAACGATTTCGTTCCACTTATCTCCCCCTCCTTCTTTTTTAGCTTGTTTCATCATATGCAAATCAGGCTAAAAAAAGTATGCAAATAGGCACCCCTTTGCGCCCAATTGTTTTCCTTTTTAGAGGGAGAATGCATCTCTGCGGAAAAATTAGCCCTTATAGCTCAAATACTTCGCCGAGTTCTAGTACTAAACCTTGACCTTCATCAAGTAACTCAACATACTTTTTCGGATCTTGGACAATAGGTGGGAATGTATTGAAATGGATTGGTACTACTTTTTTTGCCTGCAAAAACTGTGCTGCAAGGGCTGCATCTTCAGGGCCCATTGTAAAATTATCTCCAATTGGCAGGAACGCCAGATCGATTGGATGCCGTTCACCGATCAGTTTCATATCAGAAAATAAGCCAGTATCACCTGCATGATAAATTGTTTTTCCTTCAATAAATAGCAAGACTCCTGCAGGCATACCGAGATAGATGATTTCATTATTTTCTGTAACAAGTCCTGTTCCGTGGAAAGCAGGTGTTAGTTTAACGGTCCCAAAGTCAAACTTAAAAGCACCGCCAATCGACAAACCATGTGTCATTACCCCTTGCCAGGATAAATAGGTTGATAATTCAAAGTTAGCAATAACAAGGGATTGATTTCTTTTTGCCAGTTCGATTGTATCTCCCAAATGGTCTCCATGTCCGTGAGTGACAATAATAACGTCCGGCTTTTCCTCAGAAGCATTTAAATCAGTAGCAGGATTACCCGTAATAAATGGATCAATTAAGATTACTTTTTCACCTGTTTTGATTTTTACCACTGAATGTCCATGATAGGATATCTTCATCGTTTCATCTCCTCATTTATTATTGATTACTATTTACATTTACATTTCCATAATCACCGATCTTTTCCTTTTATCCATTGTTACTTTTTTTAGATTGATTTTACATTTTTAGTTTAAGTTGCTAATCTGAAAGGTGGAACAAATCAAAGATAACGTTATCCGATTGGAGGCAGTATTTTGACTAATAAATTGAATGAAATTTCTAAATGGCTTAAAGAAAACGATAGCGAGGTTTGCTTCATAACCTCTCCTGAAAATGTATTTTATTTAAGTGGTTTTTACAGCGATCCGCACGAACGGGTACTCGGATTAGCCATTTTTCAAGATGCAGAGCCCTTTTTAATCTGTCCGGGAATGGAAACAAATGATGCACGTAATGCCGGATGGCAATACGAGCTTATTGGCTATAGCGATATTGAACACCCTTGGGAGCTAGTACATAATGCAATAGTAAAACGAGTGAAATCCATTTCAAAAATTGCCATTGAAAAAGAACATATGAATGTTGAAAGATATGAGGCTCTTACTAACCTGTTCCCTGGATCCATCTTTCTCTCAGCTGAGGAAAAGCTCCGAAAGCTTAGAATGATTAAAAGCAAGGATGAAATAGCTACACTTCGTCAAGCGTGTGAGTTAGCTGATTTTGCCATTCAAATCGGGGTCGAGGAAATTAGCGAAGGCAAATCAGAGTTAGCTATATTAGCAGCAATTGAATATGCCTTAAAGAAAAAAGGCGTCTCCCAAATGTCATTTTCGACAATGGTGTTAACAGGTGCAAACGCAGCCTCTCCACATGGAACACCTGGACCTACAACGATAAAAAAAGGCGACTTAGTATTGTTTGATTTAGGTGTGATTGTTGACGGATATTGCTCAGATATAACGAGAACCGTTGCCTACGGAGATATTTCGGATCAACAATATGAAATTTACAATACTGTTTTAAAAGCTCAACTAGCTGCCGTTTCAATGGTTAAGCCTGGGGTTACATGTTCAGAAATTGACCTTAAAGCAAGACGGACAATTACCGATGCAGGTTATGGCCCTTATTTTCCACACCGGCTTGGACACGGCCTGGGAATCAGTATTCACGAATACCCGTCCATAACCGAAAAAAATTCACTGCCACTTGAAGAAGGCATGGTGTTCACTATTGAACCAGGAATATATGTCCCTAATGTTGCTGGGGTAAGAATTGAAGATGATATTCTTGTGACAAGTACAGGGTGCGAAACCTTAACAAAATTCCCAAAGGAGCTTCAAATTATTAAATAAACGGGTTCTTATTCGAAGTGCAAAAAGGAAAATTCCCATTAAAACGCTGTACCCTTTTGAAAAGGACATACGTTCCGTTATTTTTCGAAAAAAGGATCGTTTAAGAGGACAAGCGGACATAGGTTCCGCTATTTGCCTAAAATCGAGCTACTTGACGTGTATTTTTAGCAAATAGCGTACCTGATGTCCGCATCCACCTCCAAAATACCCGTTTTTATTAAAATAACGTACTCCATGTCCGCACAATTAATCGGGTTGCATTAGTTCCATTAATAACGCTGTTGAAATCACAATCAACAGCGTTTTCTTATGTGATTATAAATAGAATTAGCTTTTTACTGCTGCAAAAGCTCCTTAGTGCCGCGATACGGCAAATTTAACGAGTCTGCAACAGCTTTATAAGTGATAAATCCTTTAAGTGTATTAACCCCTTTTAATAAAGCCTCATTTTCAAGACAAGCTTGCTTGTAGCCCTTGTTTGCTATTTGAACTGCATACGGCACAGTTACATTCGTTAAAGCAATGGTAGACGTTCTGGGTACCGCTCCGGGCATATTAGCTACAGCATAATGAACAACACCAAATTTCTCATAAGTTGGATGATCATGTGTTGTAATCCGATCAGTCGTTTCAAATATACCGCCTTGATCAATCGCCACATCAACAACAACAGACCCATTACCCATTTGCTGTATCATGGCGGTTGTGACAAGCTTAGGCGCTTTCGCACCTGGAATAAGAACTGCTCCAATTACAAGGTCGGAATGTTTGACGGACGTAGCAATATTATAGGGATTTGAAATTAATGTGGTAATACGATGGCAAAAAATGTCATCCAGCTGACGTAATCGTTCAGGGTTTACATCTATAATCGTTACATTTGCGCCTAAACCAATCGCCATTTTGGCTGCGTTTGTACCCGCTATTCCACCACCGATAATCGTTACTTTACCTCTAGGTACTCCAGGGACACCAGCAAGTAAAATCCCTTTCCCTCCATATACTTTTTCTAAAAACTGAGCCCCCACTTGTGTGGCCATTCTGCCCGCAACCTCACTCATTGGCGTTAAAAGCGGTAAGGTCCCGTTTGGAAGCTGAACAGTTTCATAGGCAATTCCAATAACCTTCTTATCGAGTAATGCCTTTGTAAGGACTGGTTCTGGGGCTAAATGCAAGTATGTAAATAATAGTAAATCCTCACGAAAATATCCGTATTCACTTGGGAGAGGTTCTTTTACCTTCATTACCATTTCCATTGCCCAAGCTTCAGCACCTGTTTCAACCAATTTGGCCCCTGCATCCTTATAATCATCATTACTAAAGCCTGAACCAATGCCAGCATCCTTTTCTATGAATACCTCGTGACCAAGCTTCGTTAAAGTTAAAACTCCTGCAGGTGTTATTGCTACACGGTTTTCATTATTTTTTATTTCCTTTGGCACTCCAATACGCATCAGTTCGCCCCCCCACCAACATGGATACCTTTACTATATCATCGTTTTAAAAGAGGAAAAAATAATAAGCCCCTAATCTATTTCCAAATGAAAAGCTGCCTATTGCAGGCAGCTCAGGCTGTCGAAAAACTTCAGATGGGCTTTTTAACAAGTCTGTTGATTTGCGCTCCAGGCGCTTCGCGCACCTTAGGGGCGGGCGCTGAGCCTCCTCGTCGCTCATGCTCCTGCGGGGTCTCACCTTCCCGCTGCTCCCACAGGAGTCTTCGCGCCTTCCGCTCCAATCAACAGGTGGTATTAATAAAGACCTTCATTTCAACTAATAGTTAATAAAATTTTCATTTCTTTTAAAAAAGATTCGTCCTTCTCATGTTCTTTATTATATTAACAATGAAAAGGCAAATGGGTTGGCTATCCTTTTAGTAAAGTCTGTTAAAAAAAAAAAGATTGCAACACACTTATAATGGTTTGAAAAAGTGTGTTGCAATACTTGTGGTTGATTTGCGCTCCCTGTTGATTGGAGCGGAGGGCACTCGACTCCTGCGGGATATAGAGGTCACTGGAGACCCCGCAGGCGCTAAAAGCGCCGAGGAGGCTCCAGGAGCTCCCCACGGAAAGCGAGTGCCCGCAGTGGAAATCAACAGGCCCATTTGCAGGGTCACTTGCTTTTCCATGTTAAACGGCAATTAAGATAACGAGTCTGATTCTTCTTGTTTATTCTTAGGATCTTTCGTTTGATCAATTACACCGCTGTTGTAAGCATCCATAATTTGGTCACTCACTTGTTTCGTCCCTGTATTATCATAATAATAAGTTTTCAGGGTATTATTCTCGCGTTCCTTCATGCTGTTCTCCCCCAATTTATTATTGAATAACGATATTATTGTTTGATTTTTCGAAAGATATATACACCTTATTTTATTTAATTATTGTATAATATAGGTAAAGGAGGAGAGAATCATGTCTTTAAAATACAAAAAAATATTGGTTGCAGTTGATGGATCAAAAGAAGCAGAATGGGCATTTAAAAAAGCGATTGAGGTAGCTAAACGTAACAACGCTAAGCTTTTATTAACTCACATCATTGATACAAGAACGTTTGCCACAGTTGAAGCTTATGATCGTGCCATTGCGGAAAGAGCTGATCAATTCGCTGCTGAGTTAATGCAAAATTATCAGAAGCAAGCAGTTGATGCAGGGATAACCGATGTAGACTATATAATTGACTATGGCTCTCCAAAGGTTAAAATAGCCAAAGATGTTGCCAAAAATAACGATGTTGATCTGATTATGTGCGGAGCCACCGGATTAAACGCAGTCGAACGGTTCTTTATCGGTAGTGTATCAGAACATATTACTCGTTATGCAAGCTGTGATGTTCTTGTCGTCCGTACTCAAAATGATCCTGAATAATCATATAAGTACTAGAAAAAGAGTCTGACTCAAATGAGTCAGACTCTTTTTTAATCTTCTAGACAAAGTTTTGCTTTTTCAAGTGCTAAATAAACCTGCTTAAATCCTGTCCCACCGGCACTATTACGACGTTCCACTGCCGTATACGGATCTAAAGCATGATAAATATCCTGTTCAAATAGCGAACTTGCTTCTTTATACTCATCAAGTGTTAAGTCAGCAAGATAACAACCTTTATTTACACAAGCTAAAACAAGCTTACCAACAACTTCATGTGCTTCTCTAAATGGCATCCCTTTATCAGCTAAATAGTCGGCTAGTTCAGTCGCATTCGAAAAATCAGTCTTTACTGCTTTTTTCATTTCATCTGTGCGAACCTTCATAGTTCGAATCATTCCGGCAAAAATCTTTAATGAACCAGTTACCGTTTTAACTGTATCGAACATTCCTTCTTTGTCCTCTTGCATATCCTTGTTATAAGCAAGTGGCAAGCCCTTCAATACCGTTAATAGGCCAACAAGATTTCCATATACTCGACCTGTTTTTCCACGGATAAGTTCGGCCATATCTGGATTTTTCTTTTGCGGCATAATGCTGCTTCCCGTTGAAAAGCTGTCATCAAGATCAACAAAACGGAATTCCTGGCTTGACCAAAGAATGATTTCTTCACTTAATCTTGATAGATGCATCATTAAGATAGAGCTTGCTGAAAGGAACTCAAGGATAAAATCACGATCGCTAACTGCATCGAGACTATTCTCATATATACCATCAAACTCAAGCAGTTCGGCGCTGTAATATCGATCAATTGGGAAGGTGGTTCCCGCCAACGCTCCTGCCCCAAGTGGAGAGATATTGATTCTCTTTAAACCTTCAGCAAAACGAGCTTTATCTCGTTCAAGCATCCAAAAATAAGCAAGTAAATGATGGGCAAAAGAGATAGGCTGTGCTCGTTGCAGATGTGTATATCCTGGCATGATTGTTTCCACATGCTTTTCAGCTTGTTCAATCAGCGCAGACTGCATTTCGGCAATTAGTTCCGTTATGTTGCTTACTTGATTTCGCAAATATAAATGCATATCGGTTGCAACCTGATCGTTTCTGCTTCTTCCTGTATGAAGCTTACCGCCAACGGGTCCAATTTTTTCCGTTAAAAAACTTTCAAGATTAAGATGAATATCTTCTAATTTAACAGAAAATGGGAGCTTATTCTGCTTAGCTTCTTCTTTCAACTCTAGCAAGCCGCATTTGATGGTCTCTCCTTCTTCAGGGGAGAGAATCCCGCATTTTGCCAGCATCGAAACGTGTGCAATGCTTCCTTCAAGATCCTCCATTACCAGCTGTTGGTCGAAGGAAATGGAGGCACCAAATTCATCTACCCATTCTTCTGCAGTTTTTGTAAATCTGCCGCCCCAAAGTTTTTTCACACTGTCACCTTCTTGACTTGTTCCATTGCTTGAACCTTTGTTGGAAGACCAAATAATTTAATAAATCCTACCGCTGCATCGTGATCGAATTGATCTTCAGATGTGTAAGTAGCTAATGCCTCATCATATAAAGAATATGGTGATTTTCTTCCTTCAACAATTGCATGTCCTTTGAAAAGTTTTACGCGGACTGTTCCAGTTACATACTTTTGTGTTTCTTTTAAGAAAGCTTTCAAAGCATCTGTTAACGGTGAGAACCATAGGCCGTTATAAATAACTTCTGCAATTTTTTGTGAAATAATTGGTTTAAAGTGTGCTACTTCCTTAACAAGAGTTAAGTCTTCAAGCTCCTTGTGAGCTTTTAGTAATGTTAATGCACCAGGAATTTCATATACTTCACGAGATTTGATTCCAACAAGTCTATTTTCAACATGATCAAGACGACCGATGCCGTGTTTACCTGCAAGTTCATTTAATTTTAAGATGATTTCAGAAAGTAATAGAGATTCACCATTTAATGTTACGGGTACTCCTTGTTCGAAACCAATTTCAATCACATCTGGAGTATCCGGTGCATTTTCAAGGCTTACAGTTAACTCATAAGCATCTTCTGGTGGAGCCATCCATGGATTTTCAAGAATTCCACATTCATTTGCTCTTCCCCAAAGATTTTGGTCAATTGAGTATGGGCTATCTAGATTAATTGGAACCGGAATTCCATGCTCTTTTGCGTATTCAATTTCTTCTTCACGAGACCATTTCCATTCACGTACTGGAGCCAATACTTCTAAATCTGGATTTAATGCTGAGAAGGAAACTTCAAAACGAACTTGGTCATTTCCTTTTCCGGTACAGCCATGTGCTACCGCTACTGCACCTTCTTGTTCTGCAATTTCGACTAATTTCTTGGCGATTAATGGACGAGATAATGCAGAAACTAGTGGATATTTTTGTTCATAATATGCTTGCGCCTGTAGTGCAACTAATGCAAAATCCTGTGCAAATTCTTCTTTTGCATCAATAATATAGGATTCAACAGCACCCATGTCTTTTGCTTTTTGCTGAATAAAAGCTAAATCTTTTCCTTCACCTACATCTAGGCAGCAGGCTACTACATCGTATCCCTTTTCCATTAACCATTTAATAGCTACTGATGTATCTAAACCCCCGGAGTATGCTAGTACTAATTTAGGCTTGCTCATTTATTTGTTCCTCCATTCTATTGTATAAACATTCATGTTTTTTAATTTTTATTCAAATATGTATACACTTTAGCAACTTTTTAGGAAAATTTCAATAGGTATTCTACAATTCTTGCAAAAATTAATTTTAGTGATGTATGTCACAAAAATGTCAATGGATACCAAACTTAGAATATAGTACAATTAATATATTAAAATCGAAGGGGGAGTTTATAAATGATGGAAGGTTATTTTTTCCACGACGCCCGTTTGGGAATACCTTTACCCTCCCTGGAAAAGGATTGGGAAGAATACAACATGATGACCCAGCAGGAGATCCTTTTACACTGGGAAGCTATACGAGGTCAAATCCCTGATCGAATCGCATCATTAGAAAATGTTATCAACCAAAAACTTGCACAACTGTCGGATGAAAGTGATTTTATGCAATCTTGTCGGTTAAACAATGAAATTGCTGAACTTGCCTCTGTTATTAATGACCTTTGGATTTGGTACCGTTCCTCAGAAGACACTATTGAAAGCAAATTAGAGCAATAGACATCTCTCCTAAAGCTTTCCCATCATATAGAGACCAGCTAATACACCAACGGGAACAATATTCGTTATCTTTTATGAAAAGAGCCTATCTTTCCTTTTGGGAAGATAGGCTCTTTCCGGTATAAAGGCATGTATGTAAATGGTAAGACCTCATAAAACACGTTACAAATCTTTTTGAAGTTCGCTCACCACATGACCTATTTCCGGTAAAATAAGCTTTGTCATCGCCAGTCTAACAGCACCTGTAGACCCCGGTGTAGAAAAAACCGCTTTATTGTCGATCACCCCTGCTGCTGCTCTTGATAAGATCGCAGCTGAACCAATATCTTCTTGATAACTTAATAAACGAAATAACTCCCCGAACCCTGATATTTCCTTTTGGAATAAAGCAGCAACGGTTTCGATAGTTACATCGCGAAGTGCAATCCCAGTTCCTCCATTGGTTAGAACAACATCAATATTAGGATCTTCACAGCCCTTTAATACCGCGTCACGAATCGGTTCTGCATCATCTTTTACGATGACATAATCTGCAATAACGTGTCCCGCCTCGGTTAGTAACTCAATCATGAGTCCTCCGCTTTTATCGTTTTCTTTAGTTCTCGTGTCACTAACTGTAACAATTTTACACCTAACATTCTTGGGAGCTGCCTGTTTATGTTCCTTTGTGCTCATATTAATCTCCTTTTTTTTCGACTAAGTATCTCATTTGATAGTACTTGTGAGCAAAATCTGTTATCTTTCGTGTAAATAAATAATTGGAACTGGCACCAATTCCGATACTGATTATCGGAATCCCCTTCATCGTCTTCTTTTTAAACATAGCGATAACGATTGCCTTAAAAATTTGTTTGATTGGCTGTTCCATCCAACTTATATCGGTTATTTCTTCATTGCCTTCATAAAAATATCCATTGTTCGCAAATTGTAGCTCGCTAAACAATTCCTCCCAGGCCTTGTTCTGGATTCTTGTTGGAAGTGATGCACTATGAAAAACCTTTAATGAGGTCATCATTTCAAAGGGTGTATTCACCTCAAAACCGTAAGACAAAGCAATTAATTGGACGACACGCAGATTAATAACTGCCATGGCAGGAATGTCCGATCCAAGTAAAAGGGATCCTCCTGTTCCTGTTAATCCCCCCTGCACGAACGAATACGTCCGGTGCCGGGAGATTTGCTGCTCGGCTATGTATTGAAGCTGATCAAATGGTAAAGAGCGCAATTCTTCTATCTTACTAATGCCCGAATCAAAAATTCGTCCAGCTGTAATGATTCGCTCTTTCGCATCCATTTGCAGCTGGGACCCTTGGATCATTGAGTGAAGATGAAACAACCAGCTGTCGAGCATAGAAAAAAATTGGTCCTGGACCCTCTCTGGTAAAAGGGCAAAGGATTTATCTAAATATTTATCAAAGGTTAACTCAAAATCGTTTGCTTCGTATTGTGAAAGCTGATCTTTCCATTCAAGTATCTCCTGTAATACCTTTAATTCCCGTTCAGTAAGTGGCATTCGGAAAACCTCCCTTGCACAGGCCGTTTTTAACAGTATAACATAACCAAATGGCGCTGTAGACCTTACACCCCGTAACAATCTACCCCAAAATTCACAAACAAAAAAAGCCATCGAGGTTGAGCCTCGAATGGCTTTTTAATGTTTTAGCATTTTTGTGCTACTTTTGAAAGACTAACAACATCACGAGCAATCATTACTTCTTCATTTGTTGGAATGATTAGTACTTTTACCGGTGAATGTGGATAGTTAATAAATGCTTCCGTTCCACGAACCTTGTTTAAAGATGGATCCCAATATACACCCATAAACTCTAATCCTTGAAGGACACGAGCACGAATAACATCACTGTTTTCCCCGATTCCTGCAGTAAAGATGATCGCATCTACACCACACATCCGTGCTGCATATGAACCAATGTATTTGTGAATTCTGTTCGCAAATAACTCTAATGATAACTCAGCACGTTCATTTCCTTTTGAAGCCTCTTGCTCAATATCACGGAGGTCACTTGAAAAACCGGATACTCCAAGTATTCCACTTTTCTTATTTAAAACGTCAAGTACTTCATCCGCATTTTTTCCAGTCTTCTCCATTATATAAGGAATTAGGGCTGGATCAATATTTCCTGAGCGAGTTCCCATTGTTACTCCAGCTAGAGGAGTGAATCCCATCGAAGTATCAATTGATTTACCACCTTCTATGGCAGCAATACTTGCACCGTTTCCAAGATGGCAAGAAATTAAACGCAGATTTTCAATTGGACGACCTAGTAAGTCAGCAGCACGCTGTGAAACATACTTATGGGAAGTGCCATGAAACCCATATTTTCTAATTCCATAGTTTTTGTAATATTCATAAGGTAAACTGTATAAAAATGAACTTTCCGGCATGGTTTGATGGAACGCGGTATCAAATACTGCAACAGATAGAACATCTGGAAGTACTTGTTGAAACGCTTTAATTCCCGTAATATTAGCCGGGTTGTGGAGCGGTGCAAGTTCAGATAATTCGTCAATTTTATTGAGAACCTCTTCTGTAATAATAACGGAATCATTAAATGCTTCTCCGCCATGAACCACACGATGACCAATTCCTTCAATTTCAGAAAGGGATTTAATAATTCCTAAATCCGTTAGCTTATTAAGCAAAAGCTTAACCGCAACTTCATGATCAGGAATATTAGAAATTTCCTGAATTTTTTCTCCATTTACCGTGATGTTAAAAACTCCATCAGTTAAACCAATTCGTTCAATTAAACCTTTTGTAATTACTTCCTCACTAGGCATTTCAAATAATTGAAATTTTAATGATGAACTGCCCGCATTAATTGCAATAATTTTCGCCATTAATCTACCGCTCCTTTTATTAGTGCCACATCTATGGTGAGACCGCAAACCTGTACAAAAGTTATTTTGTACAAATGTCAATAAATATATCTCTCAATTCTTCATTAAAACATTGGGAACCGTACATTTCAAGAAGTTATTGGTGTTGTTAACGTTTTCAGCACAAAGTAAATATATTCAAAATATCCAACAATTTTTACTTTTCTGATATAATATAGCCAGAACGCCAAACGGCGCCTGGCTTATTTTGGATATATTTTTATTTTTTGTTCTCTTTCACCCAATCATCAATCTGAGATAATATATTTTCAATTGACTTAACCTTAGAAATAGAAGGCAAATTTACAAGTAATGCTTGCTTTGGCGGTACTACATGTTCACCTTTTTTTTGCAAAATTAAGATGCTTTTTGCAGATTGTTTCGTTTTAAACATGGTGAGAGGCAATTGTAGAAGTCCTTGTATAATTACCTTTTCTTTCAAAAATCCATGAAGCTTTGCGGCTTGCTCACTTTCGAAAAGACCGTTTGGAATCATGAAAAACAGATAGCCACCATCCTTAGTATGCTTTATACTTTGTTCGATAAAAAGATGGTGGGAATAAGAATGTCCTTGTATAGCCGCTAACTCATATTGTGAAGCTCTTACATCATTTGGATAATAACCAACTGGGAGATCACAAATGACTACGTCAACAGGGTCAACATATAACGGCTCAAGACTATCTTGGTTAAAAAATTCAATCGGATGTTGCTGTAAATTTGCATTTACATATGACAGCCTAATTAATAAATCATCAACGTCCACACCAATTGCACCTATCTCTTTTGGTTGAAGATAATTCATTACAGTGGTAAGTAAATTTCCCGTTCCGACTGCTGGATCCAATAGGGTAAATGAATGATCCGTTACCAATTTATTCAATAAATGGCTGATTAACATTCCTACTGCATCAGGCGTCATTTGATGATTAGCTTGAACACTTTCTCTCATTCCTTTTAAAATAACGAGCTGAAGTGCTTTTCTTATCTCTTCGTTTTGATACTTATTTAATTGCACTTGGTCATATAATTTTTCAAGGCGTTTTTTATTTAATTCACTTATTTCCTCTTGAAGAACTGCTTCCTGAAACAAGTTTTCTCCGGTCTCAGCTAGCGCCTCTAAAAATGTACATGCTATCTCTTCTTGTATGATAAGAGCTGTTTCATTGATTATCGTAAAGAGCTCTTCAACTGGCGAGATTTTTACCATGAGTTTCCTCCTAATTTATCCTATTTTCCTATTTTAACGGTCAACCTAACCAATCTCAAGTATCAATTCTACAAAACATGACAAAAAAAATAGACCCTTTATAAAAGGGTCTATTGCATCGAGCTTATTTTGCTTGCTTTGCTGCTTCAATTGCCGCTTCGTAATTTGGATGATTAGTAGCTTCGCTGACATATTCTGCATATGTAACAACATCATTTGAATCGATTACGAAAACAGCACGAGCCAAAAGACGAAGTTCTTGAATGGCTACACCATATGCTTCTCCGAAAGATAAATCACGGTGATCGGAAAGAGTTTGGACATTTTCAATTCCAGCCGCTCCACACCAACGTTTTTGTGCAAATGGAAGGTCAACGCTTACAGTTAAAACCTTAACGTTCCCTAACTTTGTCGCTTCTTCATTAAAACGGCGAGTTTGTGCATCACAAACTCCAGTATCTAAAGAAGGAACTACACTTACAAGACGAACGCTGCCTTTTGAATTCTCTAATGTAACTTCAGATAAATCATTTGCTAACACAGAAAAATTAGGTGCCTTGTCTCCGACCTTGACTTCCTGACCTAATAGAGTTACTGGATTCCCTTTAAATGTTACTGATGCCATGTTTTTGCCTCCTTAATTATTACATCTCTCATAGTGTTAATCATAACTTTTCAAAATATTTTTTTCAATTATTAAGCCTCGGGATAGACAAACTTGATCGCAAAGGAAAACTCGCCCTTAAAAAGGCGAGTTTTCTAAAATTCCTGTTTTTGTCCATCATTATTTCCCTGTTGATTGTTTTGCTGTTGTCCTGATTGATTATTTTGATCCTTTTTAGACATCATTTGCTGTATTTTTTCAACTGCCTGAGGAGCTAAATCTAATATTTTTTCGTATAAATGAGTATTTTCATCTAAATGGAGCATTTTTACACCATTTGAACTTACAATCAAAAATGCGATTGGCGTAATCGAAACACCGCCACCACTACCGCCGCCAAACGGATGCTTAGGCCCGCTTTGATTCTGCTCTTTAGATCCTGAGCCCCCTCCTGAACCGGAGCCTCCACCCCCATTATCAATAATAAATTCACTTCCTCCAGCCGCAAAGCCAAAGCCTACTTTCGAAACCGTTAAAATGACACTGCCATCTGGTGTTTCTACTGGATCCCCTATTATCGTATTAACATCAATCATTTCTTTCAGGTTCTCCATCGCGGTTGTCATTAATCCTTGAATTGGATGATCAGACATGCTATCTTCCTCCTTCATTAAACACTTTTGACTTATCCTTAGAAATGAACTTTAATTGCTCGGACTGGAAATGAGGTCTCCCACCTTTCCAGAATTTCACTAGTTTTATTCCTGCTAACATAGCATACCCGATGCGAAATTGAATCATACATTGAAAATTAGTTTGTGAAATAGCTTTTTGAAAACTAGGTGTTATCGAAATAATAGGCATTTCTTTTAGTTTAAAATAATGGCTAATCAAACCTATAAGCCCTCCTTTGGCAGCCCAAAGTGCCCCCGTTAAGCTTCCAGTTAATGCAGCATCACCGATTCCGATTACAGAATGCCACTCTACTTTCTTAACCGAGATCTTTTTAAGGAAACTTCGAACAATCTTATGTAAGGATATGACATGGTTTAACGTTACTTTCATATCATGCATGCTATTAATCATTTCTCTTGCAGAGAATTTTTTTACATCTTCCTTGTTTGGTTCTTGTTGTGTGGCTGTTTGCACTTTTTCTTTATACACAACGGAAGGAGAATCATTATCCAGTTTGATAAGAGGGACGGAGATTTTATAGGTAATTAATCCAAACCAAGCTTTAAATTTTACATTAATCTGGTTATCTTGTTGGCTGTGCAGAACACTAAAAAGAATTGTAATTTTTGTAATAATAATTAGAATGATTAGGAGAAAAAAAATGAAGAGTCCAATGACAAGCCATTTCAAATTACCTCACTACCTTTCAGCCTTTTAGTATCTACGTAAAGAAAAAAAATAAACCTGCTAAAATTTAGCAGGTTTATCCATTTACTTATTATGGATTACGCTTGTATCAACGAAAAGATCATGCAAGCCTTGTTTTTTTGGTAAAAATGCAATGATTACATAACTAACAAAAAGCGTCACGGAAATAAATCGGCCGATCCACTCCCGAAAAAGGACTGTATTCCATGATAATGGCTTCCCAGCTAAAGTAACAACCCGTAAGCCAAAGACCATTTTTCCAAGCGTCTGCCCAAAAAATTTGGTCATCAAAACGAAATATCCATAGAAAGTAACTGCCGTTACAATGGAAACCGGGGCGAATATACCAGGGTCTTGAAGGGAAAGATCAAAAAATCGAAAAATCGGGTTAATGATAATTCGATTAATACTTCCAATCACAATCAAATCAAGAAGATAGGCCCAAAACCGCATCCAAAAGCCGGCAAAGCGAATCGGTATCGCTGTTATATTATGATACATTTGATTGTGGTCCTGACCTTCCATCGACTCTGTAGAATGACTATTTATAGAATCACTTTCTCGAGACGGGACATCTACTTGTGTTGTTTGTTGCTCATTATAATCTTCGTAGCTCATGATTACTCCCTCCTTTATTCCGCGTAAAGATACATTAAACGGGGAGAATTCGGTTGAGCTAAGACCTTCATTAACCCTGCAATTTCTAAATCCTTGCCTGCTAGCTTACTCGCTCCCATTGAAAATAATGACTCAAAACCGAAACTTTCAGTATATCGAATAACTTGAGCATCTCTAATATGTAAATCTTTTCTCATGTTGGCAATAACATCATCTAAATATCCGTATTGATCAATTAAGTTTAACTCTTTTGCCTGACGGCCATCATAAATACGGCCATCTGCAATTTTTTTAACTTCGTCGGACGGAATCCCTCTACCGTCAGAAATCACCTTTACAAAGCCTTCATACGAATTATTTATCATATTCTGTAATATATTTCTTTCTTCTTCTGTCATCTCTCGAGTCGGACTCATGATATCTTTATACGGTCCGCTTTTTATCGTGACAAAATCGACACCGTATTTTTCGGCAAGACCTGAATAATTGATTCCTTGCATGATGACCCCTAATGAGCCTGTCATTGTTTCTTTACTGGCAAAAATTTTATCTGCCGGAGTAGCGATATAATATCCTCCTGATGCTGCGACAGCCCCCATTGAAACGTAAATTTTCTTTTTTGTTTCCTTCTTAATTTCTAACAGCTTATCATGAATTTCAGCACTTTCCATTACGCCGCCGCCGGGGGAATTTATTTTTAAAATAATTCCTTTGATTGTGTCATCGTCTTTTACATAATCAAGCTTCTCCATAAAACTACGATGATTATAGGTTGGACTTTCAAAAAATGAACCAACATCCCCAGTATCTTGAATAACTCCATCCACATCCAGGACAGCAATTTTATTGAATTCATCGCCCTCCTTGACAATCTCTTCCATAAACGTTTCATCGGTAGTGGCGAATAAATTAGTAAATCCAGAGTCCACCTCCGTAAATGCAAACGAACTTAATGTATTGATTAAAATAGATACTATAAATAACCCAGTCGCAATTCCCAATGCAGCCCAACGTTTTCCATTCATCTTTAATGCTCCTTCTCTATTTTTTTTAGCATTTAAAAATATGTTACACTAATTAATATTAATCATTGTACAAAATAATTGGCATAAAAGGTAAAAAAAAACATCATTAATTTCATAAAGGAGGAAAAACAGATGACCAACCGAAATTCTTTGTATTTTTTTCATCATAATGATGCTGACACAATACAAAAAGTCACTCCCCTTTATAAAGAAGCAGAAACGTATGGATTTCACATCACGAATGATCCTAAAAAGGCAAATATCATTGTTAGCATTGGAAATGATGGTACCTTTTTGCAAGCAGTAAGAAAAACTGGCTTCAAGGAGGACAGTCTGTATGTCGGTATTTCCACAACTGGACGTTTAAATATGTACTGTGATTTTCATTTAGATGAAATTCCAGAGATGATTTATGCAATGGCAAATGAACAAATCCAAGTGCTTCGTTATCCAATTATTGAAGCGATTGTTGACGAGGAAACGACATTTTACTGTTTAAACGAATTTAGTATCCGGTCTGCGATTATTAAAACTTTTGTTGTTGATATCTTTATTGATCAACTCCATTTTGAAACATTTAGAGGTGATGGCATTATCGTTGCCACTCCCACAGGAAGTACAGCATATAATAAATCCGTTAACGGGGCTGTTGTAGACCCCTCTCTTCCGTGTTTACAAGTGAGTGAGCTCGCTTCATTAAATAATAATCGGTTCCGTACTTTAGGTTCCCCATTTATTCTTAGTGGCGAACATTCGCTTACGTTAAAGGTGGTTCAAGATGGCAATGACCATCCAACAATGGGGATGGACAATGAAGCGTTAAGTATTAAGCACGTTGAAAAAATAGAAATTAAATTGAGTGATAAAAAAATAAAAACGGTTAAATTGAAAAACAATTCCTTCTGGGAAAAAGTTAAAAGGTCTTTTTTATAGGCTGTTAGATTGCTGTTGATTGCAGCGAGAGGTGCTCCCTTTCCGCGGGGGAGTCCAGGAGCCTCCTCGGCGCCATAGCGCCTGTGGGGTCTCCCGTGACACCTTCTCCCGCAGGAGTCTCGCACCTTCCGCTCCAATCAACAGCGTGCTTAAAATTAACATTGTTCTTTAACACAGCAAACAATAAAGGCTGACCGAAGTCAGCCTTTATTGTTTTTCTTTATCGTGCGCTGAAAGCTTCTAATTCTTTCTGACGTAATTCAATACGACGAATTTTACCAGAAGTTGTTTTTGGAAGTTCTGATAAGAATTCAATTGCACGAGGATATTTATAAGGTGCAGTAAGCTCCTTTACATGCTCTTGCAGTGTTTTTATAAGATTAGGGTCATTTTCATTAATTTCTTCCCTTAATACAATAAAAGCCTTTACGATATTTCCACGGATTTCATCTGGACTCGCTACTACCGCACACTCTTTAACATAAGGGTGTTTCACAAGTGCATCCTCTACCTCAAATGGCCCAATCGTATATCCAGAACTAATGATGATATCGTCCCCGCGACCTTCAAACCAGAAATATCCTTCCTCGTCCTTCTTCGCTTTGTCACCGGTTACATAATATTCGCCACGGAATTGCATCGCCGTTCTCTCAGGATCCTTATAGTATTCCTTAAATAGAGCTGGTGTTTCGACATGGACAGCGATATCGCCCACCTCTCCTACTGCACAAGGTTGTCCATTTTCATCGATTATTTCAACACGATTTCCCGGTGTCGGTTTGCCCATTGAACCAGCCTTTAACTCCATACCCTTTGTAACACCGATTAATAAAGTATTTTCAGTTTGACCATAACCATCTCTAACTTCAACATTAAAATGGCGCTTAAATGTATCGATTACTTCACGGTTTAATGGCTCCCCTGCAGAAACAGCACTGTGAAGGTGCGGCAAATTGTATTGGTCAAGATTATCGACCTTAGCCATAATCCGGTATTCAGTTGGAGTGCAGCACAGTACATTCACATCATTCTTTTCTAACAATTGCAGATATTTTTGCGGTTCAAATTTCCCATTATATACAATTCCAGTTGCACCTGAACCTAAAACAGATAAAAACGGGCTCCAAATCCATTTTTGCCAGCCTGGACTCGCTGTTGCCCATACCTTATCTCCCTCTTCAATGCCAAGCCAATTTTTCGCTGCCGTACGTAAATGAGCATATGCCCATCCGTGAGTATGAACAACTCCTTTTGGATTGCCAGTTGTTCCTGAAGTATACGATAAAAAGGCCATATCACTTGCTAGCGTATCTGCAAAATCTAATTGATCAGAAACATGCGCCAATTCCCCATCAAGCTGGATCCAACCATCAGCCTCTGCGCCGATCACAAATTTTTGGAGATTTTCCGCTTCTTCAAGCCCTACAAATTGATCTAAATACGGATAATAACATACAACAGCTTTCACATCACCATGAGTGATCCGATATTGCAAATCTTTTTTTCGTAACATTTCTGAACTTGGAATCACGACGATACCTGTTTTTAAAGCGCCAAGATAAACCTGATAGGCCTCAATTAAACGAGGTACCATAACTAAGATTACATCTCCTTTTTGTAAGCCATTTTGTTTAAGGAGATTTCCAACTTTATTTGTATTATTGATTAATTGCTTATATGTAACTTCTTTTGTTTCCCCAGCTTCATTTTCCCATTTTAATGCGAGCTTTTGTTCATCTCTCGCATATTGTTCTACCTCACTTACTAAGTTGTATTGCTGTGGTGCAAGTAATTCTCCTCTACCCATACTATTTCCCCCTTTGAAATAATGGTCATAATAAAAATAACTTACCTCTTCATTTTAATACAAATTTTTTAAAAATTTAAAATTATTTTTCTATTTATTTTGACAAAAAGCGATGAAAAGATGTCACTTTTTGTAAACGTTTCCAACAAATAATAAGAAGCGAGCCCGAAGACCCGCTTCCTGTAGCCATTTATATTTTTTTGTTATCGAGTAAAACCACTCAACTGTTGTTGAGCCATTGATACTAAACGCTTTGTGATTTCACCACCAACGGAACCGTTAGCGCGTGATGTAGTATCTGCCCCAAGGTTTACACCAAATTCAGTAGCGATTTCATACTTCATTTGGTTAAGAGCTTGCTCTACACCTGGAACTAATAAGTTGTTTGAGTTGTTGTTTGGCATGTGATTTCACCTCCTTGTGAGTATAGAGTGTGTAGAATCACATAGCTTCATACAAAACTTCTGTTGGTAAATGTTCACAATTTCTTAACAAATGATGTTTTCTACCTAGAACAAATCGTCTACTGACATATTATGGTTTTCGTTCCCTATTCTTATACGAACTATTTCAGTTTCATTTACAGCTTTTTCAATAAAAGGTTCAAAATCAAAAAAGCTTTCATAATGTAGAACTTTATCACGTTTTGGCTTCGTTTTTGGTGAGGAAGGAACAAAAACGGTACAACAATCGTCATAAGGACGGATCGAAATATCGTATGTATCGATTTCCTTAGCAATCTCGATTGTGTCGTGCTTATCTACAGTAATCAATGGTCTTATTATCGGTGTATTCGTGACATCATTGATGGCATACATGCTTTCCAACGTCTGACTCGCAACCTGACCAAGGCTTTCACCCGTGATAATTGCCAGTCCTTCCCGTCTTTTCCGAATTTCATCAGTTATTCTCAGCATCATCCGTCTTGTCGTTGTCATCGAATAATTTTCTGGTATTTGCTTTTGAATGATTTGCTGGATCTCAGTAAATGGAACAATATGAAGATCAACATAGCCGCTTACATTGGCCAATTTTTCTGTTAAATCGATTACTTTTTGTTTGGAACGTTCACTTGTGAATGGGGGACTATAAAAATGAACAGCTTCTATCTCTAATCCCCTTTTCATTGCTAAAAATCCTGCAACCGGACTATCAATACCACCGGACAGCATTAACATTGCTTTACCGCTTGAGCCAACCGGCAATCCGCCCGCGCCCTTGATGGTCTCGCACGATAGATACGCAGCATCAGAACGAATTTCAATCAATAAATTGATATCAGGATTTTTTACATTTACCTTTAAATTGTCTATGTTTTGAAGTAAATGAGCACCAAATTCCTGATTTATATCTTCACTGGTCAGCTCAAAAGTTTTATCGGAACGTTTACCAGTAATTTTAAAGGTTTTCCCTTCTTCATATACTTCTTGAAAAAGCGTTAACGCAGCTTCCTTCATTTTTTCGATGTCCTTGTCTACTTTAACTGCCGGGCTAAAGGATTGTATCCCAAATATCCCCTTTAATCCTTCGATGATTCCAGAACCATTTTCCCCGTTTAATAAAATGTACATTCGGTCTCGACTTGCATCGATTTTGGCTCTTGGTGTGTTTCTTAACAACGGTTTGATGCTTCTTCTTAATTTATCAATAAATAATTTTCGATTTCTACCTTTTGTCGATATTTCGCCGTAACGAATAATAATCCGATCATAATTCATCTTAGTTCATTACCTCACCTAAATGGTTTATTGTCTCTTTAATAGCACTGATTACATATACCGCTTCTTCAATTGTGTTATTGTATGACAGGCTTATCCTTAATGCACTTTTGGCAATTTCCTCCGGAATTCCCATTGCAAGTAACGTTTTGCTAACTTCTGCTTGTTTAGATGAACAAGCACTAGTTGTTGATACATATACTCCCTTTTCCGCAAGAGAATGGACAAAAACCTCTCCTTTAAAACCTGTAACCGAAAAATTAACAATATGAGGCGCTGTACCCTCTTTTGGGGAATTTACGGTAATCTCTTTCACTTTCTGTAATTCATCTCGTAAATACTGCATCACGTGTTTCATTTTTGATAAATCTGCACTATAGTGATCCATTGTCATACGCAATGCTTTTGCCATGGCAACCATTCCTGCAACATTCTCTGTTCCACTGCGATGTTTGGACTCTTGATTTCCTCCAGTGATAAGAGGAGAAATTTGCAATCCCTCTCGTAAATAAAGTGCTCCTGTACCCTTTAAGCCATGAAATTTATGCCCGGAAATCGAACATAGATCAACCCCTGCCCCATGAATATCCAAAGGGATTTTTCCAGCACCTTGAACATGGTCTACATGAAATAAAACCTTCGGATAATTCTTTAGCATCGCGCCAATTTCTTCAATCGGTTGAATGGTACCTACCTCATTTTGAACGTGAATGACCGATACAAGAATCGTATCTTGCCGTATTGAATTTTCAATATCTTTAACGGATATTCTCCCATCCTGATCAGGCTGGATATAGGTTACGCTAAATCCCAATTTCTTTAACTGTTCCATTGTTTCCCGAACGGATGCATGTTCAATTTCTGTTGTTATAATGTGCTTGCCTCTCCCCTTGTACATCAATGCTGTACCTTTAATAGCAAGATTGTTACTTTCTGTTCCTCCAGAGGTAAACAGGATTTCCGAAGCTTTTACCTTCAAGAGCTTTGCGATTTGGTTTCTTGCTTGAGATAACAGCTGCTCAGCCATACCGCCCAATTGGTGCAAGGAGGAAGGGTTTCCAAAGTAATCTGAAGATACCTTTACGAAAGAATTAATTACTTCGGTATATGGTTTAGTTGTTGCACTATTATCAAAATAAATCATGGTTTTCCCCTTTCAAATAAGGACCGTTTGCATCTTTGAATCTTACCATAATCCATTAAATTCGCAACAAAAATGATAAAAAACCCTTTGTGCACTTTTCAACTATTATTCCAAAAAAACTATAAAATAACAATCGATAGAAAATATGGTAACTGATTCTAAACGATCCCATCCTAAAAAGCTGGTTCCCCAACAAATTGGTGAACCAGCTTTTTAGAAATATTATAATACTTTTTCCGACATGAGCGCTTCGATCTTCTTCATTGCACCTGGCTCAACCTTTTCAATCGTTGTAGCAGCTTGTTCAAGGGCTAATTTATAATCATAATCTCTAAAAGCCAGCTCTGCTTCATTTAACCCTTCAGCAACCGAAGGGTATCTACTTTTAAAACGGTTTCCATATTGAATTACTTTTTCTGCTAACAAGACATTTTCTAACATTTCGTCCGTATTTTTCACCAACTCTTCCACTGATTGAACAGCTAAATCAAGAAAATGCTGCACAGTTGGAATATTTAGAGGTTTTTCAGCAAGCTTCTCGATCACCCTATTTATACTTTCCTCGGCGTCCTCTAACAAAAATTCATATTCTCGTGGAAGACCAGGTATTTTACTTTTTGAAACGGTACGAATTGCTTCAGCCATTTTCTTTTTGAGCTCTTTTACTTTGTCTCGTGCAATAATTTCATCTTTTCTAAGCATATGCAAAGCTTCTCGATACTCTTTTTGCTCTGTAGCAATCGTTTCAATCATTTGTTTTATTTCACTAAGCTCTTCTGAAAGGTGTGAGTGAGCATCGCCCTGCTCAGATATTCTTATTTCAAGGTGTTCATAGCGCTTTAAGAGCTGCACTACTTGTTTTTCAGACTGTTTCTGAGCATCTAGCTCTGTTTTTGCAAGATGATAAATCTGCTGTACATACTCTGTCTCTTCTTTTAGAATTCTGCAATTATCTTCGATTTCGTTTAATGCAGCTTTTATCTCATCCTTATTCTGCTGTATGTAGTGTTTTGCAAGAACTTCCTTTTCTAACAGGACATACAACTGTTCAATCGTTTCTTTTACTACGGCAATTCCCGTTTCAACTTCTTCAACCTCAGTTTGGCCAAGCTGTGCTAAGAATGATTGAATTTCTTGCTCTAATCGGACTATTTCTTGTTCAAACCGCAAATGTTCAAGTCGATAGCCTTGCCCGATCATTTCATGGAAACCGTCTTTTAATTCATTTATTTGCATTGGCAATCCTGTTTGGCAGTCCATTAAAAGTTTAGGGATAGCTTCCATTTTTTCTGAAATTTTCATCAGCCGCTCTTTAATGGTTAGGACAACCTCGCGTGCTTCTAAGTAATCACCGTGCTCTGTTTTTTCTTCAAAGATTTGAAAGTTTTCCATCATCTCATCCAATTGTTTTTCAAACGCATCAACTGCATGACCATATGTATGACGATGAGCTAATAATGACCTTTTTGATTCTCGATATACATCTTTTAGCTCTTCCATTTCTTCTCTGTTTTTTTGCTCACTTCCAACTAATTCGTTTAATTCAGTAAGGATTTGTTTAATTTTTTCTTCACTTTCTGTTAAACTCGCTCTGATTTCAGCTTGAATCTCTCCGGCTTTTTTAAAGCGGAGTTTATCAATGGCTTCCTCTGCATCAAACAATAGCTCATCAATTTCTGGAAGTCCTCCCGCTGCAATCTCATCCCATTCCTTACGCCATCTTTCGAAAAGTTCCTCTGTTTGTCCAGTCATATTTAATTGTTTAACCTTCGACATTTCATCCTGAACGGGTCTATTTGTAATATCTATTTTCCAACTTTCCAGTCGATCTATTTCTTTATAATATTTTTTCCTAGTAAAATATCCTACCAATAATATACAAAGTACAACTACAATTGCACCGATCACAAATCCCATCTTGCACACACCTGCTCTCACAGAATACGAAGTTTTCATCCGTTTCAAATTTTTTATCGATATATTTACACCCTTACTTTTAACGTAAAAGGGAAATCAAAATTAGGATTAAGAATAACATTCATAAAAATGTCTTTTTCATTGTTTTTATGATAACATGTAAACGACATTTTTTGACTAATAAAATCATTTTTTTTTGGAGAAATTCTGCCATTTCCATGCGAATGAAAGGCAACTATGGCTATTTTATGACCAATGGAAATTTTCTATGAAAGGGAGTGTCGAGTTTGCTAAAAGATGGACATATTCACTCGCCCTACTGCCCACACGGAACAAAGGATTCCTTTAAGGAGTATGTAGAAAAGGCGATCACTTTAGGGTTTAAGGAGATCTCCTTCACTGAGCACGCACCACTGCCAAGCGGTTTCATCGACACAACTCCAACCCAAGACAGCGGCATGCAGATGGACGAACTGCAAAGCTATTTTCACGACATTTCCATCATCCAAAACGAATATCATCGTCATATAAAAATTAATTGTGGACTTGAAGTGGACTATATTGAAGGTTACGAGGTTGAAATCAAAGACTTTCTCACTTCATTTGGTCCACAATTAGATGACGCCATTTTATCAGTCCATTTTTTAAAACATGATAATGGATACGATTGTATGGATTACAGTCCCGAGGTTTTCGGACAAATGGTAACCATCTATGGTTCGATTGATGCTCTTTACAAGAAGTATTACGACACTTTATTAAAATCGGTTAATGCAGACCTTGGTCCATTTAAACCAAAACGGATTGGGCATATTACACTTGCCCAAAAGTTTAAAAAAAGGTTTCCGACAGAATCCCGCTTTGAATTGGAAGTGGACAATCTGTTATTAGCGATTAAAGAAAAAGGCTATCAATTAGATTACAATGGGGCTGGATGCGCCAAACCACTTTGCCGTGAGCCATATCCGCCTCTTTGGATCATTAAAAAAGCGATTGCACTTGATATCCCGTTAGTATATGGTTCAGATGCCCATCAAGTTAAAGAATTGGCTCAAGGAATTGATCAAATGGAAATAATAAAAACATCCTAACTTGATAGCTAGTTAGGATGTTTTTAACATACAGCTGCTCTGCATGGCAGGATCAATACAGACGATTCTATCAACCCACTGGTTAATCTCTTGTAAATACTTATCCGCAAAATAACGCTCATGGGGAAATACATGCAATACTTCCGTTAAATACTGTGTATTTAAGAATGGGCTGGACAAGAGTCCCTTAAATTGAATGATTAAATACTGGATTGAGGTAGCTTTAAACTCCTTTGTATCCATACCCTTTTCAATAACCTTATGAAATATATATCGCTCTTTCGTATAATACGTTGTCAAGATTTCTCTTACAATCTGGGAATCAATGGACATTTCCCTTAACACAAATCTTGTCAGTTGAATATGGTTGCACTGATAGTTCCAAAGTTTCTTGGCAATTTCCTTTAAACATTGTGAAGCACCATGCTCTAAACTTTGAAAACCCTTTTCTAATTCCGCCATATAGTTTTCGAAGAAGACGGTAAGACAATACTCTAATAGGCCTTGCTTATTTCGAAAATAATAGGAAATATTAGCAGCATTAATCTTAGCTTCCTTGGCTATGTCGCGGATCGAAGTACCATCAAATCCATTTGCATTAAATAATGAAACGGCTGCAGTTACGATAGCTTCCTTTGAATTTTTTCTCATAAGCCCCTGTTTTCCTCCTATTAGTATGTTGATTACACATCATTCTTTATAATTAAGAACATTCTTTATCATTAGATAATATCCTTTTAAAAAATATCGACAAAATCCCGTGATTTTCCGCATTGCTTGCTAAACAGAATGAAAATGGATCAATAATCAACTAGAAACGAGTCGAAATAAAGTAAAAAAGCAGGAAAGGCGTAACCTTCCTGCTTTTTATCGTTTCAGTTCTTTTTGGGTGACCACTTTATTTTTCCCAGAGGTCTTTGCTAAATACAATGCTTGATCCGCTCGGTTAAATAACTGTTGGACAGAATCTTTCTTCCTTTTTGTCCAGTGCGAAACCCCGCAAGACACAGTAACAGATGGACTCGTCCCTTCCATAACCCGCTCGACGATTCGTGTGGCGATCATACTTCCCCGTTCAATTGATACCTTCGGCAAGTAAATGGCTAACTCCTCCCCGCCCCAACGTGCAGCTACATCGGAATCTCGAATATTTCCTCTCATAACATTTGCAACCTGAATCAGAATATCATCTCCAACTTGATGCCCATACGTGTCATTAATCCCTTTAAAATTATCAATATCTATTAATATAAAGGTTCCTTGGCTGTCATCCCTCATGGATAGTTGAATTTGTTGATCCAAATAATTACGAGTAAATAACTTAGTTAAATAGTCGGTAATTACCATCCGCTCTAATTCTTCTCTTAACGTCGAATTAACAAAAGCAAGCGTAGAATGATAGATAAGGGAACGCAGGAGTTTATACGACTCGAATGAGAAATGATATGGCTGTTTATGCATAACCAGTATAAAACCTTCGATTACACCTGTCTGAATCATTGGTACCGCCATGATGGAGCGAAACTGGCGATCATTGAGCAAATTAAAATCCCCAATAAAAACGGCACCCTTTTCCCGTAAAAGCTGCTCTTGAAAATACTGAATGTATATTTCTGCTTTGTTTGTAAAGAAAAAACGAGTGCTTCCTTCTAATATTTTTGCCTTTTTTCGACTTTCTTTATAAAGAATAAAACCAACCTCTTCTGCATCAAAGGACTTAATAATTTGATCGCACATATAGGTTACTGTATCGCTAAATCGCTGCTTAGAATTCAGGTGGTGTGAAACTTGATTTATTAATTTCAAATCGGAAATTAGCCGTTTAGACTGCTGGTACAACTGAGCATTCTCTAAAGCATTTCCTGCAGTGTTAGCTAAAAGAGAAATAAATTCAACCTCTTTTTTGGGAAAAATAAGCGTGTTCGAGGCAGTAATTTGGAGAACACCATAAACGCCTTGCTTACCCTTTAAAGGCGCATAAAGATTCGATCGATTTTCATTTATAGAATCCTCTGTTTGAACAATCCCCGTGACGTATGCTTCCATTGCCGCCATATTTTCACTATCATAATGTAGTCCTTTGATGGGGAGGTGGCTATTACTATGATTATCTTGAGATAGGTATAATGAATAATGGAAAGCGGGGTATACCTCCTGCAAAACGGCAATGATTTCCTCTAGCACCCCATCCATGTCCATGGTTGAATGAAACTTCTCTGTTACCCTAAAAAGGAGACGATATTTTTTCTCCCTAACGGCGATTTTTGAAAGATTTTGAGCTTTCTTCAGAAAGCATCCGGCCTCGCGTCCAATTTCCTCCAATAAAAAAGAATTTCTAGCATCAAAATCAGTTCCGTAAATGGCTAAGAAGCCAAAAGTCTCACCATCATTACAGACTAAAAGTGTTGAGGCTGAGCCTTGTTCAACACCTTCAGCAAATTCCGAACAGGAAACAGCTGGCCGGACCAAGTCTGTATCGTCAATATTTACCCCATCAACCATCAAGCGTTCCTTCCAATCGGAACAATAGAAAAAGCAAACCTCATTTACTCTAATCGTATCCGCAATGATCCTCGTCATATTTCCAATGATCTGTTCAAAATGTAACAAACTATTTTCTTCATCTAAAATATCTAAAAAACGGCTCTTAATATGTATTAAAACCAGATCTTTTTCTTTTTCCATCCTACATCACCTATGATCCATTTTGGTGTAAAGGGAAAATATATTTATGTAATAAAAAAATCAAAGAAAGCCTAATGTGTTAAAATTTTCGCTCAATATTTATTATTCTATTATATCATACAAAAGTCGCAGGAAAATTGACTCATTTATTAATTATTCTTAACATCGTATTCTTCCATTGACATTTACATAGGAATAATCATATAATATTCTTTGTGTAAAATATCGCAGCCTATATGAACACTTTTTTGTCATCATTTTGTTCCATCGCTCAATTGATTGTGAGCCGTTTTTTGGTGGGGTATTGCGTAACCCTCTGCTGCGAGGGCGAAGGTACATGAAAACAAAATGAGCATCATTGTTGTTTCATTACTGTTTTTATTTTACCAAAATAAAAACACAAGGAGGAGTCATTCATGGCTCGTTATACTGGCCCAAGCTGGAAATTATCCCGTCGTCTTGGCGTTTCACTAAGTGGAACAGGAAAAGAATTAGAAAAGCGTCCTTACGCTCCAGGTCCTCACGGTCCTAACCAACGCAAAAAGCTTTCCGAATACGGATTGCAATTACAAGAAAAACAAAAACTTCGTCACATGTACGGTGTAAATGAGCGTCAATTCCGTAACCTATTTGACAAAGCCGGCAAAATGGCTGGTAAACACGGTGAAAACTTCATGGTTCTTCTTGAATCACGTTTAGATAACGTAGTTTACCGTTTAGGTTTAGCTCGCACTCGTCGTGCTGCTCGTCAGTTAGTTAACCACGGACACGTAATGGTTGATGGATCTCGCGTTGATATCCCTTCATACCGCGTAGCTCCTGGTCAAACTATCAGCCTTCGCGAAAAATCTCGCAACCTTGATGTTGTGAAAGAATCAGTTGAAGTAAACAACTTCGTACCTGATTTCTTAACTTTCGATGCTGACAAATTAGAAGGTACTTTCACTCGCTTACCAGAGCGTTCTGAATTACCAGCTGAAATTAACGAAGCTCTTATCGTTGAGTTCTACTCACGTTAATAACTTGTGGAAAACCCCTTGGTCGCTTGACCAGGGGGTTTTTATTTGTTGATTATTAAAAGCAAACAGAAAATAGGGCTCCTTTGCTCGATTTAGTATCCTCCCTTCCTTTCGAAATTCTTTATTTAGGGTACTATTCCTATCGTTAGTGCCCTCTTTTCCTTTCCAATTTTTAATTCAGGGCACTAATCTCACCATTAGTGCCCTCTTTTCCTTTCCAATTTTTAATTCAGGGCACTAATCTCACCGTTAGTGCCCTCTTTTCTTTCCTGCGCACAAAAACAGGGAGCTAATTTAATTCTAAAAATTACGGCTTAGACTATTCACACATAATATGTCCCTTTGCCAACTCCAACAGCAACATAATGTTTTTTTAAAATCTTTCTTAGCCATTTCATAGAAATCGAAAGCATACACCAATCTAGTACAATATTGGCTGTAATCTTCACCTCTGGAAAAAGCAACTTCAGTTCTTCTACGCATCTTACGACAGCAAACTCAATTTTCTCCTGCTCCCCACACTGTAAACACACAATTTTTCTGCCATCGACTTCCAACGAAGTTGAACAACAATTATTACAAATTATCCTCTTCCGAAGCGATTGATATTTATATGATGGCAGCTGCATATAAGGCGAATCAGCAATATGCTCCTCCAGCAAAAAATCCGCCAAATTCCAGTGGTTGCTATTTAAGTTGGCAGGTTTGGAATCTAATTCAGTAAGGAATTTTTTGAGTTGTGGGTGGAAGACGGTTGGTTCATTCATCGGGGCTTGGTACAAATAAAATTCGGGATTGATAAAGATAAGGTGACCTTCGACGGGGATGTTGAAACCATTTTTTTGAAGCAATTTTTGAAGCATGATTTTAATTCGGTTTAATTGATCAAGAGGGTTTTTAATAATATTTTTGGAACTGCAACTGTAAAAATTTTTATCGCCGTGGTAATAATAGTTTCCGTCAAAATTTTTAATTTCACAAGGAAGAATCCAATGCTGGGTAATAATGGTGGAATCAATTTGAAATATAGTATTGTCATATTTCAGTAGTAAATCATTTAAAATATAAAACTTCTTATCGAGACCTGCTCCTTCTGTATATTGATCAAATTGAACTTCACCTTCATAGCCTTTCTTCAAATTTAAGTAGTGTTGCTTTTCATTCTGTTGCAAATCCATTCTTGCGTTTAACAAATGAAGACTCCTTAGTTCCTTCGATTCTTCTCGATTTTTATAAAACATATTCCACTTCCTTTCTGGGATTCTACATTCATCTTAATTAAAAAATGATGGACAATCATATGAACAATGTGTGAATTTTTTGAAAAAACCAAAAAATCAAGCATGTCCTGCTAGCAGACAAAAAAGAGCCCCCCAACAACTGGAAGGCCCCCTACTCAAAATCAATCTTTAGTATTTTATCAACGTGTATTTCTTCTTGCCACGGCGAATAATCGTAAACTGCCCCTCAATTCGATCTGCCTCACCTAAAACATAGGCGGTATCCGTTACCTTTTCCCCATTCACAGACACTGCACCATTGGCAATATCCTCACGTGCCTGGCGCTTAGACGGTGAAATCTTGGCATTAACAAGCAAATCAACAAGTCCAAGTTCCTCAGCACCAACAACATGATAAGAAGGTACATCCTTAAAGCCCTGTTTGATTTCGGCAGCTGTTAAATTTTTAACATCGCCACTGAAAAGAGCAGCAGAAATCTTCACAGCTTGATCCAAGGACTCCTGCCCATGAATCATCCGGGTCATTTCCTCTGCCAAAGCCTTTTGCGCCTTTCGTAAATGCGGCTCCTCAGCAACCGAAACCTCCAATGCCTCAATTACCTCACGGGACAAGAACGTAAAGAACTTCAAATATTTCACAACATCCGCATCTGCCGTGTTAATCCAGAACTGGTAAAACTCATACGGTGATGTTTTTTCAGGGTCAAGCCAAATCGCACCGCTTTCTGTTTTACCAAACTTCGTACCGTCGGCTTTTGTCACAAGCGGAATCGTCAATCCGTAAGCTTGCTTAGAACCTTCCGGACTCATTTTACGAATTAATTCCAATCCGGTCGTAATGTTGCCCCATTGATCACTTCCGCCAATTTGCATGCGGCACCCATGGTTTTCATACAAATGGAAGAAGTCCATCGCTTGTAAAATCGTATAAGTAAATTCCGTAAAGGAAATTCCCGTTTCTAAGCGAGAAGAAATTGTGTCTTTCGCGAGCATGTAGTTAATCCCGACATGCTTCCCAAAATCGCGCAAAAATGTCACGATATCCATTGAACCGGCCCAATCATAGTTATTTACCATGATTGCACCATTTTCACCCTCGAAATCAAAAATCCGTTGCAGCTGCTTTTGCAAACAGCTCACATTGTATTGAACGATTTCTAGGGTTTGCAATTTTCGTTCTTCCTTCTTGCCGCTTGGGTCACCAATTAACCCTGTTGCCCCTCCAACTAGCACGATAGGACGATGACCGGCCTTTTGAAACCGGCGCAGCGTTAAAAACGGCAAGAGATGCCCGATATGCATACTGTCAGCCGTCGGGTCAACGCCGCAGTACAAGGAAATACGCTCATCGTTAAGTGTCTTCTCAATTCCCTCTTCATCCGTTTGCTGATAAATAATCCCTCTCCACGCGAGGTCTTTTAATAATTCATTCATAAATCTTCCTCCTTCTCAAAAAAATAAAAACGCCCCTGCAATATGCAGGGACGCAGAATATGCGCGGTACCACCCAAATTAAAAACCAAAACGGTTTTCCACTCAAAAAAATAACGGTTTATCCGTTCACTGCTATCATTAGTTTTCACAGTGAAAGCTCCGGGAGGTAATTCATGCTTCTATTTGTACCGGCTCGCAGCAGCCGCCGGCTTTCTGGTAACAGGGATAGAAGAACTACTGGATTCCCATCAACGCATAATATTCAATTCATTATTGAATTTTTACCATAAATAGATAAAGATTGTCAAATACAATATGCGAAATACAGGAAATTTGACGATGCTTGTCATTTTCTTTCCGTCGTTATGCTATAATGTATGTGATTTTAGGGGGTTAGATAAGCTCATGAATGAAAATCAAAATTGGAAAGAAAAACTCAGGTCAAGCGTCCACCTTTTTAAAAATAAAAAAACAGTTAAAGGTGTTCGGATAACCTATCAAGTAGTTTGGAATTTATTATTATTATTTTTTATTATTCTCCTCATCGGAGGAACATTTGCTTTAGGTGTAGGCGGTGGTTATTTTGCTTCACTAGTAAAAGACGAACCGATCCGCACATATGCCAGCATGAAAAAACAAATTTATAATTATGAAGAAACATCAGAATTATATTTTGCTAATGACGTTTATTTAGGAAAGCTCCGCTCAGATATTGATCGGGAAGAAGTAAAGCTTGATCAAGTTTCAAAATATTTACAGGATGCCGTTGTGGCAACAGAGGATGAATATTTTTATAAGCATAGTGGCGTTGTCCCAAAGGCTATTTTTCGCGCTTTATTTCAAGAAGTATCAAACGCCTCTATTCAAACAGGCGGCAGTACATTGACCCAACAGCTTATCAAAAACCAGCTGTTAACAAACGAAGTTTCCTTCGAACGAAAAGCAAAGGAAATCCTCCTTGCACTTCGTTTAGAAAAATTCTTTGATAAAAAAGAAATATTAGAAGCCTATTTGAATGTATCAACCTTTGGCCGAAATTCATCAGGCCGTAACATTGCAGGTGTACAGTCAGCAGCAAAAGGGATCTTTGGTGTTGAAGCAAGCCAATTAACGCTTCCACAAGCAGCATTTATTGCTGGTCTTCCACAAAGTCCGTTCGGTTATACCCCATATACACAGAATAAGACGATCAAAAATGATTTAACACCTGGATTAGAACGAATGAAAACCGTATTAAAAAGAATGTTTGACGGGGGTTATATTTCTGAACAGGAATATAACGAGGCTCTTACTTACGATATTACAAAGGACTTTATCCCGCCAAAGGCGAGCCCACAGGAAAATTACCCTTGGCTCACTACTGAATTAGAAAAACGCTCAATTGAAATTTTAGCTGGAATCCTTGCAAAACAGGACGGCTATGAAGAGCAGGATTTGAAAAAAGATAACGAGTTGATGCAGGAATACCGCTCTGTTGCCGACCTTAATATTAGACAAAATGGTTATAAAGTTTATTCAACCATTAACAAGGACATCTATGATGCGATGCAGCAGGTAAAAGATAATTACCCACATTTTGGGCCGGACAAGCCACAGGAAAAAATCGATCCAGAAACAGGCGAAAAAGTGACTGTGATGGAGCCGGTAGAAGTAGGGGCTATCTTAATTGAAAATAAAACAGGAAAAATCATCAGCTTTGTCGGTGGACGTAATCATGAGCGCGAGGAATTAAACCACGCCACAAATGCGGTCAGACAAAACGGTTCAACGATGAAGCCGCTGCTCGTTTATGCACCTGCATTTGAGTTGGGCGCCGCTGCACCTGGAACCATCCTCCCAGATGTTCCTTTAAAGCTTAACCCTGCAAGCAGCAACCCATGGCCACAAAACTATGATTTGAGATACAGCGGATTAGTATCAGCCCGGTATGCTCTAACGAAATCTTACAACGTTCCGGCTGTAAAACTTTACAAGGATATTGTGGCACAAAGGCCAGCCAAGTATTTAGAAAAGATGGGATTTACTTCCCTAGTTGAAGAAGATTATTCGAATTTATCCACTGCCATCGGTTCTTTAAAAAACGGTGTCACGGTTGAAGAAAATACTAACGCATTTGGAACGTTTGCCAATGGCGGAAAATTCATTGATGCCTATATGATTGAAAAAATTACCGATCGTGATGGAAAAGTTATTTACCAGCATGAAGTAAAGCCAACTGAAGTTTTCAGTCCACAAACATCCTATTTAACGTTAGATATGATGCGTGATGTCATTAAGAAAGGAACAGCAACCTCATTAAATGGACGGTTGAAATTCCAATCCGATTGGGCAGGTAAGACCGGTACTGGGAACCAATTTTGGGATGCATGGTTTGTAGCGACCAATCCAAATGTATCTTTTGGGATTTGGACAGGTTATGATACGCCAAAATCATTAAAATCAGGTGGATTAAATTACAGTTTGCGTAATATCTATTTATGGGCTGATTTAATGAACGCCGCCTATGATATAAATCCTGATCTAGTTGACCCGGCTGACTCGTTTGCCATGCCTGGAGGGATTGTAAGACGTTCTTATTGTGCAGTTTCTGGATTACTCCCTTCTAACGCATGTTCGCGAGCGGGATTAGTTGAAACGGATCTGTTTAACGCAAAATTTGCCCCATCAAAAGTAGATGACAGTTTGATTGATGGGAAGTATGTTCAAATTGGCGACAAAAAGTATTTAGCGCTCGATTCTACTCCTAGTGAATTTGCTCATTCCGGGGTGATAATTAATCCTGACTATGTTCAAAAAATAATGGGAACCACAAAAGGGGCAAGTCAATTAATTCCGAAAAAGGACCGTTGGGCAAATGTACTTGTTCCAGATGCAAAAATGGAGGAAAACGGAAGAACTCCTGCTCCGTTAGGGCTTGCCTTGTCTGGTACTACAATGACTTGGGCACCGCATCCTGATGAAGATGTAATTGGCTATCGGGTATACAAAAAAAGTGGAACTGGAGTACAAAAGGTTGCCAGCATTAAATCTGGTGAATCCCTTTCCTATTCAGGAGGAAACGGTTCTTACTATGTAACAGCTGTAGACATTGCCGGAAAGGAATCTGATCCTTCAAATTCCGTTCAAATTGGCGAAAAGCCAGCTGAAACTGAAGCACCTGCTGCAAATTAACAAAAGCTGCCTCCAATCGTAAACAGCGATTGGAGACAGCTTTTTTAATGGTTTAAGAAACTATGATTTTAATGCTGTAAATAACTTTTTATACGTAAGACACGTCCAGCTCCAGCGCCTAACGACTAGTGGACTTCGCCCACCTCCCTACGATAAGTCAACATCGAATCGCTATCGCTCTTCGTGTTTCCTTTATCTCAGTCGATGTGCTCCAGTCCTGTCGTGCGCTACCCGGGCGCTTCCGCTTTTGTTCTTAATCTTCCATTGTTGACAAATCACCAGTCGGTAAATTGAGTTCCCATGCTTTAAGAACACGGCGCATGATTTTACCGCTTCGCGTTTTTGGAAGTTTATCACGGAATTCAATTTCACGAGGCGAAGCATGTGCTGCTAAGCCGGTTTTAACAAATTGACGAATCTCTTCAATCAGCTCATCGCTTGGCTGATATCCTTCACGTAATGCGATAAAGGCTTTAATAATCTCACCGCGAACCGGATCCGGTTTTCCGATTACGCCTGCCTCTGCTACAGCTGGATGCTCAACAAGCTTACTTTCAACCTCAAACGGACCAACGCGCTCACCAGCTGTCATGATCACATCATCGACGCGGCCTTGGAACCAGAAGTATCCTTCTTCATCCATGTAAGCAGAGTCTCCGGAAACATACCAATCTCCCGGCATGAAATAGGACTCAAATTTTTCACGATTATTCCAGATGGTGTGCATCATCGATGGCCAGCCTTTTTTAATCGCTAAGTTGCCCATGCGGTATGGTGGAAGCTCATTTCCTTGGTCATCCACAATCGCAGCTTGTACTCCTGGAATAGGTTTACCCATTGAACCAGGTTTAATTTCCATACAAGGGTAGTTACAAATAAGCTGCGCGCCCGTTTCTGTCATCCACCAAGTGTCATGAATACGTAAATCAAACACCTTGGCTCCCCATCTTACAACCTCTGGATTTAGCGGCTCGCCAACGCTCAGAATGTGGCGCAGACTGCTTAAATCATATTTGGTTACTACTTCGTCACCAGCACCCATCAACATTCTGAATGCAGTTGGGGCACTGTACCAAACGGTTACTCCATATTCTTCAATCATACTGTACCATGCATCTGGACTAAATCTTCCGCCTATGATGACATTAGAAGCCCCATTTAACCATGGACCAAATATTCCATAAGAGGTACCCGTTACCCAACCTGGATCGGCTGTGCACCAGTAGACATCCTCTTCTTGTAAATCTAGTACCCATTTAGCAGTTTGATAGTGTTGAATCATCGCGTTATGAACGTGGAGAACCCCTTTAGGCTTTCCTGTTGAACCGGATGTATAATGAAGAATAAGGCCATCTGTACGGTCTACCCACTCAATATCAAGCTTGTTACTAGCTTCAGCAAACTTTTTCTTAAAATCTATTAATTTTTCAGTTTCTTCGATGTTTTCTCCTACTAGGAAAATATGTTTTAATGCAGGAAGTTCATTAATTGGTACACGATTTAATAATTCTGGTGTTGTTACTAGAACCTTTGCTTCACTGTCCTCTAAACGATCGCGAACCGCACCTTCCATGAAAGCTTCAAAAAGCGGACCAACTATAGCACCTAATTTAATCGCGCCTAACACTGTAAAATAAAGTTCAGGTGATCGCGGCATAAAAATGAAAACACGGTCTCCTTTAACGACTTCACCGTATGCTTTAAGCACATTTCCTGCTTTATTTGACAGGTCCTTCATTTCCTTAAAGGTATACTTCTCTTTTCGAGCACCATCGCGATAGTATAATGCAACCTTGTTTTTTCGGAAAGACGCTGCATGGCGATCGATTGCTTCGTGTGCCATATTTACTTTTCCGGTTTCAAACCAAGTAAACTCTTTCTCAGTATCCTTCCAATCAAACTGCTTGTACATTTCTTCGTAGCTTTGCAAATTGAAGTTCCCCTTAATTGCTGACAGCGCTTCCAATTTCATTAAACATATTCCTCCTTTGTATCCCTTTTGGATAAATCTATTTTTTCACAATTTTTAAAATATTTAAAGTATTTTTTTAATTTTTTTTAAAAATTATTTTTTTCACTGTAGAAAATTAGTTGAAAGCGCTTTATTGTTCTCCATTTTATGTATAATAGAATGAAGAACGGTTTTGATATATTTAGGTGGTGACTAAATGGAGCATAAAAAAACGTACTATGCAAAGGAAATAGAAACACTAGAAGGAATTGTCGTTATTGAGGGTCCTGTTTCTGCCGAAAAACTTGCAGAATATGATTTTCATCAAGGTTTAATCGCCTTCCGTCCTCCGAGCGAGCAGCATAAAGCTTTGGTGGAGATTGCTAGATTACCTGAAGGCAGAATCATTATCGCCCGTCACCAAAATACGATAATTGGATATGCAACCTTCCTCTATCCAGATCCCCTTGAAAGGTGGTCGGAAGGAAAGATGGATAACTTAATTGAGCTCGGTGCTATCGAAGTCATTCGAGAGTTTCGAGGCTGCGCGGTCGGAAAGCATATCTTGATGGTGTCGATGATGGATGATGCAATGGAAGATTACATCACAATTACTACTGAATATTACTGGCATTGGGACTTGAAGGGCACCGGTTTAAATGTTTGGGAGTATCGAAAAATTATGGAGAAAATGATGAATGCCGGCGGACTCGAATGGTACGCCACGGATGACCCTGAAATCAGTTCCCATCCAGCGAATTGCTTAATGGCTAAGATCGGCAAGCGGGTTGACCAAGACTCGATCCAACGATTTGATCGGTTAAGATTTATGAACCGCTTTATGTATTAATCAAGTTCGGCTCTATCTGTTCATATGATTGCATTATAATTCAGTCAGCTGTTTTTGCATAGTATTTTTAGAATAATATTTCTGAATAATGAAAAAAGGAGGGTTCTATCCATGATAGTTGAGGAAATAATGAAGACAGATGTAGCTACATTAACAACCGTGAACACCATTGCTGATGCAATTGAGTTAATGGGAAGCAAAAATATCCGTCATATTCCCATCATTAATGAACAGCAAAATGTAGTTGGTTTAGTAACGGACCGTGACATTCGTGATGCAAATCCTTCCATATTTTATGCGGAAGAACATCGGGATATTTTAGAAAAGCCACTACATACAATTATGCAAACAAATATTATTACGGGGCATCCCCTTGATTTTGTTGAAGAAATTACCGCCGTATTTTATGAACATCATATTAGCTGCCTGCCTATTGTGAAAGAAAATAAGCTAGCCGGAATCTTAACAGAAACCGACTTGTTAAGAACATTAGTTGAGCTGACCGGGGCACATCAGCCTGGTTCCGTTATAGAGGTAAGAGTTCTGAATATGACAGGTGTACTAAGTGATGTTACAGCTGTTATAAAGAAGCGTAATGCAAGTATTCAAAGTGTTCTCGTGTATCCAGATAAAAAGGATGAAAACTATAAGAATTTGGTAATCCGACTTCGGACGATGAATCCGATGAATATCATAGAGGACTTAAAAAAGGCAGGCCATACCGTTCTTTGGCCAAATCTACCGGGGATTTCATCATGATCGACTCCGTTTTTGTTTTTTCAAACGATCTATTAAAATACAAATTTAATAGTCACCATCCTTTTAATCAGCGGCGTCTGGAAACTACACTTGATTTAATAGAAAAACTCGGTGCCATTAATCAAGAGCAGATGGTTCAGCCACGTATTGCAACTGATGAAGAGCTCCTCCTTATCCATGATCCAAATTATATTAATGCAGTAAAATTAGCCAGTGTCGGTCAACTCTCTGAGCATGTTGCAGAAAATTATGGACTAGGTACAGAGGATACACCTGTTTTTTCAAATATGCATGATGCAAGTGCCTTTTTAGTAGGCGGGACTTTAACCGCAGTCGATTATGTAATGACAGGGAAAGCACGCCATGCCTTGAACCTCGGCGGTGGGCTTCATCATGGTTTTCGCGGAAAAGCCTCAGGCTTTTGCATATATAATGACAGTTCTGTTGCCATTAAGTATATGCAAGAAAAGTATAATGCTAGAGTTCTATATGTAGATACGGACGCCCATCACGGTGATGGAGTTCAGTGGTCATTTTACGATGATCCAAATGTTTGTACACTTTCAATCCACGAGACAGGACGCTATTTATTCCCGGGGACAGGAAGTATAAATGAACGCGGGCAAGGAACAGGGTATGGTACAAAATTCAATATTCCGTTAGATGCATTTACAGAGGATGAGTCTTGGCTAAATGCTTATACGACCGCGTTACAAGAGGTTGCAGAATTTTTCAAACCCGATGTAATCTTAACGCAAAACGGAGCGGATTCCCACTACTTGGATCCACTCACCCATTTGTCTTCAACTATGAAAATTTATCGGGAAATTCCAAAGCTTGCTCACAAAATTGCCCACCAGTACTGTGATGGAAGATGGGTAGCAGTTGGTGGAGGCGGTTACGATATTTGGCGGGTAGTCCCTCGGGCCTGGGCATTGATTTGGTTAGAAATGACAGAAAACTCAAATTGTTCCGGCAGTTTACCTGCCGAATGGGTTGAGAAATGGCAGTCAAAATCACCTGTTCCTTTGCCAACAGAGTGGGACGATCCTAGTGATTTGTATCCGCCTATTCCACGAAAAGGTGAAATCACTGAAAAAAATGCGCAAACCGTTGAAAAAGCCCTTTACCCTATTCGTAATCAAAAAACCATTAAATAATAAGTAAAAACATTTTTCCAATATATAAAAAAGCTGACACGAGTGTCAGCTTTTTTTATGCTCTTGTTGAATTCCGTTCCTCAATTCGATGCGGAAGAACAACAATTTGATTGCTAATTTCTTCATGATTCATTAACTTCGTTAATAGTCTCATCGCCACAGCACCAATATCATAAAGCGGCTGTACTACTGTTGTTAATTGTGGACGAACCATTAAGGTTAATCGCGTATTATCAGAGCTGATGACTTCAAAATCCTCTGGGATTGAAAATCCTTTATCCTCTGCGCCGTGAACCACACCAAGTGCCATTTCATCAGAACCTACAAAAATGGCTGTTGGCTTCTGGCTCGCTTCCATTAATTTCTCAAAGGCCTCGATCCCAGAATCGTAAGTGTCATCTCCTTCAACAAGAAGCTCGTCAACAAATTCAATCCCTGCCTCAGATAGCGCTCGCTTGTACCCTGCTAATTTCTTCACGCTATTGATTGGTTCATGAAGAGGACCAATCACAAATGCGACATGCTTATGACCTTTGTCAATAAATGCCTTCGTTACATCGTAAGCAGCTTGTTCATAATCGATGTTAACGGACGGAATTTTTTCAGTTTCTTCAATTGATCCGGCTAAAACAATCGGCACTGGGGATTTTTCAAATTCCTCAACATGTCCTTGTGTAATATTGCCAGACATAAAAACAATACCATCTACTTGTTTACCAAGCATTGTATTTAACAAGTGCAGTTCTTTATCCTTGTTTTGGTCTGAATTACTTAAAATGATATTGTACTTATACATCGTAGCAATATCCTCAATCCCTCGGGTTAAATCCGCAAAAAACGTACTGGAAATATCGGGAATAATAACGCCGACAGTTGTTGTTTTTTTGCTGGCCAACCCTCGAGCTACAGCATTTGGACGGTACCCTAATCGTTCAATTACTTCTAATACTTTCTTTCTTGTTGCTGGTTTGACATTTGGATTTCCATTGACAACCCTAGAAACGGTTGCCATAGAAACATTGGCTTCTCTGGCCACATCATAAATGGTAATATTCAAGACACCCACTCCTTCAATTATGCCCACAAATCATTTTTATTCTTATTAGTTTACAGCAAGTTATCCTTGATTAAACCTTTTTCTTAAGTATGTGAGATAGTAAACTTGTTTAATTATGTATTTAATCATACGATACAGCACCAATTGCCGCAATGACCTGATATGTATTTTTAAAGAATTTGTCTAAATTTCAACAAAAACGTTCGGAATTGAAAAAATATACCAGAAAAAAACCTCCTGCGGATAGCAGAAGGTTCCTACTTTTATGATAACGAAACTTACAAACGAACAAATGGTGTATCCTTTAACCCCTCAAGGAAAGCATCAAATTGTTTTAAATCCATTTGCTGAGCCGAATCGGATAGAGCAACAGCTGGGTCTGGATGAACTTCGGCCATAACACCGTCTGCACCAATTGCTAATGCTGCTTTTGCACATGGTAATAGTAGATCTTTTCTGCCGGTTGAATGTGTTACATCCACCATAACCGGTAAATGAGTTTCTTGTTTTAAGATTGGAACTGCTGAAATGTCTAAAGTATTTCTTGTAGCTTTTTCGTAAGTACGGATTCCACGTTCACATAGGATGATTTGATCATTACCTTGTGACATAATGTACTCAGCTGCATTAATGAATTCTTCAATTGTAGCAGCAAGACCACGTTTTAATAATACTGGTTTTTTCACTGCCCCAACAGCCTTTAACAGCTCGAAGTTTTGCATATTGCGAGCCCCGATTTGAATGACATCAATATAATCCAGTGCCGTCTCAACGTCAGCCGGGCTGACAATTTCACTAATAACCGCTAATCCAAATTCATCACTAACACGTTTTAAGATTTTTAATCCTTCCAAACCAAGTCCTTGGAAATCGTATGGAGAAGTTCTAGGTTTGTATGCGCCGCCACGTAAAAGCTTAAAGCCTTTTTCTTTTACAGCAGCAGCTACTGCAGCTACCTGCTCATAAGATTCAACTGAGCAAGGTCCAAAGACAAAGTGAGGAGTGCCATCACCGATTTTTACCCCTTTCACGTCCACGATTGTATTTTCTGGTTTCTTCTTACGTGAAACTAATAGAGCCTTGCGATGATCATCTTCCTGCAGTTCAAGCCCTGCTTTAAAAATTTGCTTAAACATATGTTCAATTGTAGAGTTTTCAAATGGTCCATCGTTATTTTCTTTAATTAAGTCGAGCATTTTCCGTTCACGAACTGGATCATAGCGGTTAACACCTTGTGTTTCTTTAACTCGGCCGATCTCCTGTACCAGTCTAGCTCTTTCATTAATAAGGGCAAGCAGCTGTAAATTTAATTCATCCACACGGTTTCGCAATTGGTCAAGTCCTTGATTACTCATTTTTTTAACCTCCAGGTTGTAATTTCAGTTGAATTAATTCTGTAAATTTCGTCATCACAAAATATTTAAATATTTTAATTAGGGATAATTATATCTGATAATGCTCATATTGTCACGAAAAACTTTAACGATTAAACGCTTTTAAGCTTTTAAGCATTAAAGTATTTTGAACGGTAAAGCAATTTTAGTATTTATTTCTAAAAAAAAACATCCTAAGCTGGATGTTTTACAAATTTTCTTCCCGGGACTTTTTTAGTGAATCATAAGTTATTTTCCAATGTGATGCGTGCCATAAAACCTTATTGCTTTTAAATAAGAAGGCTTGAGGAGATTCATGCTTCACTTGAAATTGCTCGGCGATATAATTGGATAATGGACGTGAATCCTGTACGGTTAAATAATAGCAATTATGATCCGGAAAATCCTCTGCGAATTTAATATACTCCTCATAGGCCGCTTGGCTAATCGGACATGTAACGCTATGTTTTAAAAACGAAAATGCTTCCCCGGACTGAATTAATTGATTAAATTGTTCTTCTGAATCTATCTTATGCAATTCAATACCTCCTTGGAATAACCAAATTAATTGAATTTCTATTGAAAAAAGCGATCAACCTTGATTTTTGAAAGGTTTTCTCGCTTAATTTCTGTAATCTTATCACTTTTCGTAACGAATCTGCAAATTTAACGATTGAGTTTTTTCTCTGTCTCATCAAATGCTTTTTTCGTTTCAGCTAACATTTGTTCGATTGAATTCAAATTGTTTGTTAAAGGGGTCTCTGCCGGAATTGCTTCGGTATTGTCCCCTGCTTCTTCAGTATTCTTTCCTCTAATTTTTGAAATAGCTTCGGAAGATTGTTGAGTAATAGATTGAGTTAATGAACTGGTTTTTTCCTTTGTTTTTTGGGCGAGGTCAGAAACCTTTACTTGCAATGAACCAGCTTTCTCCTTTAGAACTGCCGTTTGATCATTTACTGATTCACGAAGGGCGGTACCCGATTTTGGAGAAAGCCATAAAGCAGTAACAGCACCAATTACACCACCAACAATGGCACCGAGCAAAAACTCTTTTGTTCCTGTTTTTTCATTATTTTCATTCAAATGAGTACCCATCATTTGTTCCTCCCTTAACAATATTTATTAACCTCTCTCACGATGTCTTTTTTCAACTGGCTTAATTTCTAATTCCTGTTTTTGTTGTTTTTTGTTTTTCCATTTTTCCTTTAGTTCAATGAAAACATTACTCCACTGCACAATTTGCGATATTTTTTCTTGATTTTGTTCATAGCTCCGATTAACAGTGTTCGTCACGTTTTGAAGTGTATGATTAAATTTTTGAAAGGAACCCCCTACATCTTTTACTGCAGTTACCACACTGTTAAGACTTTCTGCTTTTTCTTGTATGTCATCCGCTAATGCATTCGTTTTTTTTAACAAATCGGTTGTTTCACTCATTACTCCATCAATTTGTTTTTCAAGGCCATTTAATGTTTTTGAAACACTATCAAGGGTGACTTGTAATGTTTTAAATGTCTTTGATAAGTAAATGACTAAAATTAAAAATGAAATGGCAATTAGGGCCACACTAAAATAAAGGATATTAATCACTTTCTGCACCTCCGTTGTTCTACAACTATGTTTTACCCACACGGGCGGGAATAAACCCTTCGATACTAATTTCAATAAACATTTGAGAAACTCCTTCATTCGACACACGATAATTATGAATATTTGTATGCAAATGGGTCTAATTCAACAAATTCATCGAATTAGGTTACAATAAAAAGGCATAGTGAAAAAAGTGAGGAGGAATATTGATGAAGGACCCAAGAGTCGCTAAACTGGCCAATAATTTAATTAACTATTCTGTTCGTCTTCAAAAAGGAGAGAAGGTGCTAATAGAAAACTTTGGCCTACAGCGTGAACTAGTTGTTGAACTTGTTAAGGCTGCTTATAATGCTGGTGGGTACCCATTTGTGTTATTAAAGGATCAACAGGTTGATCGCTCTCTTTTATTAGGGGCACAGGAAGAGCATTTCAACTTAATGGCTGATTATGAAGCCAATGTCATGAGTCAAATGGATGCCTATATCGGCTTACGCTCAGGAGACAATATTAATGAACATGCAGATGTGCCTGACGAAAAGATGAAGATTCATGGTAAAACAATCGGTAAAAAAGTACATAGAGATATCCGGGTGCCAAAAACAAAATGGGTTGTGTTGCGCTACCCAAATTCGTCAATGGCACAGCTGGCTAAAATGAGCACCGAGGCTTTTGAAGATTTCTATTTTGATGTATGTAATCTTGATTATGGAAAAATGGACAAGGCCATGGATAACCTGGTTGCCTTAATGAATAAAACGGATAAGGTCCGGTTAACTGGTCCTGGAACAGATTTATCTTTTTCTATTAAAGACATTCCTGCCATTAAGTGTTCTGGACAAATGAACATTCCAGATGGAGAGGTTTACACTGCGCCTGTTCGCGATTCTGTGAATGGAGTGATTACTTATAACACCCCGTCTCCTTATCAGGGATTTACATTTGAAAATGTTAAACTAACCTTTGAAAACGGAAAAATCATTCATGCAGAAGCGAATGATACGGAGCGAATTAATCGAATATTTGACACTGACGAGGGTGCTAGATATGTTGGTGAATTTGCTATCGGCATTAACCCATATATTTTACATCCAATGCAAGATATATTATTTGATGAAAAAATAGACGGAAGCTTCCATTTCACTCCTGGACAATGCTATGACGAAGCCTATAACGGGAACCACTCAGATATTCATTGGGATATGGTCAACATCCAACGTCCTGATTATGGAGGCGGAGAAATATATTTTGATGATGTATTAATTCGTAAAGATGGATGCTTTGTTTTACCTGAACTTGAAGCGTTAAACCCTGAGAATCTAAAGTAACCACTTAAAAGGAACAAAAGCGCAAGCGCCCGGGTAGCTCACGACAGGACTGGAGCACATCGACTGAGATAAAGGAAACACGAAGCGCGATAGCGATTCGATGTTGACTTAACGTAGGGAGGTGGGCGAAGTCCACTAGGAGCTGGGCGCTGGAGCTGGACGAGTCTAACTGTGCAATAGTTATCCACAGCTTTGAATTCTATAATTTCCTAAAACATGAAAAATGATGCCGTTTTGAATAAAACGGCATCATTTTAATTTTTACAATGAAGCTAATTCTTTTTCGTATGCCTCTTGAAACTTTTGAATATCTCCCGCACCCATGAAAATAATGACACTATTTTCATGCTTTCTCAACAGATTGGTTTCCTTCTCGTTTAACAGCTCAGCACCGGGGATTTTTGCTTGCAAATCCTCAATCGTTAGTTTCCCATGATTTTCACGTGCGGAACCAAATATATCACACAAGTAAACCTTATCGGCTAGATTTAAGCTTTGAGCAAATTCATCCAAGAAGGTTTGTGTTCTTGAGAAAGTATGTGGCTGAAAAACAGCAACAATATCCCGATCAGGGTATTTCTGGTTTGCGGCATCAAGTGTTGCCTTAATTTCCGTTGGATGGTGGGCGTAATCATCAATAATCATTTGCGAACCAATGCTTTTTTCAGAAAATCTTCGTTTAACCCCAGTAAAGGTCAATAATTGTTCTTTTATAATGTTTATATCCATTCCCTCATAATGGCACATAGCAATGACAGCAAGCGAGTTTAACACATTATGATCCCCAAAAGTAGGAATAGTAAATGTATCAAAGAAAGTATTGCGGACAAAAACCTCAAAGGTAGTTCCTTCAGGTGATTTCGTAATATTTCTCGCTTGGTAATCATTGTCATCACCAAATCCATAAAATAGCACAGGAACCTTCGCTTGAATCTTTTGTAAATTCCGATCATCCCCGCAAGCAATAATTCCCTTCTTTACTTGCCAAGCCATCTCTTGAAACGCAGAAAAAACATCATCAATATTGGCGAAATAATCAGGATGATCAAAATCGATATTTGTCATGATTGCATAATCAGGAAAATACGATAAGAAATGACGTCTATATTCGCATGCCTCAAACACAAAGTATTCTGCATCGGCATCGCCTTTTCCGGTCCCGTCCCCTATCAAATACGATGTTGGCTTCGCACCTTGAATAACATGAGCCAACAGACCTGTTGTCGATGTTTTCCCATGTGCACCTGTTATCGCAATGCTCGTAAATCTCTGCATAAAATCACCTAAAAAACGGTGATAGCGAACAATTGGGAGACCCTTACTTCTTGCTTCTTCGATTTCCTCATGTGTATCAGGAAATGCATTCCCAGCAATGACCGTCATTCCCGGCTGAATATTCTCCTTTTGAAACGGAAGGATCTTTATTCCAGCGTGCTCTAGGGCCTGTTGAGTAAAAAAGCGCTTTTCGACATCGGAGCCTTGAACCTCAAATTTCATATCGTGAAGAACTTGTGCAAGAGCACTCATTCCGGACCCCTTAATACCTACGAAATGGTAAATAGTCATCTAAAGAACCTCCAACAAACGTCTATCTGTAACACATTATATGAGAATGTTTCCATTTTGCTCATTTTTATTACGTCACAGCGTTATCATATTAAAACATTATACCATAATCCAGAAACAAAAATTTCACTGTCTACTATAACTGTTTAGAAAACCTTGCATTAGTTTATTTTACTACTACTATTCAATGAGTCAAGTTCATTTTCAGTAATCAGCACATCACGTGGCTTGCTGCCTCTTGCTTCAGAGATAAATCCGTTTTGTTCCATCAAATCAATTAATCGTGCAGCACGATTATAGCCAATTTTAAAACGGCGTTGCAGGCTCGAGGTTGATGCGGTACCTTGATCCACGATGAACTCACATGCTTCGCTAAATAGTTCGTCTTCTTCCTCATTTACTTGAGCTTTTTTGATGAGTTCGGACTGTTCAAATAAATATTCCGGTTCCCCTTGGCCTCGAACGTGTTCCACCACTTTGTCAATTTCGGTATCAGAAATAAACGTTCCTTGGAGTCTTACAGGCTTAGAGGTTCCATTCTCAAGGAAAAGCATATCCCCACGTCCAAGTAATTTTTCTGCACCGCTTATATCAATAATCGTTCTTGAATCGATCTGAGATGACACGGAAAACGCGATACGAGTTGGGACATTTGCCTTAATTAACCCAGTAATAACATCAACAGACGGTCTTTGCGTCGCAATAATTAAATGGATCCCACAAGCCCGTGCTTTCTGGGCTATCCGACAAACAGCCTCTTCTACATCTGCAGGTGAGACCATCATTAAGTCAGCCAATTCATCAATGATAATAAGAATGTACGGAAGCTTTTCAGAATAGCGCTTTGCACTTTCTGCTAGATCATTAAAGCGAGATATTTCCCTAACCCCAGTATGTGCAAATAACTCATACCGTCGTTCCATCTCCTCAACCGCCCATTTCAAAGCAGCCGTTGCCGCCTTCACATCGGTGATCACAGGGCTAACAAGATGCGGAATATGATTATACGGGGCCAATTCGACCATTTTAGGATCAATTAATACGAGCTTCACCTCATTAGGATTGGCTTTGTATAAAAGACTGGTTAAGATTGAATTGATACAAACACTTTTCCCTGATCCTGTTGCACCAGCAATCAAACCATGCGGCATTTTCCGAAGATCGGTAACCACTGGTTTTCCTGAAATATCAAGTCCAAGTGCCGCGGTTAACGGAGATCGACTGTTTCTAAACTCAGGACTTGTTAATATTTCACTAATTAGCACTGGGCGGCTTGAATGGTTTGGCACTTCAATCCCAATCGTGTGCTTCCCAGGAATCGGTGCTTCAATTCGGATATCCTTAGCTGCCAAACTTAGTTTGATATCATCCTGTAAATTGGTAATTTTATTTACCTTTACACCGGGATCTGGCTGAACCTCAAATCTTGTTACCGCAGGACCTTGTGTCACATTGACTACCTTGGCACCTACATTGAAATTTGCAAGAGTTTGATTTAACAATTCTTCCTGTGCTTCTAGCCATTCTCCATTCTCTTCTTGAATGACGGGTGGCATCAAAAGCTGGTCCGAAGGAAATAAATAGTTCACCGCTTCTTCATCCTGCATAATTTCTCGGTGAGGTGGATCCAATTCTATTGTATGAACGGGCTTCGCTGATTCTTTTTCTTCTGGTTTTTTAGATTCAATGGAGCGATTGAAAACCTGATTCAATTTTTCACGATCTTGTTTAAGCATTAAAACATTGAAAGGAATATGCGATCTGCTCGGCTGCCGCTCACTCTGTTTTTCTAGAACATTTTCCTTTTCGATAAATTCTTGAGACTCTTTTTCGTCTGTTTGTTCGATTGAAGTTGTATTCTGAACATCTATCGGTTCGGTTGAATGTCCTTCCATTTGAATCGGTTCAGTTGAATATCCTTCCATCTGAATCGGTTCGTAACGGACATTGACAATCTCGGCATTTTGTCGATCTTCCTTAGTTAGGGAATTAGCTTCCTCTAAGAGAATTTCTTCTAATGCTTGTGAAAGTGGGTGATTACTTTCATTTAATTCGTTTGTATCCTCTGCCAAATCAGGTTCATTGGGATTTAACTGTTTCGTTTCCAGAATATCCTCTTTTTCGAGAGTAACGGCTGCCTCATCCATTATATTTGACTCTAGTTCCGGGATAAATCCGGTTAATTCGTGTTCAATAACCTTTGTTTGTCGCGGCCTATCATATCCGTATATCGGCGAAGGAATTTCAGTCGGACGAAACGGGCCATGACGTATTTTTTCCTTTTTTGGTTTTTCTTTTTCTGGTAAGGCGATAGTTTGAATATCTGGAATGATTTCTTCTTGTCTAGTATGCCTAAGCCTCGGAGATTGCTTACGGGCAGTATCTTTTTCGTTTTCTCTCTCCGTTAATTCAGTAGGTTCAGGTTGAAGTGCATACTTCCTTTTTGGGCGATCAACCCTTTGATTTACTATAGGTTGATTTCCAAATCGTGTTAATGACTCTCTCGGATATTGATAAGCAATTTTTGCGTTCATATCCCTCGAACTGTCGTGATTCTTTGTTCCACTGTTTAATCCCGGATGTTTATGTTCTATTAAATCCTCAGCCTCGACTGAGTCTTCTTTAAAAACTCGAATAATTTTTTTAAACCATTCCACTGTTGATCAACTCTTTCTGACTCAAAGTAACATATTTATTTTAACAGGTAATCGAAAAAATACGAGATATAATCAGTGAATAAATTATTAGGTATTCAATATAAAAAGGACCACCCCAGTGATCCTTTTTATTATTTTCGTTTATTTTTCCCTAAAATAAAAATTGGTTCCAGCTCGTTATTTTCATAAAGGAAGGATAAAGCGGTTATCGGCACTCGGCCACTTGCAAAGAAACTCATTGTCATTTGAGCTAATATATCATAACCTGCTTCATTTTGCAGATCAGCTATAATCAGGACATCCTGATGTGGAACAGCCACAGCCATGGTACCGGATATTTTTTCGGACATTTCTTTTAAAAAGGCTTGATTTAATATTCTGCTGGCATCATAACCATCATTTGATCTCAGAAAATAATATTTGTTTCCGGCAACCTCGTCTTCCTTCAAGCTTATTGGTAGGGCTCTGACATTAAATAATGCTGTTTCTCGAATCCGCTCCACTGTCCAATCCTCTTGAAGCAGACTTTCATCAATAAGACGATAGGAATTTCCTAGATCTAACGCATAATAAATCCTTGTTTCGGCTGTATGGTCTTCAATCACAAACCGTACCGATTCATTTGCCTGAGTTGGAAAAGATGTCGAACGGATAACAGGGAAAATCTTATTCTCATTCCCTGTTAAGGTTACGGAATCTTCCATCGCTGACAAGCCCTCTTCAACAAAGTAGACGACCTCATCAATCGCCTGTTCCTTCTGCTCGTTCCACTTTGCCATAATGCCGGGAAGCGATACTGAGATTCCTTTACCTGTGCGAATATTTTCAATCCGAAGTTGATCTTTTTCACGGTCAAAAATAAACGTCCGGCTAGGGTGCTTTAAACGTTTCTCCAGTTCTTTTTTGATCTTTTTTGTATCCATCATATTATTTTAGTCCATTAATAAAATTTTCGATTTCCTCTTGAGTTTTTCTGTCTTTACTAACAAATCGGCCGAGCTCATGGCCATCATGGTAGGCAATAAAGCTTGGAATTCCAAATACATCTAATTCTATACAAAGGTCAATAAATTGATCTCGGTCGATATAAATGAAAGTATAATCTGAGAATTTAGCTTCAATTTCTGGTAAGATCGGCTCGATCTCTCGACAATCCTTACACCAGTCAGCAGAAAATAAAAATATGTGTTTTCCGTTATCACGTAGTTCACTAAATTGCTCATATGTTTCTAATTTTTTCATAGTCCTCACCTCTAAATTATGTTCCCAAAAGATAGGTTATTTAACTTTATTATACGATCATATCAGTAAGCTAATCAAAGAGTCTACTCTGACGATTCTTTTAGGCTTAGCAGCAATAAAAAAATACCACAGCCTTAAAGGACCATGGTATGACTATTATATGGATCATACAAAATTATTGCTTAGCTTTCGGTTCAACTTTTTTAACAGAATTTACGATATACATCATCGTCTCTGCATCCGATTTCATACTTTTCGTTTTCACTTCAGTCGTCATCTTAACTCCACCAATTCCAACCGTCACTTCTTGCTTTTCTTCATCTAACTCTTTTATTAATAAATAAGCAAATTTCCCATCTTTTTTAAAGGTTTTCTTATAATCATATTTTTTATTGTTTATCGCAGCTTGATAAACAACTTGACTATCTGGACCTTCTTGGGGATTGTAAAAAAGAATATAGGTTTTTGAACCGTTTTTTAACAAAATATTATTTTGTGACTTTTCTTTAATTTCATAACCGAAAGGCAAATAAAAATGGATATCCTTGTTCTTGTTGTTAGCCTTTTTAGAAGCATTTTTAAACGCTTCCACAACTTTGTCATTTGTAGCTTGTCGTTCTTCCTTTACATTTGCTGAACATGCGCTGAGAAGAAGAACAGAAACCATTAAAAGCAAGGCTCCTTTTAAGAGTCTTGTCATTTTTTTTCCTCCTTGCCAATACAGGTTTTAACTTTTATATCATAACTTTAAAAATAATGTAATGACAAGGTGCTGTTCTGTTTTTTTGGGGGTGCAATAGAATTTTGTCAAAAAATATACATTTTTATCGAAATTTATCCTTTAATCGGTACTGATACTGACCTAATAGCAGCTTTGTAACATGGGAAAACATTTCAGCCCGATCAATCACTCCATTGGTAAATACTCCTATCGCCCCTTCATTTTTCCTGATATTTTGCTTTTTAGTATAATCATCCATAACGGGACCAAGCTCTTCACCTGACTTTAACCGAGCAGCAATATCGTCAGGAAGTAAAATTCTTGCTCCACCTGCAATAATCGGCTGACTGTCGCCTGTCACAAGCTCACCCCAATTACATAAAAACAGGCCAAATGAAGTATCCTGCACGCCTCCTTCAAGTCCGATTCCGATATGACCTTTTCCTTGCAGTAAAGCTTCTGTGGCCCGATTAACAGCCCCCTTAATCGTCTCCTCGTCCGAAAAGGGCTGTTCACTGACTCCGGATGATACATCCACTGCTATAAACTCATGATCATCAAAGCTAAAAATTTGTTTGACCGCTTGAATCTTCACTGGATTTTTCGAACCAATTATTATTCTCATATTTTACGGCTGAACCTAATCTCCTTTATAAAGCTAAAAAAGAGGCAGCAGTATCTGCCTCCTCAGCTTTTAATAATTATTTCGAATAAAATCTACTGTCGATTGATCACATGATTTTACAAGTTTTACGAGTAATTCTTTTGCAGCAGCATAGTCATCGACATGAATGATTGAAGCATGGGTATGAATATAGCGCGAGCAAATACCAATTACAGCACTTGGGATTCCATCATTTTCTGTATGAACCTTCCCCGCATCTGTTCCACCTTGTGAAACAAAATATTGGTAAGGAATGTGGTTCGATTCCGCTGTATCAAGAACGAAATCTCGCATGCCTCGGTGAGTTACCATTGAGCGATCGAGAATCCGTAATAAAACCCCTTCACCTAAGCGGCCAAATTCCTTTTTGTCGCCCGTCATGTCGTTAGCCGGACTAGCATCAAGAGCAAAAAATAAATCGGGGTTAATTAGATGTGCGGCAGTCTGCGCTCCTCTAAGTCCTACTTCCTCCTGAACTGTTGCTCCGGAATATAGGATATTAGGGTGGCTTTCCTGTTTTAATTCTTCCAAGAGCTCAATTGCTAAACCGCAACCATAACGATTGTCCCAAGCCTTTGCTAATACCTTTTTCTTATTTGCCATCGGCGTAAAAGGACAAATCGGAACAATTTGTTGACCTGGTTTAATCCCAATCTTGATTGCATCCTCACGGTTATCTGCACCAATATCGATTAGCATATTGGTCATTTCCATCGGTTTATTTCTGGTGGACTCATCTAAAAGATGTGGCGGAATTGACCCGATAACGCCCACAACAGGACCATTATTGGTAATAATCTGCACACGTTGTGCTAATAAAACTTGGCTCCACCAACCACCTAAAGGCTGGAATCGGATCATCCCATTGTTGGTAATCGCTGTAACCATAAAACCTACTTCATCCATATGACCCGCAACCATAATCTTCGGCCCTGTTTCCGTTCCTCTTTTCACACCAAAAATACTGCCGAGTTTATCTTGAATAATTTCATCCGTGTATTTACTTATTTGCTCCCTCATAAATTGACGAACTGCGTGTTCATTTCCGGCTGCTCCAGGCAATTCCGTTAGAATTTGGAAAAGTTTAAGCGTCTGTTCATTCATTTTTTTTACTCCTTTTAGGTGAGTCGTATGTATTCATATAAACAGATATATGTTTATATTACCGAAAATTTTCTCCTCAATCCACCAATAGCATAAACGGCAATCATGAACAAATCATTTTTTGCAAACAATGATTTCGATCATCCTTTTTGATATGATTGATGTTAAGATAAACCCAATTACTCTTTGGGAAGGCATTATTTTCAAACGGGGGTTATGGATATGAACTGGAAATCATTTTTCATTGGCTTAAGCTCAGGCCTGGCTGGAGGATTGGCTGCCTATTATTTTTTGACAAATGAAGAAAGGCAGGCTTCCTCTCCAGAAAAAATCCTTGAACAAGTGAAACATTTATTTAAAGAACAAGGACCCATTAGTGGTTCGTGGATTCATATGAAAGCGGAACCTTATGAGAAAGATCAGCTGAAATATATGGTATACAAGGGCGGTATTTCCAAAAAGAATGCCGATAGCAGCGAACAATATGAATTTATTGCGGATTCAACAACAGGTACTTTATTATCCATTACCAAATTGTAAAAAAAGAAAAAGGGGAGCCCAAAAATATTGGGAACCCCTTTTTTATCGATATTTTACCTCGGCCCGATAGATTCGATTGCCTTTTTTCGAAAATTTCTCTTCATACTCTGTCATGATATTTCCCTCGAAATCGCTATTATGGAGGTCCAAACTGACCCATTTTAGCAATAGCCCGTAGTCGGAAAAGCTGGTAAGGGAATACTCAAACAATCCCTGATTATCTGTTTTAAAATGTATTTCACCTTGGTCAATCAATATGTCTTCATATTGTTTTAAAAAGGTTTTATAGGTTAGACGGCGTTTTTCATGCCGTTTTTTCGGCCAAGGATCAGAAAAATTTAAATAAACTCTTTCTACCTCTCCTTTAGCAAAGAATTCCGTTACATCAGCAGCATTTACCCTTAACAGCTTTATATTTGGAAGCTCTGCCTCAATTAAACGGTCAAGTGCGGTCACAATGACACTCGGCTGCAGTTCAATTCCAAGATAGTTAATATTTGGATGGGCTTTTGCCATTTCTGTTATAAAGCGTCCTCTTCCCGTTCCAATTTCAATATGAAGCGGCTGCTCAGTCTCAAATACGTCCTTCCATTTACCTTTTAATAATTCGGGAGATGTTATGACATACTGAGGGTATTGTTCTAATTTATCGTTTGCCCATGGTTTATTTCGTAATCTCATTTGTTACACCCCTAAATTTATATACGTTCAAACAATAGCATGCATAAAGGCTAGTTGCAAGATTTTCCTAAAACTACCCCATTTATGCAACTAGATATTTTTTTGCAAAAGGCTGTGTTAAAGAACAATGTTGATTTTAAGCACGCTGTTGATTGGAGCGGAAGGTGCGAGACTCCTGCGGGAGAAGGTGTCACGGGAGACCCCACAGGCGCTAAGGCGCCGAGGAGGCTCCCGGACTCCCCCGCGGAAAGGGAGCACCTGGAGCGGAAATCAACAGCCAAATATAACAGAACCTTGCAAAAAAAGACCGTTAGCCAAAATGTATAAACTAAAAAAGGAATTCACAAATTAATAGTGAACTCCTCCTTGAAAGGACAGATTCAGATGCCATTAAATGATCAAGATCAAGTCAATTTATTAAAAGATATCCTTAGCAACCAGCAAACCGATTGCTGCGGTTCAGTGTCCGAATATGAACAATTGGAACGATTAGTCAAATCGTTAATGGTTAATACCAATGTCAATCATGATGTCAAAACAGTTTTACAAGAAATTTATTATTACAGTCAAAATGGAATTCAATCTAAGAATATTAACGATCATATCGATTCCAATCAACAACGTTTATCAAATTGGGTAAACGAAATCGATCAGCTTACTTAAAGAATTTTATCCAAATAATCAATCCATCTTTTCATTTCCGGAAAACGAGCTTTTTGTTTGTGCCATTGAATCGAAACTAAGGTATGAGCTAAAACGTACCACTTCATCCTTAACTTTAAATCATCTGTATCGATAAAGCCGTATCGTTCCAGCCAATCTTTCCATTCGGCTTCTGGGATATACCAATATAGTAATAGACCTAAGTCGATAGCCGGGTCGCCGATCATCGCTCCATCCCAATCTATAAGGTACAACTGGTTGTTTTCACCTAGCAGCCAGTTGTTATGATTCACATCGCCATGACAGACCACAAACTGTTTACACTCTAGATGACGAACTTCCCGCGCCAAAAATTCTGCAGATTTTTTTACAGAAGGAATTTGCAATAAATCATAGTCCAACCCACTTTGAACCATTTGCAAAAAGGGTTCAGGCATTACTGGGGTTATTCCAAGCCTGCTTAACATAGCCTTTAATGGTTCTGATTGATGGATTTTCTTCAGCAATTTAGCTACTTTCTCATCATTCATTTCAACGGGTGTTAATTCTCGCCCATTAAGCCATTGTTGGGCGGTTATAACATCACCATTTTCAAGTCTTTTCGTCCATACTAGCTTCGGAACGAGTCCTTCTGCAGATAGTACAGCAAGAAACGGAGAAGAATTTCGTTTCAGAAAAAGCTTTTGTTCTTCAAATTTTGCAAAAAAGGCTTTTCCAGTCGCCCCTCCTGCAGGAACAATCTCCCACTCTTGTCCTAATAAATGTTCCAAAGTTGTTCACCTTCATTTAATTCGCAATTTCCCTCAATGTATCAAATAATCTGTCGGCAAAAAGGGTAGCGCCCATTTTTATCCTAAACAGAACCAGTTGTATCATCTAAATCACAAATGCTGTTATTCTTAAAGGATTGGGCGCTATGCTCAAAAATATTATTTATAAATAACGAATGCCATTATCGTACTAAAAAAAGACAGCTACTGATACCAATAACAATAGCCATCTTTATAATATTATCCTCTATTTACTTTTTTCGTCAAGTCTCTTCGAAACGAAAAGCCCCTTTACAATTTTTTCTATTTCTGATTATTGAACTAAAACAGATAGACTAATCGACTCGATCAAATAGTGGTTTCCCTGAATTTCCCCAAACGGGATATGACTGGCACGCTTTTCATTGGCTAAAATATACCATTCCTCCTTATCAGGTAGTTCAACACTAACTGGATGAACAGAAGGATTAATTAAAACCAAAATCGAATCCCATAACCCAAATTGACCGACTTCCTTCAAAAAATATCCAATAGTCGGCCTTGGAATTGGAACAAATTCTATGTGGTCACGAATTATCTTGGCTGTAGGAAGTCGGAAAGCTCGATGTGATTTTCGTATATCAATCAAACCTTTTATATAGTTAACATTATTCGGATGTGATGCTTTTTCATCCCAATCAAGCCAATTAATTTCATTAGGTGATCGATAACTATTGCCAACTCCCTTTTTTGTTCGAAAAAACTCTTGGCCGCTATGAAGAAACGGTATGCCCTGACTAAGCAAGACCATCGCGGTAGCAAGCCGATGCCGCCTTTGTCTTATCAATGGTTCAGATTCCTGATCGCAAACAGAAAATTTATCCCAAAGCGTATGGTTATCATGGGATTCAACATAATTGATGGACTGATAGGGCTCATTAAATATCCCGTGATTTTGTTTTTCAATGCCGATACTGCCTGCTAACACTTGCATGGCAGCTTCATAATAGTGATCATTTCCAAAGCAAAAGCCGCGATCATATAGATTAAACGTACTCCCCTTTATAGAGTCACGAAACCAATCATTAAATTGACCAATTCTAGGAAGCTTCCTTTGATTTCGAATATTGGCCTTCTCTTCAATTGGAATGGGAGTGTTTAAGTCCCAGCCTTCACCAATAATTAACGCTGTGGGATCCATCTCATCAACTGTTTTTCGAACTTGATTCATCGTTTCGATATCAATAATTCCCATTAAATCAAATCGAAATCCATCAATATGGTACTCTTTCATCCAAAAAGCTATAGAATCAATGATAAATTTCCGAACCATTAATCGCTCTGAAGCAATATCGTTACCTACACCCGTTCCATTTGAGGGCATACCATGATGATCATGCCTGAAATAATACCCGGGAACAATTTTTTCAAATGAAGAGGTTTCTCTGATAAAAACATGATTATAAACTACATCCATAATGACCCTTAATTCATGCTTATGGATCGCATCAATCATACCTTTTAATTCTTTTATCCGTGCATAGGGTTCATTTGGGTCACTGGAATAACTTCCTTCTGGAACATTAAAATAATGCGGATTATAGCCCCAATTATATTCTTTGTTGCTTGCTAATTCATTTACGCCTTCAAAATCATTAAAGGGAAGAAATTCAATATGAGTTACGCCTAAATCCTTTACATAGGATAAACAAGTTAACTCCCCATTTGGGGTATAGGTATCTGTTTCAGCAACACCGAGATAGGTTCCTTTTTTCTCCACTCCACTTGAAGAGTGGATCGTAAAGTCTCGAATATGGGTTTCATAAATAATCGCATCTGTTGGACTATTTAATCGAGGAAGTTCTCGTTTGTTCATCTGTGTTTTTTCTAAATCTACAATGATGCCGACTTCACCATTTGCCGAAACGGCAACCGCATAGGGATCGACCGCTTCTCGCCATTCCATGTTTATGCATAGGAGAAAGGAATAGAAATACAATTCAAAATCTCCTTTTTTCTCTAAGAACCAAACCCCTTTTTTCGTTCGGTTCATCATCAACTCTTCAAAAGCTTCCTTCTGAGGCATGATTAATTTCACTTTGACTGCGGTTGCGGTTGGCGCCCAAATTTTGAAAATAACCCTATCTGGAAAATAGGTAACACCTAAATCATTACCTTCATAATAAAAATGCTGATCAAACTCTTTCGTGCGAATGACCGATCCTATTTGCAAATCCGTTCTGCCACCATACTCGTCAATAATCCAAGCAACTTCGCCAATAAGAACCTCAGACTCAACCGTACAAATATATTTATTTTTAGTTCCAAGGGGAATCATCTCGTTAATTTTTAACTCTTGAATTAAACTTCCTTCTTCAAGATAAAAACGATTTGAAACACCTTGGTGATACGTTTTGGGGAGAAGAATTGTGATCTCGTGTATTTCATCCAAATAAGCTGAAAAAAGGCGATCTTCGGGATTCATCGGAAATTCAACTCCTTCACTTCCTCTTGACTTCTCCTTCATGTCTCTATACCTTGAATGCCCTCCCCAGAAAACGCTAACAAAGACAGCTAAAAGCTTCATTTTTGCTAAATTGCTGACAAACCCCTATATTATTAGCAAAGATTGCTCTCATCTTTTTCTGATTTAATGATTTTACCTACACCAATATATTCAGGTTGTTTATTAGCGTTCCTAATAATCAAGTTTAGGGCTAATCGAGGATCCGTTGGAATGGAAAATCCTCTAGCAAAGTCATTCCCTGAACCGCATGGAATAATACCTAAAACGGCATTAGGATAGGACACCATTCCATTGATAACTTCATAAACAGTACCATCACCGCCCATGGCGACAATGACAATTGCTTCCCCTTTGGCTTCTTTACAAACCTCTTATAGTATATATATCGTTTCTTTTTCTCCCGATGTGTCTTTTGTCTATTTTCTTTAGGGAAGAGGTAAAAACTCTCATAAAATAATTATTCTATATCCTTAGGATGAAGCGTATAAGAGGCAACTGCTTCATATTTTGGTATTTGATCTAAATGGGTTTGATATAGGACAATTTTATTAGCCAAAAATACAATCGGACTATCTAAATTTCTTGATTCCTCAAAATTTACCACCGGAAAAGGAGTCGTTCCCATCCATTTTCTAGCTATTGTAATATGAGGATGAAATGGTCTTGTCTCTAATTGAAACCCTGCCTGCTCACAGGCTGAAAATACATGATCACGTATACTGTGTAAACGGTCCTCTTGCTTCACTCCTGCCCAAAAAATTCTTGGTGAATCTTTTCGTCCGAATGTACCTAACTGATTGATTATTAAAGGAAACGGTTTACTTCCCGCCATTTTTCCATCGACAAATTCTTTAGCAAGTTCAAGTTTGCTTTTCTCCGCACTCCCTAAAAATGCGAGGGTAATGTGATAATCTTGTTCATGAACCCACCGCGAAAATGGAAAGTCCACTTTTAACTGATCCGAACATTTTTTTAATTCTTGCTTTGCTTCCGTTGGGAGGCTTACCGCAAAGAAAAAGTGAGGATTATGAGCCATCTTGACACTCCCTTTCAACCTACAAAATACTATTAACACTAACGCAATATTTGTTTTATTGTGACAACCTTCGTATAATTTAGAATGAGATTGTTTTGCTGAATTTATCAAAATAATTATAGCAAACGTGTATTTATTAAAGTGAGAGATATCTTTTTAAAAAGTTAACGAACAGGGAAGGGAAGACTTAAATTGAAGGTTGTAAATAATTTAGCGGAATTGATCGGTGATACGCCACTTGTAAAACTAAATAAACTGGCACCTGAAAATGGAGCAGATGTATATTTAAAGCTTGAATTCTTTAATCCGAGTAAAAGCGTCAAAGACAGAGCTGCCTATCAAATGATAGAAGTGGCAGAAAGAGAAGGGAAATTGACGCCTGGAGCAACCATCATTGAGCCAACAAGTGGAAATACCGGAATTGGACTGGCAATGAATGCTGCGGCACGAGGATACCGAGCCATCCTTGTCATGCCAGACACAATGACAAAAGAAAGAATCAATATTTTAAAGGCATATGGTGCAGAAGTGGTCCTGACACCCGGAGACGAAAAGATGCCGGGATCAATCAAAAAAGCAATTGAACTGGCTGATCAAATTCCTAATAGTTTTATTCCAATGCAATTTGAAAACAGTGCTAATCCGGATGCCCACCGGCACTCCACAGCTCCAGAAATTATTGAAGCGATGAACATAATCGGAAAACCTCTGGCGGCATTTGTCGCCACTGCAGGAACAGGCGGCACGATTACCGGAACAGGGGAAACATTAAAGGAGCATTTCCCTCAGCTTACTGTTCACGTAGTAGAACCTGCAGGATCCCCAGTCCTATCAGGAGGAAAGCCTGGAAAACATAAACTTGTTGGAACAAGTCCTGGATTTATTCCTAATGTTTTAAATACTAAAGTTTATGATAAAATTCATCAAATTCAAGATGAGGAAGCGTATTTTATGACAAGGGAGCTGGCAAAAAAAGAAGGAATTTTAGTTGGACCTTCATCGGGTGCTGCCTGCTTTGCTGCAATTGAGGTTGCTAAAACTTTGACACCAAAAGAAGCTGTCGTTTGTATTGCGTGTGACACGGGCGAACGATATTTATCCAGCGACCTTTTTCAATATGAATAAATAGTTCATTGCCTAGTTAAGCCGAATAAAAGAGGTCTGTTCCCAAACGTTCATGTTACCGGGAAGCAGACCTCTTCATTGTTTTACTGAATCGTTCCGCACTGCTGAGCGATTTCTTGTTCAAGCAGATTCTGAAGCCTTACTGTCATTGCTCCTGGCTTCTCAGCAGCAAAGCTTGTTCCTGAAATTTCAATTATTGGCGTTACTTCAGCAGTAGTACTTGAAAGGAAGATTTCATCCGCTTCGATTAATTCCTCAACAGTAATCGCTTTTTCAACGAACGGGATTTGATTTTTTTTACAAATCAAAAGGAGTTGCTGTCGGGTGATCCCATTAAGGATATATTGATTAGCTGGATGAGTGTAGAGTATTCCGTTTTTAAAAATGGAGATATTGGATGAACTCCCTTCTGTAACAAGCTCTCCACGGTGAAGAATCGCTTCCGTGCAGCCGGACTCAACTGCCTTTTGTTTCGCCAACAAATTTCCAAGTAAATTCAAGCTTTTAATATCACAATGAAGCCAGCGAATATCCTCTACCAACAAAGTTCTTACCCCATGCTTCAATCCCTCAACAGGGCGTGAGATTTCCTTCGTATATGCAACAAATGAAGCTTTCGTGTCAGGCGCCGGAAATGCATGATTTCTTATTGCTACACCTCTAGTTACCTGAAGGTAGACAATTCCTGATTCTAATTGATTCTTTTCAATTAACTCATTCAGCATGCTCTCAATTTCCATCAATGACAAAGAAAGCTCTATGTTAATTTTGTTCGTACATTCATTAAGCCTCTCTAAATGTTCACGTGCAGCAAACATTTTCCCATTGTACACTCGAATGACTTCATAAATCCCATCACCAAATTGGTAGCCTCTATCCTCTATATCTACTTTAGCCTGACTACGTTCTACGAAATCCCCATTTAGTATCGCATACATTATTTCTCGCTCCCTCCTGACTGTTCATCACCCTTAGCTAACTCAAAAATGGCCTGTGCATATATGGCTGTTGCGCGTAACAAATCCTCAATGAAAATATATTCATCCTTCTGATGGGCAATATCTTCCCTGCCTGGGAATAATGGTCCAAAGGCAACTCCGGATTTTAAGGACCGCGCATAGGTTCCTCCCCCAATTGCCAGCAGCTCTGCTTTTTCCCCGGTTTGCTCCACATATACCTTTTGAAGCGTTAAAACCAATGGATCCTGTTTATCGACATAATGGGGATTGGAATTAGCAAAGTTTTCAATCGTAAACCCTTCTTTTTGGAAAAGCAAGTCCAGTCTTTCTTTCGTTTCCTCGATTTGATTTGTAACAGGATAGCGAAGGTTTAATCCAAGCCGCCCTCCCTCATTTTTTGAAAAGCTGAGCTTTCCTACGTTGATGGTTAATTCACCTGAAATATCATCTACAAAATCAATACCCAATTGTTTACCACGAGAATCACCACAAAAGTAACGGACAACAAATTGAATAAAATGGTTTGCTTCAGGGTTCATTTTTAATTTAGCAAGAAATTGTGCCAAGTATAAACCAGCGTTTTTTCCATGCTTCGGTTCCATTCCATGTGCCGATACACCTTCAACTTCAAGAACGAGCTTGCCGCATTCAACAAATTGATTTCCACTTAACCCATGGGTTTTTAAAAAGTCTCGAAAACACTGAACAATGTCCGTCTGCATCTGGAGCGCAATCAGTTCTACCCTGGCAAAGTCCGGAACCATATTGTATCTTCTGCCTGACTCAAAGGAGAGAATATGAACCTGAAAGTCCTTTTTCTCACTAACACTTGCGATTTGTACAACGTCAAAATCAACGATCCCTTTTTCCGCATAAATGATTGGAAAATCGGCATCAGGTGCAAAGCCCATTGTTGGCATTTCTTCCTGTTGAAAGTAATGTTCAACACATCTCCAATTACTCTCTTCATCGGTTCCAATAATCATGCGAACTCGTCTATCCATAGGAATGCCTAAATCTTTAACAATTTTCATAGCATGGAAGGCAGCGATTGTAGGTCCTTTATCATCAATTGCCCCCCGCGCAAAGATTTTCCCATCACGGATTTCTGCAGCAAAGGGATCACTCGTCCAACCATCACCCGGTGGAACGACATCAATATGGCATAATATTCCGACCAGTTCTTCCCCTTGACCAAATTCAATATGACCAGCAAGATTTCCAACATTCTTGACAGAGAAGCCCTCTTGTTCCCCTAATTGAAGCATATAATCTAAAGCTTCTTTAATCCCGCTGCCAAGCGGTGCTTCTGGGGCGGGCTTATTCTCATCTAATATACTTTTTATATGTAAAAGATTTTGAGTATCTTGAATGATTTTACTTTTTCTATTTTCGACCTCTTTTTTCCAATCAATCGGCTGCAACAGAAAAAACCTCCTTTTTACCATTTCACATTCATAATAAACTCATTATACACTTATTTTTTTCTTGAAAACGAATTGTCTGTGCTATTTTCTGCTCTGGCTAACATAAACGTCATGATTTACGGTTAGTTTAAATTTATTTACTGAATTTTCAAACTTTTAGCATATTTACTCATTTATTCACCATATTGTATAGTAATAATAAAAAGAAAGGGGAAAAGGGCCGATTTTAAAAAGAAAAATTTAACAATTTGTTAATTTTACTCTATTAAGTAGAAATTTTCTGAGAACAATAGTAAAATTAGATTAGAAGTATGGACCTCTAGAGTTTCTAAAAAAAGGTTTTAGAAAAGGAGTTGTCTGCTGAGGAAAACTACATATGTTGAAGTCATAAACTTCATGAGCCAGTCGGATGCAGGTATTTGCCACGGGTTTGAAAAAAGGATAGGGAGTGGTTTTTTGAAACCTTCGACTAACCGGATGTTAAACCGTATCAAATCCATCTACATGTTTATTCAAAAAAATGGGACAGTATCAACGCAGGATCTTGTAGAGGAATTTGGTATCACTCCTCGTACCATCCAGAGAGATTTAAATGTTTTGGCTTATAATGACTTAGTAGAAAGTCCCAGCCGCGGCAGATGGACAACAACTCATAAGAAGGTAAAGATGTCGTCTTAATAAAAATTTACAACGAAAAAATAGAAATCGTCCAATGGACGATTTCTTTATTTTTTGACTGTGTTAAAGACGAATGTTGATTTTGAGCACTCTGTTGATTGGAGCGGAAGGTGCGAGACTCCTGCGGGAGAAGGTGTCACGGGAGACCCCACAGGCGCTATGACGCCGAGGAGGCTCCCGGACTCCCCCGCGGAAAGCGAGCACCTGCAGCGGAAATCAACAGCCAAATTTAATACAGCCTATTTTTTCATCAAGAATTTTTATTATCAAAAGTTTCAACCTTAGGGCTGATAGTTTAATAACTGTTCCAACTCTTCTTCTGTTAAATCCCGGTATTCCCCTAATTCAAGCTCCTCATCAAGTTGAAGCGGCCCCATCGTCATTCTTTTTAAATAAACAACCTTTTTTCCTACCGCCTGGAACATGCGCTTTACCTGATGGAATTTCCCTTCTGTTATCGTCAGTTCAATCTCAGACCTAATTCCACTTTTTAAGATGGTTAACTCACCAGGTTTTGTTAAATAGCCGTCGTCTAATGTAACCCCATGTTTAAAGGCTTCTACATCTTCCGCTGTGACTTCTCCATCAATTTGCGCAAAATACATTTTCGGTACATGCTTCTTTGGAGACAGCAATCGGTGGGCAAGCTGTCCATCATTGGTGATTAACAACAGCCCTTCTGTATCTTTATCAAGCCGGCCGACCGGAAAGGGCTCGTACACTGCGTCAGCCATATCTAATAAATCGATCACCGTTTCATCTTTTGTATCCTCGGTAGCAGAAATAACCCCAGGCGGCTTATTCATCATTAAATAAATAAATTGTCGATATTCAAGTACTTCACCATTAAGGGTAACAACATCACTATCCAAATTTACGTGTTGCTTAGCATCCTTTACTACATTGTCATTTATTTTAACAGTGCCTGCTTTAAGTATTTGTTTAACTTCTTTTCTACTGCCATACCCTAGATTGGCTAACATTTTATCAATCCGCAAATTAGCTCCTCCCAACATTCTAAAAATTATTTAGGTATATGCCTATACCACACCTCGCTACGATACATAGACTGTTATCATTCTTACCCAAATTAAAAAATGGAGATGATTGAAATGGACTACAGACAACAATTCCCACAAGGTTTTCCAGGTGGTGGCTTCCCGGGTGGCGGTTTCCCAGGCGGTGGCTTTCCAGGCGGTGGTTTCCCAGGTGGCGGTAACGTTGACCGCCGTTTAGACCGACTAGAGCGTCGTGTTGATCAGCTTGACAGATTAGTGAACCAACTAGATCGACGTCTTGATCGGGTTGAACGCCGCTTAGGCTTAAGACAACTTCCAGAGTATTATTAAATTATCCTTCACCAAACAAGAGGAAATCCCCCTCTTTTATAAGTGGGGGGTTCTCTTTAAAACGGTAAACGTAATTTCCGCTTTATATTTTCGGCTCGTTGACCAAACAACAGGTACACTAACTTAGAGCGAAACGCTAAATATATATAGATTCCAGCTCCCACAAGTGCACAAATACCAATGATGAGCAGAGATTGCACTTTAGAAGCCGGGGATAGAACCAATAATAATAATTGATAGGTAATAAAGGCTCCAACCAGCATGACAAGGGTGAATGCGATAATTAACAAAGAGCGACGCACCACAAATCGAAACGGATAGCGTGCGTACTTTTTAATGACATACATATTAATAAGGATTGCTGCCGTATAGCCCAATGCAGTAGCTAATACCGCTCCATTTGTTTCCAAAACCTTAATTAACGGTATATTTAAGCTTAATTTTATTAATAAACCGACAAGAAGTCCTAGAATCGTATAACGCTGTTCATTAATTCCTTGTAAAATAGCTGCAGTCACGGAATAGAGCGCAAATAAAATCGCTACCGGCGCATAGGCACGGAGCACTTCTGTTCCTAATTCCTTGTGCTCATAAAAAACGGTGAATACAGGTTCAGCAAGCAGGGACAAACCTACTACGGCTGGTAGTGTTAAAAATAACATAACTTGAAAGGTTTGATTTAACTGGCGAAATAAACCTTTGCGATCGTTTTCTACAAAAGCCTTTGTCACACTTGGGACCAGTGTTAGCGAAAAAGCCGTTGCTAACGAAACAGGAATAATGACTAATTTATGTGATTCAAAATTTAACACGCTGAAGGCAAATTCGGTTTGCTTTGCCAAACCGATTGAAACCATCGCTCTGTTAAACGTCAATTGGTCAATCAGCTGAAACAACGGATTGGCAATTCCAACAAAAACAAATGGAGCTGCATATAGTAATACTTCTTTATAAATTTGCTTTAAAGATATCTCTATTGTTCCTTTATCTTTAAGTAGAATTTCATCTAAATATGGTTTTCTTTTGTACCAATACCAAAATAGAACAAAAAGACTGCCGAGCGCCCCGATAAATGCTGCAAATGTAGCTACACTGACCGCTGTTACAAGACTGCCATTCAAAACATGTAAAACAACATAGGCTCCCGCTAAAACGAAAATAATCCGGACAATTTGTTCGACAACCTGAGAAACAGCTGAAGGTCCCATTGATTGATGCCCTTGAAAGAACCCCCGAATCAAGCTCATAAATGGGACTACAATTAACGCAAAGCTTACCGCTCTGATAACCGTTACGACATCCTCTACACTTGAAACCTGATCCTTATCGCGAATCACCATTTCTCCCAGGGCAGGGGCTAAAAAATATAAAACTAAAAAAGAAACAACCCCAGTGGACAACATAACTAAGAGACCCGATTTAAACAGCTTCCGTCCAACTGCATATTCCTCTAGTGCATTATATTTTGCAATAAACTTCGAAACGGCAAGTGGTACCCCAGCAGTTGCAATACTGATGAAAATGGTATAAGGTACGTATGAATATTGGTAAAGGGTTGTACCCTTATAGCCTACAATTTCGTAAAATGGAATGACATAAAATAAGCCGAGAACCTTGGAAACCATTGTTCCCAGTGTGAGGATGAATGTTCCTCTTAAAAGCTTTGATGACATATGATCCCTTCCTACAAAAGAAAAGCGCTTGACCTTTTGCCAGACACTTGTCCAAATTTTCCTATCCTACTTACAAAATGAATCTAACATCGTATTTTATCATATTTTGGCGAAACAATGGAAAGGTTTTATGATATGAAGTATCTTTATTTCAGTTTAGAAAAAGTTGGTGAATTGAATGACGTATTTTGATGTAGTTGTAATAGGCGGCGGTCCTTCAGGGTTAATGGCCGGAATTGCTGCAGCCGAACAAGGCAGAAAGGTTCTGCTTGTTGATAAAGGTGATAAACTTGGCCGGAAACTGGCCATATCTGGCGGCGGTCGCTGCAATGTTACAAACAGACTTTCAGTTGATGAAATTATTAAACACATTCCTGGTAATGGCCGCTTTTTGCATAGTGCCTTATCATTATTTAGCAATGAGGACATCATTGTTTTTTTTGAAAAGCTTGGTATTGAGCTTAAAGAAGAAGATCATGGAAGAATGTTTCCTGTAACGGATAAGGCCCAATCGGTCGTAGATGCATTGATTGATCGACTAAATACACTTAAAGTGAAAATTTGGACTGATTGTCCCGTTAAGGATGTTCATTACGAAAATGGACGAGTTTCTTCCGTTCAATTACATAATCGTGAAACAATTGAAACAAGGGCCGTTGTCATTGCAGTTGGCGGCAAATCGGTTCCGCATACCGGGTCAACCGGTGATGGTTATGCTTGGGCTGAGAAAGCCGGACATACGATTACCGAGCTTTTTCCGACCGAGGTACCAATTACTTCATCCGAACCATTTATAAAAGAAAAAACGTTGCAAGGCCTGTCATTAAGGAATATCGCTTTAAGCGTATTAAATCAAAAAGGCAAGCCGCTCATTACTCATCAAATGGATATGCTCTTTACTCATTTCGGTGTCAGCGGTCCTGCTGTGCTCCGGTGCAGTCAGTTTGTTGTCAAAGAACAGCGAAAAACCGGAAAAAAAGAGGTAACGCTTAGTTTAGATGTAATCCCTGAGAAAAATGAAGAAATGTTGTTTCAAGAAATCATTAACATCATCAAAACGGATCCAAAAAAGGCACTCAAAAATAGCTTGAAAGGATTATTACCAGAACGTTATATGTTATTTTTGCTTGAACGAAATGGAATTGATCCTCTAGCCTCAGGAAATTCTATTTCCCATGAAAAAATCCGCAGCTTTGTTAAAAGCTGCAAGCAATTTCAATTCCGGGTTAACGGCACACTGTCATTGGAAAAAGCGTTTGTCACTGGAGGCGGAGTTTCCGTCAAAGAGATTGAACCGCAAACGATGGCATCCAAAAAAATGGATGGACTCTATTTCTGTGGTGAAATTTTGGATATCCACGGCTATACCGGAGGCTATAACATCACCTCCGCATTAGTAACCGGCCGCTTAGCCGGGCTTAATGCCGGAAAGTTTTCGGCTCACCATTAACTTTTTTGTGCTTGGTTGCTTACAGTAATGGAGGATTAGGTCCGATAAATAACCATTGCTGAAAAACAATAGATTTGCTCGTCCTCATCTTCTTGATAAGCTGCTACATTATATTTAATGTCTAGCAGCTTTTTATCGTCTAAGCCCTCTAAAAATTCATTCATTTCACTTTCTAAATCCTTTTCATGCTCATGATCGAAGACTTTTACTTGAATCACGGTTATCTTCCCTTTCGTTTTTACCATCATTATTGGCAATAATCTGATTTTTTAGTATTTGAAGGTTGGAAAATGTTTTCCGGGAATGAGTGTTGGATGCTTTTTTGATGAGTTTTTCACTTTTTTTATTACCTTTTTTAAGTTTTTTGATGTTTTTTTCGGAATTGGTCATGTTTTTGAGGAAAATGGCTGTGTTTTTTTAAAAAAATAAAGAATTTTACCCGCTTTCCGGGATTTTTGAGCCTCGAAGCCTAGTTTGGAGGAAATATATGCCCACGGAATTTTGGATATGACCACTTTAATTGTGGATATGGGACAAGTTTAAAAAAATATCGGACAACTTTTTAAATATATAGACCAACTTTAAAATTTTATGGACCAACTTTTGAAATATATCGGACAAGTTTAAAATTTTATCGACCAACTTTTAGATGATATTGGACAACTCTAAAATTTATGGACCAACTTTTGAATGATATCGGACAACTTCCAAACAGCACGTCAGAATCATCACAAATCACAACAAAAAATTCCCGGTCCACCACCTCATGACGGACCGGGAATCAACTACCCAAAACTTAAAACTAAAACTCCAATTCACCTTTCCATTCCAGCATACCACCAACCATGTTACGTACCTTAACGCCATGGTCATGAAGGAACCAGCCAACATTTTCACTGCGTCGGCTCGAGCGGCAAATCAAAATATATTCTTTATCATCCTCGAAATAATCGAGGTTCATTGGGATTTCGCCCATTTTAATGTGTTTTGCACCTGGAATCATCCCTTCGGCAACTTCTTCATCTTCCCTAACATCAACGAGTTCTAATTTTTCCCCCGCCTCAAGCTTCTTTTGTACCTCTTCAGGCGTAATGATATTTAATTCTTCCATCCCCAGCTTCCTTTCTTGTAACAGCGGATGAAGGAAACTATCCCCATCCGCTTTATTTATTTGGCTCTGTTAGTTGATTTCCGCTCCATGTGCTCTAATCAACTAACACTGCTAATTATTTAAGTTTTTATTCCAAACACAAATATGTGTTACCCCTATGGAATATTGTTAATTGGCAACGATGTTTACAAGTTTACCAGGTACTGCAATCACCTTGCGAACCGTTTTGCCGTCAATCTGTTCCTTCACCTTGTCATCGCCCATTGCAATCTTTTCAAGGATTTCCTTAGAAGCATCAGATGGTACATACAATTTCGTTTTTACTTTTCCGTTAATTTGCACGACAATCTCTACTTCATCATCAACAAGCTTCGCTTCGTCATAAGCAGGCCATGTTTCGTATGAAAGAGATCCATTATGCCCTAGCTTCGCCCATAGCTCTTCGGCTACATGCGGACAAATTGGCGCCAGCATTTTCACAAAGCCTTCCACATAATGTGTTGGAAGGACTGTTGCCTTATAGGCCTCATTGATAAATACCATCATTTGCGAGATCGCCGTATTAAAACGCAACCCTTCATAGTCCTCGGTTACCTTTTTAACGGTTTGATGATAGATTTTTTCAAGACTAGCATCGTCACTATCCTGGATTTTAGCGGTAATCTCGCCATTATCCTCGACAAATAAACGCCAGATCCGATCCAAGAAACGTCGTGAACCGTCTAATCCATTTGTGGACCAAGCAATGGAGGCATCAAGTGGTCCCATGAACATTTCATACAACCGCAATGTATCAGCACCGTGGCTTGTAACAATATCATCAGGATTCACAACATTTCCCTTTGATTTACTCATTTTTTCATTGTTTTCACCAAGAATCATTCCTTGGTTAAACAGCTTTTGGAATGGCTCTTTTGTTGACACTACTCCGATATCATATAAGAATTTGTGCCAGAAGCGAGCATACAATAAATGAAGAACAGCATGTTCCGCTCCGCCAATGTAAATATCAACCGGTAGCCATTCATTCAATTTTGCGGCATCTGCTAGCGCAGCATTATTTTTCGGATCAATATAACGTAAATAGTACCAGCAGCTACCAGCCCACTGCGGCATCGTATTTGTCTCACGGCGTCCTTTTTTGCCAGTTTCCGGATCTACAACATTAACCCAATCTGCAATATTCGCAAGCGGAGATTCTCCGGTACCAGAAGGCTTAATTTCCTTTGTTTTCGGAAGAACTAATGGGAGCTGTTCTTCAGGAACCGCTGACATTGTGCCATCTTCCCAATGGATGATTGGAATCGGCTCACCCCAATAACGCTGGCGGCTAAATAGCCAGTCACGAAGACGATAAGTAACCTTTTTTGTACCAATTCCTTTTTCTTCAAGCCAAGCGATCATCGCATTAATGCCATCTATCTTATTCATACCATTTAAAAATTCGGAATTAACATGCTCGCCATCGCCAGTGTACGCCTCTTTTGCAACATCTCCGCCAGCGACAACCTCGATGATTGGCAGCTCAAACTTTTGAGCAAATTCATAATCGCGTTCATCATGCGCTGGAACAGCCATTATAGCTCCCGTTCCATAGCTCATTAACACGTAATCAGCAATCCAAATCGGCATTTTAGCTCCATTCACAGGGTTAACGGCGTATGCTCCGGTAAATACCCCTGTTTTATCCTTGGCTAAATCAGTCCGTTCCAAATCACTTTTGCTTTTAATTTGCTCAAAATAGGCAGCAACTGCTTCCTTCTGTTCAGCGGTTGTGATCACACTTACTAACGGATGCTCAGGAGCAAGTACAGCATAGGTTGCTCCAAACAAAGTATCAGGTCTTGTCGTGAACACGGTAAATGTGCCCTCGTGTCCATCGATTCCAAACGTAACTTCGGCCCCTTCAGAGCGGCCAATCCAATTTCGCTGCATTTCCTTAATGCTTTCTGGCCAATCCACTTCGTCCAGGTCCTCTAACAGGCGATCCGCATAAGCCGTGATTCGCAGCATCCACTGCTTCATCGGGCGGCGTTCAACAGGATGTCCGCCACGCTCACTTTTCCCGTCAATAACTTCTTCATTCGCTAAAACCGTACCGAGTGCAGGACACCAGTTAACAGCCACTTCATCAATATAAGCCAAGCCATTCTTATATAATTGAAGGAAAATCCACTGAGTCCATTTATAATAGTTTGGATCGGTTGTGTTGACTTCGCGATCCCAGTCATAAGAGAATCCTAACGATTTAATTTGGCGACGGAAATTATCAATGTTTTGCTTTGTAAATTCAGCAGGGTCATTCCCCGTATCAAGCGCATATTGCTCCGCAGGAAGACCAAATGCGTCCCAGCCCATTGGATGCAGGACGTTATAGCCTTGCATTCTTTTTAATCTTGATAAAATATCTGTCGCCGTATAGCCCTCTGGGTGTCCGACGTGCAGTCCGGCACCAGATGGATACGGGAACATATCAAGAGCATAAAACTTGCGCTTACCTTTTTCTTCACTTGTTTTGAAGGTTTTATTTTCTTCCCAATACGTTTGCCACTTTTTTTCAATCTCCTGATGATTGAAGCTCATGGTTTTTCCTCCTATTTCATATGTACTTTATTTTTCTATGATTACAAAAAACCCCTCATCCCATAATAGGGACGAGAGGTCTGATTATATCTCCCGCGGTACCACCCACATTAGTGTATGCACACTCACTTAAACAATCCTTAACGCGGAAAACGGCAAGAGTTACTACTTTTTCACACTTGCGACTCAAAGGCGAGTTCATGAAGGGCCTGGTTGACTTGCACCAATCGTCAACTCTCTAGTTCAGGCTCACTAACATTACTACTCCTTGTCCATGTCGATTTATAAAACTAAACCTATTGTATAAAATTTCCCTACCTGATGCAAGTCTGCACTATATTTGTATCAAAAAGGTAATATTCATATTATGAAAGAATGGTGAAATAGGTGATAATTAATTTATTCTTTCTCGACAAAACTTACGACACATGTGCTGATAATTCCTGCTTTTCCACTAGCTTTCTATCATAAATAAAGGTAGTGAATAAAGAAAGGAGAAATAACACAATCATAACAATAAACAGCCTTTCCATCCCATAAAAATCAACAAGCATGCCACCCAAAATCGGACCAATCATCCTCCCCCCGGTCGCAGCACTGTTTACAATCCCTTGAAAAAACCCTTCCCTTCCAAGCGGAGCCAGCTTGTCTGCAACAGTAGGCACGGCGGGCCAGACCAACATTTCTCCAATCGTCATAATCATCATTGCCACCGCAAAAGCGCTAAACTGCTCAGCTTCCGATGCTACATAAAAAGCAATCGCAAACACAATCGTCCCAATAATGATTTGTGACTTGATTGTTTTAGCAAGATGAACAACCAATTTGTTCATAAGCGGTTGTCCTAATACAATCAATGCCCCGTTAATCGTCCAAAGATAGGTATATTGCTTTAAACTAATTCCAATTTCCTGAGTGTACGGAGCGATGGTTGCCTGCCATTGACAATAGCCAACCCATAAGAGAGCATAGCCAAAACAAAGAATCAACAGGGCATATAAATGGGTTCGGCTATCCACTTTCTTTTTATCAATTATACGATTGCTTTTGTTTACGGCCAAAGTATTGATTCCTTTATAACCAAACACAGCAATCAGTAGAAAAATAACATACATGAGGGCATTAGCGATGAAAATCCACTGAAAAGAAATGGCGGCAACAATGCCTCCCAAGGCAGAGCCGATCGCCACGCCAAGGTTTGAGGCTACATAAATCGCGTTAAAAGCCCTGCGTCCGCCTTCTTTCCAAACAGAACCAGCCATTGCATACATGGATGGAAAAACAATTCCTGAGCCGAACCCGACAATAATTAAGAAAATGACATAAGCTGGCCATCCGTTCCAGACGGACAGTCCCAAAAGAGCCAATACGGTAGTTCCAATTCCTAGCAGAATCGAACGATATCCGCCTATTCGATCAAATAATAGTCCTCCAAACAAATTTCCGGCAACGCTCGCTCCGGAATTGAGCATGAGAACCAGTCCAGCGATTGACATCGACTTCCCTAAATGGTCATGAATATAGATAGAATTTAATGGCCATAAAAAAGAAGCGCCTGTAACATTCACTGCCATACCAATCACCAAAAGCCATAAGGCACGCGGCATGAAAAACGCTCCTCTACAAATATTTAGTATACCGAAATAATAATATTTGTTTTTTTACTCTTTTGCAATAGTTTCATGTCACCCTTGATTGAAAAGTGGTATTGGTAGGCCATTGACACCGAGCACTAGATTTGCCACAATTTAATGTACAAAAGTGGAAGGAGAACTCGTCTTTCGCTTTTGTACCAAAATTAAAGATAATAAGAAAACACCGGGTAACGGCCATTACCCAGTGTTTTAAATCGTCTATTTTTTTGCTGGTGCTGCTGGTGCAGCTGGAACAGCTGGCGGCTGTTGAGCAGGGAAGTATAGGTTAATTGCTTTTTCCTTCTTCTTGAAGTTATCCTTCTCTCCGAATACAGCCTGCTTTGCTTTTTCAATCTCTGCTTTTAATTCCTCTAAATTAACACCTTTTTTAACTAACTCTTCTGTACCAATTTTAATTGCTTCGTTTGACTCCGCAATCGATGTTCTTAAAGAATCCATCGTTCCTTGTGGGTTATGGAAGCCTGCAGAGTTTTCTGCTGCTACGATATCCCAGAACCATTGTCCTTTACGAACATGATTTTGAGCTTGTTTGATTTTATCAGCACTTACACCTGAAATAATCATTTTATTAACAAAATAGTGAGCCTCTGTTGATACAGCTTGTGCTTCATGTAAACCTTCAACATTTGTTTCTTGAATTTCTTCAACAGTCTTCTTCAATTCCTCAAGATCACGGTTTGTATGACATGTTCCACAAGAACTTTCCATTGTCTTAAGCGGTGATGTCCAATAGTGTGAGCTGATTTTCTTTTTGCCGTCAACACGCTCATATGGCATATGGCAGTCTGCACATGTAACGCCTGCTTTTCCGTGTGGACCTTCCATATGTGTTTCAAACTCTGGGTGCTGTGATTTTAACATTGGAGTTCCAGAAACATTATGAATCCAGTCTTTTTCAAAGCCATTTTCTTTTGCAGTTGTTTCATAGTATTCATACATTTCTTCTGGCTTAAAACCATTTGCCCATGGGAAGGTTACCTCACTATTTGATGCAGCAAAGTAATATTCAACGTGACACTGTCCACAGACATAGTTACGCATATCGTTCTTCGTTGGGTAAGACATGTCAATACCTTGTGATTCCATTGCTTTAGTAAAGCTTGGACGTGTTACACGCAAGTCCATTGTCTCAGGGTCATGACAGTCAGAACAGCCGATTGGTGAGTGTCCCATACTTTCAGCTTTAGGCCAAATATCCTTATTGAAGTTCCCACTCCAGTAAGCGTCGCCCATTTCCTCAATCATATGTGGTACTGCTGTTGATTTACATGTTAAACAAGAACCAATCGATTTATCATTAATACGAGCGATTGCACGAATATCTTCATTGGCATAAACGTGACCGCGCTCTTCATTATATTCAGTCGCAAATCCATATCCATTAAATAGGATTGGTAATAACGGTTCCTTATCCGCTTCAAACTTGCTTCGTTTTACAGATCCACCATATTTTGTATCATCCATTTTTTCATTCTTTTTGTAGCTGTCATATTGAAGCGGGAATATGTCCTTAAACGCTTCATTACTAATTTCATCTTTTGCTAATCCAGTTTTTAGCTCGCCTGCTTTTTTTGTCTCTTCAGCTCCTGAGCATCCCGCAACTAGCATTATGACAGCGACTAGGCATATATATATCCAGTGTAGTTTCCTAGCCATTGTTCATTGTACCTCCCTTATTTTCTAATAGCTCTCCCGGTTTTGGCGCTTTGTAGAAATCTTCTGTTTTAAACCCTTTTCCATGCGGCACAGACTGGTGACAGACCGTACAGCTTTCTTTTGCCTCATGTGAAACATTATCTAATGTGCTTTTATGGCAACTTATACAATTGTGATTGATTGCTTCCTTAGAGCCATCGGTCGGATGAAGAACACCCGGGATTTTTTCTTCTCCCAATGTGTTAAAGTAAACATGGCCTAATCCCGATTTAGCTTTAAAGGTATATTTGCTAACTAATGAATCGTGTGGTAGATGACAATCCGCACAAGCCAATTCAGCATGAGTAGAATCTGTAAAAGAATCATAAACATTGTTCATAATATGACAGCTCTTACAAAATTCGGCTGAATCTGTATACGCTAACGTTTTTGCCGTAACTACCGAGACAATAATTCCTACAAATAAACCAATCACCAGAAGTAATCGCTTATCAATTGCCAGCAGCTTTTTCAACATGATTACACCTCCCTTAAAAAATAAATATATCTATTAAAACACTTAAAGTGCTCTAACCATAGTTAGTGAAGCTTTTCAATCATTTCAATGAGTTTCTTCTTCGTTGTCGGTCCTGAGAACCGTTCACGAATGACTCCTTTTTCATCGATGATCATCGTTTCCGGCTGGCCTACCACATTATAGGCCCTGGCCGTTTCTTCTTTTGTATCAAGCAAGTATGTTAGCTTCGAACCCGTTTCTTCTATATATTTTTTTATTCGGTTTGAACTTTCCCCTTTTGCCAGAATTAAAAGGATGGCATCGCTATAGTCCTGGCCAAACGCCTCAAGCTCTGGAGCTTCATCAAGGCAAGGCTCACACCAAGTTGTAAAATAATTTATAACCACAACTTTTCCTTTAAAGTCGGAAAGCCGGTAGTTTTGCCCATTAACATCTTTTAACATAAAATCTGGTGCATGGTCGCCCATTTCTGCCGATGTTGCCTTCCCGTTTAAACCATTTAATAGGAGACCAATAAAGATGGCAGCTGCAACCACAACCGATAACGAAATGAGTTTTCTCTTCAAAGCCTTCACCTGCCTATTAGGTGTAATAATGTAAATCGAGGATTACCTTGTCTAAATGCTTTTTATACTCGCTTCGCTTGAGCTCGTATTTTTCTTCGCTCAGTTCTCCCTGTTGTTTTTGCATTTCAAGTTCAGCTATTTTCTTTTCAATAATTTGTTTTTTTGTTAGTAGATGCTGGAATTTCTCCTCATCAGAATCGATTTGAGGATGCTCAACCGACTTTTGCCGCTTGATGAAAAATACAACCATTGCACTCACAGCCAAGATTATTAGAAACCAATGCGGATTAATCAGCCTTAGGACCGGAGTTGAAAACCAAAAGGTTACCAGCCATTCAGGATGAAATGGAGGGAACTGGCTCATCCAATTTGTCTTCCCTTCTGTTTCCGGATTTTTTGTAATTCTATTAAAATATCTTCATCAATATTGGATGCATCCTTGATTTCATGACGAACTTGCTCTTCTTCTATTTTTAAAATTTCTGCAGCCATGATTTGGTAACGCATTTTCATTTGCTGAAAATCTGCTTCGGTTATTTTTTTCATTAAATAATCCATTTCCAATTCATTGATCGCTGCGTAAATGGTTTCGATTGACGTCCCTTCTTCGCTTGCCACTTTTTTTTGTGATTGATGTGGGTCTGTTTTAAAAAAGGGGGCAGCGATAAAATAAATACAAATGATCGTAACCATCGAACCGACAATTAAAAATACATAGTCTGTCATGTGTTTCCCCTCCTTAGGTAACGGCTCGGTTTCCGATCTCTACTTAACTTGAAAAGGTCAGTTTAATCCTTTAAAAGAATTTTCGCCGTTCTTCGTCGATTGTTTTTTCAAATATCTCCTGGTCCGTTTCACTGTTCCAGTTGATTATTTCCAGCTCTTTTTTGTTTTCTCTTAACGCAATTCTCTTAATCCATCGGGTTACAATAATCGTTCCAATTACTAGAGCAACAGCCGGCATGACCCACGCAATCACTCCATTTAAATCATTCCCTGGTGTTCTGAGCGCCGCTTGTCCATATTCATTTACATAGGACTTAATGATGTCATCTTCAGACTTTCCTTCTTTTAACATGTCAAGAACTTCATCATAGTAAACCTTCTTAACCGTACAGGTAGAAAGCTCATGATCGGCGTGACCTTGCATATCTAATTGACTAATCACTGCTCTAAATTCCAACGAGTTATAGTCCACACCGGCAGCAAAGGAAACGGTTGGCATGGTAAGCAGAATCAGTAGAATCAACAACATGTTTTTCCTAACCATTTACCTTCACCCCTTCCGTGTGGATAGAAGATCTGTTTTTTATGCGGTGAAGGGTCGTTTTACCGCCAATTAAAGCGATCGCAATTCCGATAACCATAATGAATCCCCCTGCCCAAATCCAACTGACAAAAGGATTTACTTTTACTAAAAAGGTAACCTTATTTCGATCTTCCCAAGAGCTCAACACCAAATATAAGTCTTCCTTAAGATTGGTTTTTATCTCCACTTCCGTTGATGGCTCTGGCCAGTTAGCATAAAAGATTTTTTCAGGATAAATTTTTCCGATTTTTTTCCCTTGGTACGTTACAGACACGTCTGCATGAACAATATCATTGCCGCCATCAGACCGTTCCGACAAGCTGTTAAAGGTTAAGCGATACTCTCCAATTGATAAGCTCTCACCTTTATTAACGGTCTGTAATACCTCCTCTGAATAGGCGTGCGAGGAAATTACTCCGACTGCTAAAATGGCGATGCCGATGTGAACTAAATAACCGCCGTATCTGCGCTGATTTTTTACCGTTAAGCGAAGCATTGCCGTCAGTAAACCTTCATTGGTAGCCTTTTTGCGAGCCTTTATTCCGGTAATAAATTCCTGAATATGAGTGGCCATCATAAAGACAGTTGCTGATAAACCGATGATGGCAAATGCTCCGCGAACACCTAGAGCAACAAGCCCGAAAGCAAATACGAGCGCTAACACAATCGGTACGAGCATATTTCTTAGAAACCGGTTGAAAGCCGCCTTTTGCCAGGCAATAAGTGGACATATTGCCATCAGGACAATCAGACCAAGCATGATTGGTGCCATTACTTTATTAAAATAAGGCGCTCCGACATTAACCTTTGTTCCGGTTAACGCTTCCGAGATAAGTGGATACATCGTTCCCCATAAAACCGCGAATGCCGCAGCAATAAGAATGAGGTTATTTAATAAAAAACTGCTTTCCTTTGAAAAATAGGCTTCAATAGGACTCGTTTCTTTTTTAATTAACTGGTACCTGGACATCACAATATAGATGGCAAAAAGAGTCATGAAAGATAGGAAGATGATAAAATAAGTTCCTAGATTCGTATCCCCAAAAGCGTGAACGCTCGTTAACACACCACTTCGGACTAAAAAAGTTCCAAATAAGGTGAGCAAATAAGATAGCACGATTAGACTGATGTTCCAGGTTCTAAGCATATTTTTTCGTTCTTGTATCATGACGGAATGTAAAAATGCTGATGCCGTTAACCATGGCAAGAACGATGCATTCTCAACGGGATCCCAAGCCCAATAGCCGCCCCAGCCAAGTTCTAAATAGGCCCACCAACCACCGATAATATTTCCTAATGTTAAGAATAACCAAGCTGTTAACGTCCACCGTCTCGTTAATTTAATCCATTCTGCATCCATTCGCTTCATAATCAGCGCTGCAATGCCAAACGCAAACGGAACAGCTAAACCGACATATCCTAAATACAACGTCACCGGATGTAGGACCATGCCTGGATTTTGCAGCATTGGATTTAGTCCTTTTCCGTCTGGCGGAATCGTATCCGTCATTGCAAACGGGTTTACACTCGTAATTAAAACAATATAGAAGAACAATAAATTCAGTAGCAGAATACTTGAAACATAAGGATGCATTTCTCTGCCTTTTTTCGATAAGACAATCATTCCTGTATAAACGGACAGGAAGAACAGCCATAAAAGGAGCGACCCTGCATTGCCCGCCCAAAATGCCGTTAGCTTGTAAACGAGCGGTAAATCTAAACTGGTGTACGTGGCAACGTATTTATACTCAAATTGACTTGTCCCCAACAAGAACAGGAGAAGGAAGGCAGAAATACTGGCGAGGAATGTCACGGATAATATCCCCGCTTTTGCGCTTTCAAGCCATTTTGAATTTTGTTTTTTTATCCCGATAATCGTGGCAATCAATGAATACGCTGTTATGATTAGCCCTAAATAAAGGGAAAGATTCCCTACAATATACATTTTGGCACCTCCCTGTCCTTGGATCGCTTGCTACTTGCTGATTGATGACACGAGTCAAATTACCCGCTACCTTCGCTTATTTCACTTGCCTGCCTAATTGGCTAGTTTGTTAAGCAATTGCTGATACTCTTCTTCAGTAATACTGCCATTGAGCAGCATTCCTCTTAGGCGCTTCTTTTTCGTTTCGTCATCTGCTTTTCCTAAGTCGATTTCTTGATGAATGGTTTGTTCAGCTTTTTGCTTTGTTTTTCTTTTTAAAAGAAGAGCAATGATGAAGATGACCACAATACTGATCCCGGCAATACTCCCAATGATGATGCCAACCGGAAGTGTCTTATTCTCCTTTACCGCAGTAGAGGTTGCAGTTTTATCGCCCATTTCATTCATAATGTCCATGGTTGTTTTCGTTTCTGACCGTACATATTTCAAATTAATTTCCTTTGTTTGGCCTGGTTTCGTTCCTTGAATTTGATACATAAACATATTCATTCCATAGCCATTTTCTTGATGAGATTCGGCTGCAGGTGTGAGACTGAAGCTCTCCGTTTTAAGCGGTTCAAGGAATAAAATTCTTACCATGCCAATATCCGCAAAGCTTACAAATTTATAGGAAAGGGTATGATTTTGTTTCTCCACTTTAATATCATTTGTATAATATTCAATAACGAATTTATAAAGCTCGCCTGGCTGAATATCTTCGCTAGTAGTCCAAGACACAGTACCTTTTGCTTTATTAATTTCATACTCAATTTCATTCATTTTGGTTTGATCACGGTTATAATCGGCAACATACCCAATCCGGAAATCCTTTGCCTTTAATGGGAGAGGAATTTCAATTTGGCCTTTTTGCGGCTCAGCGCTTTTATTCATTAAGGTGCCATGGAGACCGACCAATAACGGCGGCTGATCTTTTTTCTTTTCTTCCGGGTGGAACGAATATTCCGGCATAATTTGAATCGAAAGCTCCTCCATCGTGAGAATAGGAGCAGTTTGCTCTGCGCTTGATACAATTGGTAAAACAAATAGTAGGCAAATGAACGCGCTTATAAAGCTCGATAGTTTTTTCATAAGTTCCTTCCTTTCCAACGGTGTTCCCTTATTTATAAATCATTATTTTGATATAACTCTTAATCGGCGTTGTGATATTTATAACAATCCGTTTGTTCTCCCTTATTTAACGATTTTTCACGTTAGGTATCTGTGACCTACTTCACAGTTCTTATCCCAGTTCGTTACCTTTTTGTGAACGTCGTTTTAACATTATTGGTCCAGTGTCTATATTGTTACAAATAAGCCGAGTGGGAATTATTGGGTGATAAATAATAAACAGCCCCTACAATTAGCTGTAAGGGCTGTTAAATAGGTTTATGAGGATTGTTCAGGTTCAGGATGGAATTTAGATTTTACTGGTTGGCCGCCTGATTTTTCATAGTTTCTTTTTGATTGTATAACCGGATCATAGTCTTTCCCAAGTTCCATGTCTTGATTATTAATCCCATTTCGCGTTTTTTGTTCTGGATTATTTTGTTTCGAGCGCTTCTTCATCGTTACACTCCTTATCGATCAAGTAAAATCATTGAGTTTTGAGTATGCTGGAGCTGAAGCCGCATCCGGTGAAGCTGTTCCCGTTGTTGTTCATTTGCACTATGAGCAAGATCCGCTAAATCATTGTATGCATTTTCTACCTTTTGAAGAGCATCCGTATATTCATCTTCGTTATAGTGCTCCTGCAGCGAGGCTTTTTGATATTGGTCTTCAGCATATTTAAGTACTTCCTCACACTTCTCAAAAAAATCGGACATCGATTGACGGGTTGCCATCTCTATTTCCTCCCTTGTGGATGATGGACATGAAGCAGAAAGCTTCAATATTATTTTGTTCACAACTCCTAATCCTAACACTTCAATAACCGTTAAATTCCTTCCAATTCAGACAAGCTCTTGGAATAGTCTCCAACTTCGTGATACAATTTCCTTTATGAATAAAATTATCTTTAAAAAGGAGGAATCTGAAATGAATCAGATCAACCCTTTTCCATATGCAACAGATGACAAACGCTATCATACGTGGAACTACCATTTGCGCCAGACCTTCGGCCATAAAGTTTTTAAAATCGCTTTAGATGGCGGGTTTGATTGTCCCAATCGTGATGGTACGGTTGCCCATGGCGGCTGCACTTTTTGTAGCGCCTCAGGCTCTGGTGACTATGCGGGAAGCCGTGCGGACGACCTTGATACACAATTTCAGGCAATCAAAGCAAAAATGCACGAAAAGTGGAAAGATGGAAAATACATGGCATATTTTCAAGCTTTCACTAATACTCATGCTCCTGTTGAAGTGTTAAAAGAGAAATTTGAAAAAGTATTGCAGCAGGACGGTGTCGTTGGCTTATCCATTGCCACTAGACCAGATTGCTTACCTGATGATGTCCTAGAATATTTAGCAGATTTGAACAAAAGAACGTATTTATGGGTTGAACTAGGACTTCAGACTGTTCATGAAAGAACGGCTCTTTTGATCAACAGAGCCCATGACTATCCGTGCTATGTTGAAGGAGTGAATAAGCTTCGCAAGCATGGAATCCGCGTTTGCAGTCATATCATTAACGGGCTTCCGCTTGAAACACCACAAATGATGATGGAAACTGCTCAACAAGTTGCCAAGCTTGATGTTCAAGGAATTAAGATTCATTTGCTACACTTATTAAAAGGGACGCCGATGGTAAAGCAATATGAAAAAGGAATGCTTGAATTCCTAACATTTGATAACTATGTAAGTTTAGTATGCGATCAATTGGAGATATTACCCCCGGAAATGATTATTCATCGTATTACCGGAGATGGACCAATTGACTTAATGATTGGGCCGATGTGGAGTGTAAATAAATGGGAAGTATTAAATGCTATTGATGCGGAGCTTAAACGACGTGATAGCTGGCAAGGAAAGTTTTACAAGGGTTAAATTGGAACGGAGGCTTTGAAATGAAGCTTGAACGAGTGCTGCCTTTTGCACGAAACTTATTAGAAAGCGCTGTTGGTCCCGGTGACATCGCAGTTGACGCCACGCTTGGAAATGGGCATGACACTGCTTTTTTAGCTAAACTTGTTGGTGAAACAGGGCGGGTATATGGGTTTGATATTCAATCCGATGCGATTGCATCAACCGGATTCCGATTAGACGAACTTGGTTTAACGGAACGTGTTGTGCTTTTTCATAAAGGCCATGAGAACATCCTATCCTCCGTTCCAAAGGAGCAGTTTGGAAAGGTACGAGGCGCCATCTTTAATCTTGGTTATTTACCTGGCGGAGATAAATCGATTGTGACGAAATCCAATACAACGATTGCCGCTGTTGAACAACTCCTTGAGATCATGGCTCCGGAAGCGCTGATTGTTCTCGTCATTTACCATGGACATGAGGAAGGTGTCCAAGAACGGGATGAACTGCTTCAATTTGTAAAACAGCTTGACCAAAAGAAGGCTCATGTTCTTCAATACCAGTTCATTAATCAGGTCAACCACCCACCGTTTATTATTGCGATCGAAAAGAGATAAACAAAGGCTTATGTCAATGGAATCATTCCTTTGGCATAAGCCTTATTTTAAAGGTCTCAAAAAGGCGGTTGGCACCCATTTTTCCACTCTTCGAAAAATCAACCCATTTAAATAGAAAAAATAGCTGACTGCTCCCCCCGTTTTAATTATCTCCTTGGCTAATTTCCTGACACCCTTTTGTTTTGCCACCTTTTCATCTGACAAATAAATTCCCAGTAAGCCGCGATTGATTAACTGATGGAAGCGCTGGTGAGGCAATACCGTTGTATGTCGATCGGCCTCTTGTAAAAAATGGTTTAACCTCTCAAACAGTGTCTGGTTATTTTCATAATAAAAACAAAAATTCAAATCACCGCCGATTCGGTCTTCCTCCTGATCAATAAAGTAATCAAGCAGAATATGTAACCCTTGAATATATGGAAAATAGCCGTTTCGAATTCTTAACGCATGGCTCTCTTCAAAATCATCGCGCATCGCATAGGATAGAAGGCAAAAAATACCGAGTGTTGACCCGGAACAAGCCGAAAATTCATACCATTCCATCTTTGGAACAAGATTTTTATACTTGTGAAACCACTGCTTAAGTCGTGGAATTCGCTCTTCCATTTCAACATGCTTATGAATTTGCAGGTCACAATAGTATTCGCAAAGCTCAAACAAAAAATTTTTGATTTTTTGATAATGGGCCAAATCGTTCAATACCGTTCGACAGACTGCGGCTAATTCAAATAAATAACCTCCATCATCCTGATCGCTTCGATACCGATAATAATTTTTCCTGTCAGCTTCTAAGCTAATCGCATCCATCATCGCCTCATGCAGTGCGGCAAAATCATCCGGGTCTAGAGAAGTACTTCGGTCACATAAATTATCTAAATAATCACTAATCGTTTGGTACGCCACGATAAAACGAATTGCCTTATGATAATTATCCCCTGCTAACAATGCCAGAATCGCCCCACCCTGACAATGAAAGGCTTTATTTTCAAGACTAGCTAATGCCTGTTTACGGAGCTCCACATTCGGAATTTCTTTTGCCCTATTTTTCCAATAGGTTAGCTCTTGACTGACAAGCGGTAAAATTCTCCAATAAACCTTGGCCATTAAACTGATCGGTCGAGTCGGTATCGTCATGTTAACACCCCTTTGAACGCAACATCTCCTTTCATGGAGATGTTCCTTAAACCAAATAACCAATCACTTTTAGTTGACTGTTTACGAAATCCTTTGCATATTCAAAAACATCTTCCCGTTCTGGTTCGTTAAAAATTTCATGATAGCATTTGTTCCATTCTTTAAACCTTTTTTCTGAAAGAGGCACCTGATTAAACCAGTCCCTAACACCTTGTTTATTGACGATTTTGTCATCCCCGCCCTGCATAACCAACATTGGAATATCAGGTAATTTATCAATATTCTCGAAACCAAGCTTAATACCTTGAATCAGTTCACGATACCATCTCACAGATACTTTTGTTACATACAAGGTGTCATTTAAATCAGCATCCCGGACATCTTGATTTCTTGTTGCCATTTCAACGGTAATTCCAGAATTCATCCTTAATTCCGGGAATATGATATTTAATCCTATCGATAAGGCATTTAGTATTTTTGATGGAGAATTTACAAGCCCAAGGCACGGGGAAGACAAAATGACCCCTGCAATATTGACTTTTTCCTCCTGCAACATACGAATTGCGATCAAACCACCCATGCTATGGCCGAGTAAAAATACTGGTAACTCAAACGAATAGGCTGCCTGAATCCAGTCCTTTACTTCTATAATATAATCATCAAAGGAATTAATATGTCCTCTTCTTGACCGGGTTGTCATTCCTTGTCCCGGTAAATCCCCCATAATCACGTGAAATCCCGAAGAACGCCACATTTGAATCAGCCAACCGTAGCGGCGATGGTGCTCCATCGCTCCATGAATCATTACTATTACAGCCTTTGCTTCTCCTTCAGCTTCCCATTTCCACATACTCCAGATTCCTCCGTCATTAACTACAAAGATTAGACTATTACATCATTCTCCAACAATATTTTGAATTTTCAAGTTAAATCCTTTGACAAACCAAGGATATTTTTGGCTAAATTTTAACTAGTATAGTTAAAAGGAGAGAAATAAATGATTTATCCTTATAAAGGGAAATTCCCCAAAATATCTGATTCAGCTTTTATCGCAGATTATGTAACCGTTACAGGAGATGTCGAAATCGGCGATGAATCAAGTGTTTGGTATAATTCTGTTATCCGTGGGGATGTAGCCCCTACCATTATTGGCAAAAAAGTTAATATCCAAGATAACTCCATTCTTCACCAAAGCCCTAATAATCCGCTCATCATTGAGGATGAAGTAACGGTTGGCCATCAAGTGATCCTTCATAGCTGTATCATCAGAAAAAAGGCATTAATCGGGATGGGCTCAATCGTTCTTGATAATGCTGAAATTGGTGAAGGTGCCTTTATTGGTGCTGGCAGCCTTGTCCCTCAAGGAAAAAAAATACCACCAAATACGCTTGCTTTTGGTAGACCGGCCAAAGTAGTACGAGAATTAACTGCAGAAGATATTGCTGACATGGAAAGAATCTCTCGCGAATACGTTGAAAAAGGCCAATTCTATAAATCAATCCAAGCTGAAAAACAAGAAAAATAAGCTCTATTAACTCGGATAGTTTCCCCAAAACACAAGAAAATAAACTATCGCAATGGTTCTTATTATTATAGCGTTTGTTGTAAGATCGTGCCAATTGAAAAAACCGTTTCGGAGTTTATTCCGTAACGGTTTTTTCATAGCATATTTATTGCATGACCTTTTTTTTCAAATATTCCTGCTCAAAGGAATACTTTTTTTCAACATACACATCATGCCAGACCATGAACATTAAAACAGTCCATATTTTCCTGCTATTATCTGCCTTATCTAAGCAGTGATCATCTAGCAATTTTAATAGGTAGGCCTTATTTATCAAATGATCTGTGTTGCTCTCGTGAATAATCCGTTTTGCCCATTCGTTCATTTCATTTTTTAACCAATGGCGAATTGGTACCGGAAATCCGAGCTTTTTCCGATTTAAAACGTGATCAGGTACGACACCCTCGACTGCCTTCCGTAAAATATACTTCGTTGTACCATTAGCTGTTTTAAGACTGGTAGGAATTTTTGATGCCACCTCGAAAACCGCTTTATCTAGAAACGGTACGCGTAGCTCTAGTGAATGAGCCATCGTCATTTTATCAGCCTTTAATAAAATATCGCCGCGCATCCATGTATGAATATCAATAAATTGCATCCGATCGACTGGATCGTATCCCTTGCTTTGTTCATAAAGCGGTTTCGTCACATCGGTATATTTTATTTGTTCATTATAAACATGAAGTAAGTTACGCTTTTCTTCCTCCGTAAACATCTTTGCATTCCCTATATAACGTTCCTCCATTGGGGTGACACCACGCTCAATAAAGCTTTTCCCTTTCATCCCCTCTGGCATGATATTCGCAATTCCTTTTAACAGCGTTTTACCTATCGCCGGAATTTTATTAAATACCTCAAGGGACTGTGGTTCACGGTAAATATTATACCCACCGAATAACTCATCGGCACCCTCTCCTGATAACACAACCGTAACATGTTTACGAGCTTCCCGGGCCACGAAATAAAGTGGAACACAGGCTGGATCGGCTAATGGGTCATCCGTATGCCACATGATTTTCGGAAGCTCATTCATATATTCTTCAGGGGAAATGATATAGCTGATATTTTCAACTCCAAGTTTTTCAGCTGTTTCTTTCGCTACATCAATCTCACTAAAGCCATTATGGTCAAACCCAACCGAAAACGTTTTGATTGCTGGATGGAACTCCTTGGCAATCGAAGCAATAATCGAAGAATCAATCCCTCCGGATAAGAAAGAGCCTACCGGAACATCACTTCGCATATGAATTTTAACGGAATCAAACATGACATCTCTAATTTCTTTAATAAACGCATCCTCTGACTTGTTCACAGGATGGAAAGCAGCCTTCCAATAGCGAGAAATCTTCATTGGTTCGCCAATTTTTTTCGTAAAATAATGCCCTGGCTCAAGCTTAAAGATTCCCTCCGTCATCGTGTCCGGTTCTGGAACAAACTGATACGTTAAGTACTGTTGTATCGCATCATAATTTAATTCATTTTTTTCAAGGGCCAGTAAAATACTTTTCTTTTCTGACGCAAAATATGTCCGTTGTTCATTTTCATGATAAAAGAACGGTTTAATCCCAAACGGATCTCTTGCACCATAAAGAGTTTGCTCTACCTTGTCCCAAATGACAAACGCAAACATCCCGCGTAGGCGTTCAACAGCCTTTTCTTTTAAATGGCTGTAAAGGGCAATGATAACCTCTGTATCAGAGTGTGTTGCAAAGGTGAGCCCTTCCTTCAAAAGCTCTTCCCGAAGCTCAACATAGTTATATACTTCACCATTAAAAATAATCCAGTATCTTTCATTTTCATAGGTTAACGGCTGATGACCACATTCAATATCAATAATACTTAAGCGGCGAAATCCAAATTGGATATGTTCATCATAATAATATCCATCATCATCAGGTCCACGATGAGTGATGATATTGTTCATATTTTGAAATTGCTGTTTTTGCTCATCCCGAAAATCTTGTGTTTTTTCATGTACACAACCAATAAAACCACACATTATGTACGTTCACCTACTCCGTTCTATTAGCATCCCTAAAAAGGAACTCTCATTTTTTAATATGAATCTTACAGAATTCATACATTATATACTAACATATAAGAACAAAATCGCAAGCGCCCGGGTAGACCAGACACAACTAGAACACATCGACTTTTCCATGCAAATGGGCCTGTTGATTGGAGTGGAAGGCGCGAAGACTCTTGCGGGAGCAGCGGGACAGGTGAGACCCCGCAGGAGCGATAGCGACGAGGAGGCTTACCGCCCGCCCCGCGGAAAGCGAAGCGCCTGGAACGGAAATCAACAGACTAGTTAAAAACGGATAGCCAAAAAGAGGGCGCCCCTAAGGGACACCCTCTAGCTTATTATTTTATTGATTGGCTTGTTCTTTTAAGCTGTCGGCTTTGTCCGTACGTTCCCAAGGAAGATCAACATCCGTACGGCCAAAATGACCGTAAGCAGCCGTTTGCTTGTAAATTGGGCGACGCAGATCCAGCATCTTAATAATTCCAGCCGGGCGAAGGTCGAAGTTTTTGCGAACAAGATCAACTAAAACGTCTTCGCTAACCTTTCCTGTTCCAAACGTTTCAACTGCGATCGATACAGGCTGTGCCACTCCAATTGCATAGGCAAGCTGAACTTCCACTTTTTCAGCCAGACCCGCAGCAACAATGTTTTTTGCAACATAACGAGCAGCATAAGCTGCTGAGCGGTCTACTTTAGTTGGATCCTTACCGGAGAACGCGCCGCCACCGTGACGAGCGTATCCACCATAAGTATCAACTATAATTTTCCGGCCAGTTAAACCAGCATCCCCTTGCGGTCCGCCAATAACAAAACGGCCTGTTGGGTTAATAAAATATTTCGTATTTTCATCGATTAGTTCCTGTGGAACAACCGGATTAATCACATGTTCCTTAATATTTCTTTGAATTTGCTCTAAAGAAATTTCAGGATGATGCTGCGTTGAAATAACAATCGTATCAATACGTACCGGCTTATCATTCTCATCGTATTCAACGGTAACTTGAGTTTTTCCATCTGGACGAAGGTAAGGAAGAATTTCATCTTTGCGAACTTTTGTAAGACGGCGTGATAGCTTATGGGCTAATGAAATAGGAAGAGGCATAAGCTCCTTTGTTTCATTACAAGCAAACCCAAACATTAAACCTTGGTCACCAGCACCAATTGCTTCGATTTCCTCATCAGACATAAGACCTTCTCTAGCTTCTAACGCCTTATCAACACCCATCGCAATATCAGGTGACTGTTCGTCAATTGAAGTTAACACGGCACATGTTTCAAAATCAAAACCGTATTTAGCCCGAGTATAGCCGATATTTTTAATCGTTTCTCGGACAAGCTTTGGGATATCCACATAAGTAGAAGTAGTGATTTCACCTGCTACAAGAACTAAACCAGTTGTTACTGAAGTTTCCGCAGCCACGCGAGCATTAGCATCTTTTGCTAAAATAGCATCTAAAATCGCATCAGAGATTTGGTCACAAATTTTATCGGGATGACCTTCTGTTACCGATTCAGAAGTAAACAAACGACGTTTTGACATCTTAGTTCCTCCTTATATATAGAAATAAAGCGAGGTTAGCCGCGGAAATTTATTCGTCCCTTTTGTTAACCTCATGTTGATACGGTACTCATTCCCTAAGTAGTATGAAATAAACATAGAGTTTTTATCCCAGTTATGTAATGGATTCATGATGATTGGGGGATAAAAGCTAACACATTTTTTCTTAGGTGCAAAATAAAAAACCTTCCCTATTAATGAGGAAAGGTTTTGAGCAACAATTTGCGCCTTTCACTCTTATCGTTCAAGGTTTATATACCTTGCGTCAGGTTAGCACCTTTGCTTAAAAGAAATCCCAAGGGTTTACCTCAGTAGATTTTCTTATTTAGCAGGTTGCTGGGTTTCATAGGGCCTGTCCCTCCACCAGCTCAGGATAAGAGAGTATCCGTTCAAGGTAGAATCATACCTTATAGGTTTTAATGATGTCAATTGTTTTTTAGAATTGTTCACCAATTAGTAAAGAATAAATCCGCGCTCGCTGCACCTATTATTACTCATTATTGGTACTTATCCGACCGAATTAGAATATCTTAATTAACACATTTAATTAAATAACAACCTTATATAAGGAGAAAACTATGTTAATTTATTTTATTTTAGAAAAAAATGCATATTAGTATAGATTATTTATCCTAATGTGTTATACTATTCACAACACTCAAAAATATTTGATAAAGGATGGTATTTATCAGATGAATTCTGTAAGTATTTCCAATGAACTGAATGAATTGTTAAAAGGGAGCAATATTCGCAATCAACTCTCTGTTCCGCAATTAGTTGAAAAGGTACTAGAACGTAAAGAAGGTATCCTTTCCTCTACTGGTGCGGTTCGGGCGACAACTGGAAAATATACTGGTCGTTCACCTAAAGACAAGTATATTGTAGAAGAAGCAGGATCTAAGGACAAAATTGAATGGGGTTCTGTTAACCAACCCATTTCGGAAGAAGCATTTTCAAACCTTTACAATAAGGTAATTACGTATTTGCAAGAACAAGAAGAAGTATATGTATTTCGCGGTTTTGCTGGGGCGGATAAAAAATTCAGATTACCAATCCAAGTCATCAATGAGTATGCTTGGCATAACCTTTTCGCCCATCAACTCTTCATTCGTCCAAACGAGGGCGAATTAACAAACCACGATGAGCCATTTTCTGTAATTTGTGCTCCAAACTTTAAAGCAGATCCAGCTGTTGATGGAACGGCATCTGAAACGTTTATCATTATTTCTTTTGAACGGAGAACGGTTTTAATCGGCGGTACGGAATATGCTGGAGAAATTAAGAAATCAATTTTCTCTGTTATGAATTATCTGCTACCGGAAAACGGTATTATGCCAATGCACTGTTCATCAAATGTTGGTGCTGAAGGCGATGTCGCTTTATTCTTCGGTCTTTCCGGAACAGGTAAAACAACTTTATCAGCAGATCCTAATCGCAAGCTGATCGGTGATGATGAACATGGCTGGTCTGCAAACGGTGTCTTTAATATCGAGGGCGGCTGCTATGCTAAATGCGCTGATTTAACGCGTGAAAAAGAACCGCAAATCTTCGATGCCATTCGTTTCGGTGCGGTGCTTGAAAATGTCATCCTTGACGAAGAAAGCCGTATTGCGGATTACTGTGATACATCTTTAACTGAAAATACTCGTGCTGCGTATCCTTTACAAGCGATTAGCAACATCGTAGATCCAAGCGTTGCTGGTCATCCAAACACGATTATTTTCTTAACGGCTGATGCATTTGGGGTATTACCTCCAATCTCTAAGCTTACAAAAGAACAAGCGATGTACCACTTCCTAAGTGGTTATACTTCAAAACTTGCTGGTACAGAACGTGGAGTTACTTCACCTGAAGCAACATTCTCAACTTGCTTTGGTTCTCCGTTCCTTCCACTTCCTGCAACACGCTATGCAGAAATGCTTGGAGAAAAAATTGATGAGCATCATGCAAATGTATTCCTAGTGAATACTGGATGGACTGGTGGAGAGTATGGAGTTGGTTCAAGAATGAAGCTTTCTTATACTCGTTCAATGGTTCAAGCTGCTCTTAACGGAGAATTAAATCATATCGAGACGGATAAAGATGAAATTTTTGGATTAGAAGTGCCGTTACACGTTCCTGGTGTTCCTGATGAAGTGCTACAACCAAGCAAAACTTGGGCTGACAAAGCTGCATATGCTGCAAAAGCAACTGAATTAGCTCGTAAATTCCATGAGAATTTCAACAAATTTGCTAATGTACCACAAGAAATCAGCGTTAAAGGTGCACCAATCGCACGGTAATTGAAGTGTATATAATGGCAATATTTCTGGGGGATGTATTGCATTAAGATAATTTGCACGGAAAAAATGGGGTTAAGAATAAAAACAGGCTGTAGTGGAAGAAATCCACAACAGCCTGTTTATTTTTTTAATTGGTAGTGTGCAAGGAAATTAGTTGGTAAGTAATCGTTGTATTCTTATTTTCCCATTCTACTTTTTTAATCAATGCTGTACCACTTACTTCACTGTCTAATGTTTTTCTTACTTCTAATGGGATTTCTATTGGATAAAGTCGATAGCCTTCTTTTGTTAATGAAAAATTATTTTCATCCAGCCGTTTTTCTCTACCTTTAGTGACGATCAGTGTATTTAATTCGAGCGGCATTCCCATCATGATCTCTCCTTCAAAGTCCTTTTCGTTATTTTATCATTTCTGAGCCTGCATTTTCATCCAAATTGTAAGATCTTTCACAACTTCTCGGTTGACCTCCGGAGGAAAGTAGTGAGTGAATTCACGAAAATACCATGTGGTGACCGGTTTATGTAATTGATTCAGAGCTTGCTCTAATCGCAAAGCGTGTTCGACCGAAACATTGGTATCATTCCAACCATGAATAATCAAAACAGGGGCTTCTAGCCTTTCTAAATTATATAATGGAGTTCTTTCCCGATATCTGTCTGGATATTTATTTGGAGTCCCGCCAATGACACGTTTCATCATTTTACGAAGATCCTCCCTTTCCGTGTACGTTAGCTCCATATCACTGACTCCTCCCCAAGTAACAACTGAAGTAGCTTCAGCGAATTGGATAGCAGTCTGCAGTGCCATTACTCCACCACGGGAAAAGCCAAAAATATGTATATTTTTTACTCTCTGATGGGCCTTTAAAAGTTGATATGCCGCAAAGGCATCGTTGCGATCTTCACCGCAAAAGTCCTCATTGCCTTCCCCGCCCTGATTTCCACGGTAAAACGGAGCAAACACAATAAATCCTTCAGCAGCAAACTGCGTGACTCTTGCAGGCCTTACTTTCCCAACATTTTTTATCCCGCCCCGCAAATATAGAAATCCATCCTTTACCTCGTTGCCTTTAGGCTCAGCTAATAAGCCTTTTACGATTAATCCTTGTGAAATATAAGAAACGATCGATAAGCGAATGGCTGGATTTGGTGAGGGAAAGTTCCATTTAGTCAAAATCGTTCCATCTTCCATCTGTTCGACTCCTTGTTTCAAAAGTTACTATAGGCATTCACACATTTTTTATTACATCATACGATACTATAAGCAAATATTTCGATCATTCTTTCTCTAAAAAATTGTATCAGTTTGATTTTTGCGAAATCCGCTCCCTTTCCGCGGGCTCGCCGTTGAGCCTCCTCGGTCGTTCCTCCCTGCGGGGTCTCACCTGTCTCACGTTCCCGCAGGAGTCTCGCAAATTTCGCAAAAATCTAATCAATATCCACACTTTTAAAAATAAGCTGGTTTGGAGGTTAACGTAATGAAATACTGGTTAAAATTTGGGTTCATTTTATTATTAATCACATTTCTAATGATTCCAATTATTGCTTGTAGCAATAGTCAGAGAAATGCAGATCAAAAATTGGTTAAAGTGAGAGTTGCCGAGGTGACTCGTTCATTGTTTTATGCTCCGCAATACGTAGCCATTTCCGAAGGATTTTTTAAGGATGAAGGATTGGACGTTGAACTGACTACAACCTTTGGCGGGGATAAAACGATGACGGCCCTATTATCTGGTGGTGCAGATATCGCTCTGGTTGGATCTGAAACTTCTATCTATGTTTACGCTCAGGGCTCAACTGACCCTGTCATTAATTTCGCCCAACTCACACAAACAGACGGTACCTTCTTAGTTGCCAGAGAAAAAATTGATCACTTTTCATGGGATATGTTAATCGGTAAAACCTTTTTAGGTCAGCGAAAAGGCGGAATGCCGCAAATGGTTGGAGAATTCGTGTTGAAAAAGTTTGGAATTGATCCGTTTAATGATTTGAATTTAATTCAAAATGTTGACTTTGCTAATATTGCCAATGCTTTTGCCTCTGGGACAGGAGATTTTGTTCAATTATTCGAACCAACTGCCAGCGTTTTTGAAAAAGAGGGGAAAGGCTATATCGTTGCTTCATTCGGGACAGAGTCTGGTCATGTCCCCTATACAACCTTTATGGCCAAAGAAAGTTACATGAGTGAAAATAAACAAACTGTTGAAAAGTTTACCCGCGCCATTTATAAAGCTCAGCAATGGGTTAACAACCATAGCTCTAAAGAAATAGCTTTATCGATCCAATCCTATTTTCCTGATATTGATTTAGAAATTCTTGAAATGGCGATTAATCGCTATAAAAATCAAGGCTCGTTCGCTACTGACCCTATTTTAGATATTGAAGAATGGAATAATCTCCAAAATATTATGCAAGAAGCAGGAGAGCTCCCAAAACAAATTGATCATAAAACACTGGTTAATACTGAAATTGCCGAAAGCGTTAAAGACTAAACCAAAAAGCAAAAAAGGAGGGCGAATTAGATGACTTATTTAACGATCAAAAATATCAATCACACTTATTTTACGAAAACCTCAGCTACCACAGCCCTCTCCGCTGTTTCACTGGAAGTCGAGGAAGGGGAGTTTATCTCCTTTCTGGGCCCAAGTGGCTGCGGAAAAACGACCTTATTATCGATTATTGCCGGTTTAATTGAGCCTACTTCTGGGAGCGTAACCCTTGAGAATAAACCGGTAAAAAAAATAAGAGGGCAAATCGGCTATATGCTTCAGCAAGATTATTTATTCCCTTGGAAAACCATTGAGGAAAATATTTTACTCGGTTTAAAGCTAACTAAACGTCTTACCGAGGAGAATACACAGTATACGCTCAATCTCCTTAAGCAAATTGGGCTAGCAGGAGTTGAAGCTCTGCTTCCAAAGCAATTATCTGGTGGAATGAGGCAAAGAGCTGCCCTTGTCAGGACACTTTCGACTAAGCCCAAACTTTTGTTGCTCGATGAACCGTTCTCTGCCCTTGATTACCAAACGAAGCTAAAGCTAGAAAATTTAGTTTCCGAAACGTTAACCCGCTTTCATAAGACAGCTATTTTGGTCACTCACGATATTGGTGAAGCGATTGCGATGAGTGACAGAATCTACTTATTCTCATCGCAACCGGGAAGAGTTTATAAAACGTTTATCATACCGGAAGAATTCCACACTCTTTCTCCCTTTGAAGTAAGAAATCATCAAGCTTATCCTGAGCTATTTCAAACTATATGGAAGGAGTTGGAGTCCCTTGAAGCAAACACAACCAAACATCAAACTCCTTCATGAAAGCTATATCAAAACCCTTAAACGTGAAAAAAGCTGGGTCCGCTTTTACCAGCTGATTATCTTTATCCTTTTTTTCACGAGCTGGGAAATTTCTAGTCAATTAAACTGGATTGACCCACTTATCTTTAGTTCTCCAAGCAAGATTTATAACTTGTTTCTAGAAAAAATCGCTGATGGCTCACTAGTGGAAAATCTCGGGGTAACCCTAACCGAAACTGTTTTCGGCTTTATTCTTGGTACTCTCATTGGCACGATGCTTGCGTCCGTTTTGTGGTGGTCACCGTTCCTGTCAAAGATTCTTGATCCCTACTTAGTCATCTTAAATGCAATGCCCAAAGTTGCTTTAGGTCCGATCCTCATCGTTGCGTTAGGGCCTGGATTTACTTCCATCGTTGCAATGGGGGCGATTATCTCGATTATTATCACCACCATCGTAGTTTATACTTCCTTTAGTGAAGTAGACCCAAACTACCTTAAAGTCCTGCAGACACTTGGAGCGAATCGCTATCAAAGCTTTAAGGAAGCCGTTTTACCCGCTTCATTTCCGACGATTATTTCAACCTTAAAGGTGAACGTTGGCTTATCTTGGGTCGGTGTCATTGTCGGTGAGTTCCTCGTTTCTTCAAAAGGACTAGGTTATATGATCATCTACGGCTTTCAAGTATTTAACTTCACCTTAGTGCTGCTTTCTCTGCTTATTATTGCAGTGATGGCGACGATTATGTATCAGCTCGTTTCTCTGTTAGAAAAGAAAATCATTAAAGGTGGAAATTAAAGCGATCCATTTATAGTAAGGTCTACTTAGCAGTCACTAAGTTGACTTTACGTACATATGAAAAGATTACTTTTATGCTTTACTATTTAGAGTCAATCTCATTTCGTTAAGATGTTCTAAACTTTTTTTTATCATGTCATCTTTCATAATAAAGCTATATTTTTCTTGAAATCGACAGGTAAGGATATCCCCCTCTTCAAAAACAGGACCATTCGTTTCCATGTAATGCTTTTTATCAACTAGTTTGCTAACCGTACCAAAAAAAATCGTTTTCACGAATTGATTGGTTCCGTTGGAAACCTGATATTCACCAAGAGGAAAAAAAGTGTCTAGTATACCGCCAGTCTCCTCAAACACTTCCCGCCGTGCTGTTTGTTCGGGAGTTTCACCTGGTTCAATTTTACCTCCAGGAAATTCCCATCCCCTTTGTTTATGTTCTGTTAACAACCATTTATCGATAAATCGGCAAATGACAATCACATGCGCACTCTTTTCGGAAAAAGCATGTTGCTTGAAATCCAATTTTACCGTACAGCCATTTTGGTCTAAAAATAGATCCACTGTTATTTCCCCCCGCCATTATCTCTTATCCTATTTTACAATAGGAACCTAGTTTCGGGGAATTTTCATTACAGCGGGTCAGGAAGAATCCCTATTGATTGAATATGCTGCTTGGCAGCGTCATCTCCAAGTTCATATATCATCTGATATATTTTAATCAACGTTTCATCATAGGCATCATTTTCACGGTCATAATGATATTGAACATACGGGACATGAGCCCGAAAAAAATTCTGCCATTCAGTCGAGTAATTTTGATCAAAATACTCACGCAGTCTGGTTATCTCATCATCTGTTGCTTCAATCTTAAAATTCCAGGGTGACGCTGTTGAAGTTTGCATAATTTCACCCGTTCCAATCGAGATATAGTAGGGTTTTTTTATTGAATCCACATTTTCATCCCCTTATGATCTAATGATTATCGTTTCCCACATATCCGCATTAATTATTCGTAAAGATTTGGTAATTTCTATAAAAAGGAAAATCTTCTTCTTTTTGAGTAACATAACTAACACATCCATGTAGTTTTGGGGTAAACTAAAATTAAATCCGGTTGGGAGAAAGAATAATCCTTCCTTAAGAGGGATTTAATAAGAAAGACCGACATAAGATGTTTATAAAACTTGAAATGGGGGTGTTAACATGAAGTTGGTGGATGAATTGTTTGAATTATACCGAGATAAACTTACCGGGGATGATGAAGATATTGATATGCTTGCCTTTGCCATTTTGGAAGAAATGAGCCGGGAAGATTTATTGCATTTAGTCCAGGATTTGTCGACGCAAGAACTATATAATGTCATAGGGGTATACTTAATCGAAAGCCTACGGGAAAAATTTGCACAAGAGGAATATGGGCAACACCGTCCACAACCAAACGTATCTCGTAATATCCATTAAAATACATAAAAGCTGGCTCCTTCGCCAGCTTTCTTTATTTCTGCTATGTTTAAGTTCATTTATTTATAGGTGTAAATCATTACCCTAAAAATGATTGAAGCATCCACATATGCTTCCGTAAACTTTTTTGAATTCCTAGTAAGATGTCGGCTGTTCCTTGATCCTCAGCCTGTTCTGCCAGTCCGATGGCTGTTTTCAACTCATCTGTTAAGGTGGTGAAATCAGTGAGAATCGCCTTTACCATCTCCGCTTCTCCCTCTGTCCCAGAAGCCTCTTTAATGGAAGCTGTAGCCAAGCATTCTTTAAGCGTTCCAATCGGCTTACCACCAATCGATAATATTCTTTCAGCCAGTTCATCAATAATCGTAGCTGCCTCATCATATAATGCTTCAAATTTTTCATGCAGTGTAAAGAAATGTTTCCCTTTTATGAACCAGTGATAATTGTGAAGCTTTACGTAAAGGACTGTCCAATTTGCTACTTGCTTGTTCACTTCCTGAATTAATCCAGTTGTCATTTTATCATCCTCCCGCACCCTATTATCCCCAACAGATAGAGATTAATTCGAGAAACTCCGGACGGATCTTTCTTAATTATAGGAATTTTATGATAAAATAACAAAGGACAGGGGAGGGAAATAAATTGAAGGTTATCATGATTATTTCAATCATAATCGTGTTTGTTGTTCTGTTATTAGCTGTATTAACTACTTCTAAAGCCTATTCATTTAAGCATACTATTGATCCAATTGATGAACTTCCAGATGGTGAAGACAAACAAGAGCCTAAAAAAGCAGGGACTGACCTTTAGAGTTAGTCCCTGCTTTCATTATGCAAATACTTCTTTAAGATTATTTTTATCATGGTTAAGCCAGTTGCGCATTAAGCTCTTGGCTCCTTCTAAATCATGAAGCTTTGCTTGCCCGCACTGAGTTTCATTCGCAGCCGGAATATCAGTAATTTCCATTGCATCTTTCATTGTATCCTCTAATAAATCAATAATTTCTTCAACAGTCGGCTCACCACTAACAACCAAATAATAACCCGTTTGGCAGCCCATTGGCGAAATATCGATTATATCAAAATGTTCGTATTTCTCTGAATGCTTTCGAATATTAAATGCAAGCAAATGCTCAAGCGTATGGATGGCATCAGGCTTCATAGCATCCTTATTCGGCTGACAAAAACGAATATCAAATTTATTAACGACACCGTCACTTCCCACTTTATGGACACCACAGTGGCGAACATAAGGTGCAACAACAGCATTATGGTCTAACTCAAAGCTTTCAACCGATGGCATGTTAACACTCCTTTTTTGGTAGTTTTAATTTCTTTCCGCAATCCCAATTTTAGACGAATACTAAAATTTATGCTACCGTTTATTTTAATCAATGTTTTTGAAAGGATGCTTGTTTATGCTTGCCAAAATATTTATGAAATTGATTCGGTTTTATCAAGTTTTCATTTCTCCGATTAAACCACCATCATGCCGCTTTTACCCAACCTGCTCTCATTATGGCTTAGAAGCCGTTCAGCGTTTTGGCGCATTAAAAGGTGGCTGGTTAACAGTTAAACGCATATTAAAATGCCACCCGCTTCACCCAGGCGGTTTGGATTATGTTCCGGATGAATGGCCTCAGAAAAAGAAACAAGAATAAACCGGTAATTATTCTGTAAGCTCGTACCCATTCTCAACTAAATCTAATTTTCCCGTTGTAGGGTCAATGACTAATCCATGGACCGCAACATTCTTCGGAATTAATGGGTGTTTTCTTATTACGTTAACACTATGTGAAACGCTATCAGTAACATTGTCGAAGCCTTTAAGCCAGTTTTTCACATCAATGCCTGAATAGGACAGCGTATCAATCGTTTCTTGCTTAATTCCTCGGTCTTTCATTTTTTCAATAATCGGATCTGCTTTTAACCCACCCATCCCGCAATCATAATGACCAATTACTAATACTTCCTCAGCTTGCAATTCATAGATTGCCACTAAAATACTGCGCATTACGCTTCCAAACGGATGTGTGATAAGAGCACCGGCATCCTTTACGATTTTTACATCTCCATTCCCGAGATTTAAAGCTTTTGGAAGCAATTCAAGTAATCTTGTATCCATGCATGTTAAAATTACCATATGCTTATTTGGAAACTTTGTCGTAATATATTCTTCGTACTTCTTTTCAGCCACAAATTGCTCATTAAATTCTATAATTTCATTAAGTAATTTCATTTCCCAATCTCCCCTTGTTTGTCGTTTTTTGTCCATAATAATAATATACAAATGTTTTGTTAAATCGACAAATTTTATTGTTGCAATTTTGGAATAAATTTTGTATGATACTAAAGTGCAAATCGTAACGATTACGAATTAGAGTTAAAATCTCGTAATCTAGTTAATACTATAAATAAATAGCAACCCTCCACGTTTCGTTGTCATAAGGGGGAAACTTGCTACAGAAAGGTGATTTCCTTGAAAAAATCATTATTGATACTCTTTTCTATTCTCCTCCCAATTGGCCTATTTTTAGGAGGATGTTCAAAACAGCAGGAACAGAAAAAAGACAGCAATCTTATTACTGTTTATACGACTGTTTACCCGCTTCAATATTTTACAGAACGGATTGGCGGCAAATATGTAAAAGTCGATACGATCTATCCACCAGGTGCTGATGAACATACATTTGAACCTACCCAAAAGGATATGATGAACCTCGTTGATGCCGATCTATTTTTCTATATCGGCTTGGGCTTGGAAGGATTTGTCGAAAAAGCAAAGGAAACATTAAAAAATGAAGATGTGCAAATGATTGCCACCGCGGATGGCCTTCCAATTGACGAGAATCAAGATGGAGAAGACCATGAGGCTGAGGCACAAGCAGATGAACATGCTGAAGAGGATGAGCATGGTCATTCCATAGATCCTCACGTTTGGCTTGACCCTATTTATGCACAAGAGCTAGCCAAAACAATTAAAGATTCCTTAATCACAAAAATGCCTAAACAAAAAGAAGAATTTGAACAAAATTATCAACGGTTAATAGCGGAATTACAAAAACTTGACCAAAGCTTTGAATCAGTGGTGAAGACAGCTGACCGAAAAGAAATCATTGTTGCTCACGCTGCTTACGGGTATTGGGAATCACGCTACGGGCTTAAGCAAATTAGCATTTCCGGTTTATCAACAACAAATGAGCCTTCTCAGAAGAAATTAGAAGAAATTATTTCTCAGGCTAAACAATATAAAATAAAATATATTCTTTTTGAGCAAAACGTGTCTTCAAAATTAGCCGATATTGTCGAAAAAGAAATTGGGGCAAAACCGATGACACTCCATAATTTATCTACACTAACAAAAGAAAACATCAATAATAAAGACACCTACTTTACAATTATGAACCAAAACATCAAAACATTAGAAAAAGCCTTAAACGAATAAAACTTTAACACAGTAAAGCGGCGGGGGACAGTCCCCCGCCGCTTT
>NZ_JBKFGH010000010.1:0-19396 GCF_051233475.1 Neobacillus terrisolis | reverse complement strand
CAACACAGCAAAGCGGCGGGGGACAGTCCCCCGCCGCTTTACTGTGTTAAACAATTGGTAAAATGCGATGATTTTAACAGGAGTGATTCTGCCCCCATTTTCAAATGATATGGATGTACCTCTAAAGAAGGAGTGATACAGCATGGCAAAAGATGTTTTATGTGAAGTGAGAAATTGTCAATTTTGGGAAAGTGGAAACCTTTGTGGCGCTGACCAAATTTATGTTGTCAGCCAAAGTGGAGATACAGCAGACACAAGCTCTGGAACAGATTGCAAAACCTTTATTCCTAATGATGAATTGTCTTAATAACAATTCCCTCCCAAGAATATCGGTTTACCATTTCTTTTAGCAGTATAAGGGCCAGACTACAATATGTCTGGCCCTTACTATATTAGTGAAAACGATTCTTTAAAAACAGTCGATTTTTCCAAACTGAACTTGTTAATATCAAAGCCAATCCCTGGCCCCTTTGGTACTTCAATATACCCGTTTTCAACGGTTACTTCAGGAAGAGTAATATCTTCATCCCAATAACGGCTTGATGCAGAAATATCCCCCGGTATTGTAAACCCTGGTAAAGAGGCAAGGGCAATATTATGCGCTCGCGAAATTCCAAATTCCAACATTCCGCCAACCCACACATCAATCCCCTTTTGTAAGGCTAAATCATGAATTTGTTTTGCGGTTTGCAGGCCGCCCACCCTGCCGATTTTCACATTAATAACTTGGCAGCTCCCCAATTCAATCGCTTTCCTGGCGTCTTCATACGTTACAATACTCTCATCCAAACAAATAGGCGTTTGAATTTCCTTTTGTAAAGTAGCATGGTCAATAATATCATCATGGGCCAAAGGCTGCTCAATCATCAATAACCCATATTGATCCAACGCTTTAAGTCGATCGATATCTTTCAACGAATAAGCTGAGTTCGCGTCAGCCATAATCGACAGATTGGGGAACTGTTTTCTGATCGGCTCAATCAAGTTAATATCATGGTCAGGACTTATTTTCAGCTTTACTCTTTGATATCCATCCGCTAAATACGATTCTATTTGACTGATCGCATCTTTGATTGAACTAGTCCCAACCACTACTCCGGATGAAATCTTCGTTTTTGAGCCTCCTAGTAAGCTCGACAGCGACATTTGCTGCCTCTTGGCAAATAAGTCCCATATCGCAGTTTCTAAGCCTGCCTTGGCCATTTGATTACGTTTATATTTATTTAACAGGGCAGTCACTTCGTTCGGATGAGTAATTGACTCTTTTTTTAATAATGGAATAAAATAATCCTTCAGCATGTGAAAGCACGTGCTAACCGTTTCCTCAGTGTACCAAGGAGAAGAAAAAGCAACCACTTCCCCATAGCCCTGAAATCCCTGATGATCCGTAACTTCAACAATTATCGCTTCTCTATCATTGACCGTTTCGAGATGAGTAGAAAACGGAAGCTTTAATCGCTTTGAGATAAGGTACAATGTAATCGTTTTGATTTTAATCATTAGCATGACCTCTTTCCAATTGGTCACGAAGGTTTCTTCTAAGCAGTTTATTAGCTGCATTCCTTGGTAATTCATCAATAAAAATGATTTTCTTTGGTACCTTATATTTGGCAAGCTTATGTTGACAAAAGGAAATAATATCTGCCTCTGAAAGTTCAATTAACTCTTTTGCCACCACAAAAGCAACCGGAACCTGGCCCCATTGTTCATCTTCGATCCCTATTACACCCGCATCGACAATTCCTTCATGTAAAAGCAGGACCCCCTCAATTTCTGCAGGATAAATATTCTCACCACCTGAAATAATTAAATCAGCCCGGCGGTCTAGAACATAGAGGAATCCGTCCTCATCAACATATCCGATATCACCCGTATGAAGCCAGCCATTTCGAATTTTAATGGCATTTTCTGTTTCACGGTATAAATAGCCTTGCGTAACGTTTGGACCCTTGACAATTATTTCTCCTTCTTGGACAGGAGCTAATTCCAGACCATCAGCATCGACAATTTTTAACTGAGCCGGAAACAAAGGTTTGCCTGCTGAGCCTAACTTATTTAGACTATTTTCGGGAAGCAGCGTTACAATTTGTGATGAGGTTTCCGTCATTCCATATGTTTGAAACACAGGAATCCCGATTTTCGCACAATCCTCCAGTAGCGACAGTGGGGCAGGACCACCCCCTAGCAGCATACAACGAAAATGTGCTGGAATTCGATTGTTCCCAAGCTCATTCACCATTCTTGTCAACATTGTCGTCACGACTGACATGATGGTTACCTTATGTTTTTGTATATCAGTAAGGACTCTACGTTCATCAAAGCCCTGGTGGAGAACAATTGGGATTCCATACACTAGGCTCCTCATTAAGATGGAGTAACCGCTAATATGGAAGAGCGGCACTGTGCACAGCCAGCAATCATCATCATTCAATCCAAGATTTAAAGCCGATCCAATCGCACTCCACCAATGATTATCGTATGTTTGGATAACCCCTTTCGGAAAGCCAGTCGTGCCCGAGGTATACATGATGGTACAAATATCCTCAAGATTATATTCGTCACGAATCGGGAACGTAACAGGTTCCATGCTGAAAATCTGCTGCTTTGTCCAAATGGAATATAACGGCTGCTTGGCTTGTAAAGACGCTATTGTCGAGGAAAATGACTCCTCGGAAATTAATGCCGTGCTCTTAGAATCATGAAGCTGCCAGGCAATTTCCTCATCGGAAAGCCGGTTGTTTAAAATGACGGCAGTTGCCCGGAGCATTTGCAAAGCATAAAGAATAACTACTGTATCAAGATGATTTTTTAACAATACACCCACAAACTGACCCTTTTTGATTGAAACTGAAGCCAGTTGCCCAGACGTAATTAAAACTTTTTCATATACTTCTTGAAAAGAAAATGTTACATCATCAAAAATAACCGCAGGTCGAGAAGGAGTTAAAAAAGCCCGCTTCGTTAACCAATTTGGAATTTGTTGTGTCACGATTCAAATCACCCACTTAAACCTTGTATATGTCTTCAAAAAAACAGCTTGATGGAGTCCATCAAGCTGTTTTTCTAGTTCATAAGCTGGTCAACTTATACTATCGATCAAGGGAAACGCGGGAATTTCCCGAAGTCAGGCTTTCGCTTCTCTTTAAATGCGTCACGACCTTCTTTTGCTTCATCAGTAGTGTAGTAAAGCAATGTTGCATCACCAGCAAATTGCTGAATACCAGCTAAACCGTCCGTATCAGCATTAAATGCAGCTTTCAAGAAACGAAGGGCTGTTGGGCTCATTTCAAGCATTTCCTCACACCATTTAACCGTTTCTGCTTCAACCTGGTCTAACGGTACAACCGTATTAACCAGCCCCATATCCAATGCTTGCTGAGCATTGTATTGGCGGCATAAGTACCATATTTCACGAGCTTTTTTATGACCGACGATTCTTGCTAAATAGCCGGAGCCATATCCAGCATCAAAGCTGCCGACCTTAGGACCAGTTTGTCCAAATTTAGCATTGTCAGCCGCAATCGTTAAGTCACAAACGATATGTAATACATGACCTCCACCGATTGCATATCCTTTTACCATCGCTACAACTGGCTTAGGAATTACCCGGATAAGGCGTTGAAGATCAAGCACATTTAAACGTGGGATTTGATCATCGCCAACGTATCCGCCATGACCACGGACTTTTTGATCCCCACCGGAGCAAAATGCATCATCCCCTGCTCCTGTTAAAATAATAACACCGACATCCTTATCATCACGCGCATAAGCAAAAGCATCAATAAGCTCCATTACGGTCTTGGGACGGAATGCATTGCGTACTTCAGGACGGTTAATCGTAATTTTGGCAATCCCATTATACTTTTCATATAAAATGTCCTCGTATTGACGGGCAGCGATCCATTCAACTGTCATAGTGTATTCCTCCTTATTTAATAGATTTTAAAAACTCCCTTACTATTGTACCAAATTTTCCTGCTTGTTCCACATGAATTGCGTGACCGCACCCTTCTACCACAGTCCATTGACAATGGCTCAGTTTTTCCTTCATTTCATTTGCGATCGCACAAAACTTATTGTCTAGTTCCCCGGTTATCAATAAAACCTCAAAAGTCAGCTTTTCTAATTGATCCCAATAAGAAATTTGCGCACCCGTTCCCATGCCATATAGACTGTTAACCAAACCGATAACGGAATTGGTAGAGCGCTGCTTTCTGATTTCCTGACGAATTGTAAGGGGAAGATTTTTTTGCGTTTCAAACAAAGGAATGTTCTCCCAGTAATCGACAAAAGCTTCTATTCCTTGATCTTGAATAAAGTCTGCAAGCTTTCGATCACTCTTTTGTCGCTCGATTCTTTCCTGCTCCGTTTTAAGACCCGGAGAAGCACTTTCAAGAATGAGTTTTCTTACCTTTTCGGGATTCGTTGCCGCAAACGATAGTGCCAACCTTCCTCCCATAGAATAACCAAGAAAATCGGCTTTATCAATATTCATTTTCTCCAAAACAGATGATAAATCCCGGACTGCTGCTTCCATTTGATAATGTTCAAGTTGGTCTGGAGCATCAGTCAAGCCATGACCAATGATATCAATCATGATTAAGGTTGAATCAGGTGCCCAATGTTTACTAAAAGGCCTCCACGTTCCTGCATTACCAGTAAAACCATGAAGCAGGACGAGAGGATAACCATTACCAACCATCTCAACATGATAACGAATTCCGTTCACATTTACATCCATACTCATTGGTTTATCTTTAGCCATTTTTCTATTTCCTGGGAAACATCATTCCACAATTTTCGATGCTCATTCACATTTGCATCTCTTTCTGTCGGAATCTCATAAACAACAAGTCCCGGATAATCGAAATCGTTTTTTATGACAGCTGAAAAATGGTCCCAATTTTCAATGGTTTCATATTTTCCTTCAAACATTTGCACCGCATGTTTAAAATCGATATTTAACGGTGTACCAAATAACCGTTCAAAATGTTTTGGAAGACCCGCTTGAGGTAAAAATGAAAAAATGCCGCCTCCATTATTATTAATTAAAATAATTCGGATCGGGATTTCAAGCATTTTTGATGCCAATAAACCGTTCAAATCATGAAATAACGTTAAATCCCCCAACACTAAATAAAGCGGTTGGTGAACGGTTGCTGCTCCAAGTGCAGTCGATACAATACCATCAATCCCATTTGCACCGCGATTAGCCATAATGCGAAGCGATTTTCCATTATTATGAAAGAACGAATCTAAATCTCGAATCGGCATACTATTTCCCACGAAAACAGTTGCCCCATGTGGCAGAAGGCTGGACAACTGATAGAACAGCTTCGCTTCACTTAATTTGATTTCATCATTTACACTGGATAACTGATTCTTAGTCAATTCGTTTAAGTTTACCCATTGCTCAAAATAAGCGGATTCATGTCGATCTTCTATAAACGATAATACCGACTGACATAAAATATACTCATCACAATAAAGCATTTCTGAGGTCATCGCATTTGGGTCGCGCCAACCTCTGCCACCATCTACAACGTAATGCAAGGCGTCATCATTTTCCCTTAAAAAAATCGTCAATGCTTTTGAAACAGGCATCGCTCCAAAACGAATAACGATTTCGGGTTTCAAATATTCCTTTACAGCTTGATTTCGCAAAAATGTATCGTATGTATCAATAATTTGTGTTTGGCTGTGCTCTCCGCTTCTTAATTGTGAGAGCGGATCAGCGAGAATTGGAAACTGAAGTTTCTCTGCAAGCTTAATGACAGCTTCTTGAAAAAGAGGGTGGTCAAGCGGGCCACACACAATGACCCCTTTAGCTTCCTCTGACCATGAAGCTGCAAGTCTTTTAAAATGTTCAAGAGATAATGTTAATTCGCCTGATACAATTTTAATCGGCCCTTTAACGCGTTTATTTTTTTCAAACACTTGTGGATCATCCAGTTTTGGCAACAACGGTTCACGAAATGGCAAATTCAAATGAACAGGCCCTGCTGGAGTCATTTGCGAAGTAGCAATCGCTCTTGCACAAACGGTTTGAGCATAGCGAATTAATTCATCTGTTGCTTCTGGTAAAGCCATTTCTACGAACCATTTAACATGCTGGCCATAAAGATGAATCTGGTCAATTGCTTGTGGAGCACCTACATCCCGCAGTTCATGTGGGCGATCGGCGGTTAAGACAATGAGCGGCACCCTTGAAATATTCGCTTCAACGATTGCTGGAAAATAGTTGGCCGCTGCTGTACCTGATGTACAAAGAAGGGCAACCGATTTCCCCTGTGCCTTGGCAATGCCTAATGCAAAAAAACCAGCTGAGCGTTCATCAATTTGAATATGAAGTTTAAGGCCCGGGTGTTCGGCCATCATTAATGCTAATGGGGTTGACCTTGATCCCGGACTCACAACAACGTCTGTAACACCTGATTCAACCAGCTCTCCAACAAATGCTGCTAAATAAGCAGTAAGTGATTCTTGGTGATTCATATTCCTTCTCCTCCAAGCGCCGTAAGCATCGGACGAAACTTAATGTTTGTCTCTAAGTATTCACTTTCTGAATCTGAATCAGCCACTACACCACAACCTGCAAACAAAGATGCTTCCTTCCCTTGAATTAAACCAGAACGAATCGCCACCGCAAATTCTCCATTTCCACAGTAGTCCATCCATCCTAATGGTCCTCCATAATGACCGCGATCCAACAGCTCTACTTCGCGAATCTTTTCAACCGCTTCCTGTTTCGGAAGTCCACCTAATGCCGGTGTTGGATGAAGCCGTTCAACAATTTGCAGCAAAGAGGAATCATCCTCCGTTTTCCCGATTACAGGTGTATATAAATGTTGAATATCTCTCATTTTCATCATCCGTGGTTTCTCTGGGATAATGACTTCAGTGCAAACTTCACTCATTGCTCCTTTTATCATGTCAACCACGTATTGATGTTCGATTAAATTCTTTTGATCTGATAAAATTTCTTGTTCCAACAGATAATCTTCTTCAACTGTTTTCCCGCGTTTAATGGAACCAGCTAAACATGTTGTAAAAAGATCATTGCCGCTTTTTTTCAATAATCGTTCAGGCGATGCTCCAACAAAGCAATCACCGTGAGATTCAAAGGCAAAAACAAAGCTTTCTTTTTGCTCTGATAAAAGGTGTGCGAGCACTCTTTCAACACGGACAGGTTCATTAAAGAAAAGTCTTAGCTCCCGAGCGAGAACCACTTTTTTTAAAGGTAATTGTTCTGTCTGCAGTCCCGCTACAATTTGATCAACTGTTTTTTTCCAAGCTTCTGGTTGAATTTCCTCTGTCTTAACAAGCTGACTATCGTTGAATGCAATCGAATCTTTTGCCGAATTCAGTAACCGTTCTCTTTCAGAGCTTATTTTTTCCACTAACGAAGCGTCATCATGCTGTGTACAAAGAATATTGGTGGTTAAATATGCTTGTCCTTCAAAAATAGAAAGCATATACTTTGGAATGTGAAAAAGTGAATTTGAATATTTAGACCACAACGTTGTTTTAGGCTTTAACGGATCAAAAGAAAAGCCCCCGAACATCGCAGGACCTAAGCCGTTATGTGAATATGGATTATTAATAATGGCATTTTCAATAAAGCGCTTCCACTCATTTTGAACATGACAAAAACGATCAGAACTCTGATCGGACTGAATTTGTTTTGAGATCCCTAAGCCTACCAAAAAATTTTGATTTGATGGGTCTTTCCAAAAAAAGCGTTCACCAAAGTATTTTTCACTACCAGAAAAGAAAAATGACAGGGGTTCAATAGGATCAATTTTATGAACTTCACTAACTAGTACAGGTGTAGCTAAAGCTTTGGCTCTTGTGATTGCTTCGAAGATCCGCGTCTTTAACTCCGATTCATGTAAGATTACCAAAATAATCCCCCCAATAACAGTAAACTACTGCTATCCTTTCATTTTAAGCTTATTATAAGATACACCTCATTACAAATCGTGTCAATAATCCGTGTCACAGCAACCCTAGTATTTTCCTTATTATATTATGATTTCACTCCATCTATACAAAACGACTATTTTCTTCGTGGTAAAACAAGAGGCCATCCAAAATAATCATCCTTTCTATATTCATTTCCAGCCAAATGAAATGAATTGACACTTCGGTTTGCATTTTCTACACTTAAATAGGAGGTTCTTTGACAACTACCTGTTTATCCATTAAAATAATATAGTTTTCCTTATTCTTTTTATAAATATTTTTCACAAGGGAGAGTCTGATCTATGCAACCACAAATGCATACAAAGTCTTCTTCAGTTGTTAAACAACCAGGCTGGAAAGTTTGGTGGCAACTAACAAGACCTCATACACTTACAGCGGCATTTGTGCCGGTTTTATTGGGTACTGCTTTAGCAATGCCTCTTACTGACATACATTTTGGACTTTTTCTGGCTATGCTGCTAGCATGTTTACTTATTCAGGCAGCAACAAATATGTTTAATGAATATTATGACTTCAAACGCGGTTTAGATACAGCTGAATCAGTTGGGATTGGCGGAGCAATTGTTCGCGAAGGCATCGAAGCTCGTACCGTTTTATACCTTGCACTTGCGCTGTACGGAATCTCATTATTGCTCGGTGTTTATATTTGCGCAAACAGCAGCTGGTGGCTTGCGCTTATTGGATCCGTCTCAATGGCAGCAGGATATTTGTACACAGGCGGACCGATTCCAATTGCTTACACTCCTCTTGGAGAACTTTTTGCAGGCTTTTTTATGGGATGTTTAATCATTTTAATTTCCTTTTTTATTCAAACAGGTACAGTTACGGGGACAGCGATTCTAATCTCCATTCCAATTACGATTTTAGTTGGAGCCATTTTAATGTCTAATAACATCAGGGATTTAGATGGGGACAAGAAATTTGGACGGAAAACATTAGCGATCCTTTTGGGAAGAAAAGGCGCGATTATCTTTTTAGCAGGAATGTTTATCGTTTCATATTTATGGGTTTTTGCCCTTATTTTGTTAAAGATTGCCACACCATGGTTAGCCATTGTTCTGATCAGTTCACCTAAACCATTAAATGCAGTAACTGGTTTTATTCGTAACAATATGCCGCTTCAAATGATGCCGGCCATGAAAGCCACTGCCCAAACGAACACAATCTTCGGATTTCTTCTTTCAATCGGTTTATTTTTAGATTATTTTTTATAAAATAGGAACAAAAGCGCAAGCGCCCGGGTAGCTCTGTATGGACTGGAGCACATCGACTGAGATAAAGGAAACACGAAGAGCGATAGCGATTCGATGTTGACTTATCGTAGGGAGGTGGGCGAAGTACACTAGGAGCTGGGCGCTGGAGCTGGACGATTCTAACTGTGCAATAGTTATCCACAGCTTGGAATTCTATAATTTCCTAAAACACCAAAAAAGCTGACTCAAATGAGTCAGCTTTTCTATTTTTGCAGGCTTTGTATTTGCCTTTATACTGGTTTTATTTTCCAGATATCGTCCGCATATTCTTTAATGGTTCGATCGCTCGAAAAATAACCTGAGGCTGCAATATTTTGCAGGCTCATTTTGATCCACTGGTCACGGTTTTTAAACTTTCGCTCTACTTCCTTATGAATGGATACATAAGAATCAAAGTCTCTAAGCACGAAATACTGATCATTTTGAATCAATAAGGAGTCATAAATAGGTTCAAATTCATCATCAACATCAGGAAAATATCCATTTGTTAATTGATCAATAACATGGCGTATTTTTTTATCATGATGATAATATTCCATCGAATGATAGCCGCCTTTTTGATAAAAATGGAGCACTTCCTCAGCTGTTAAGCCAAAAATAAAAATATTCTCTAGACCCACGCGCTCTTTAATTTCTACATTTGCACCGTCTAATGTACCAACCGTCAGTGCGCCATTCATCATTAGCTTCATATTTCCTGTTCCTGATGCTTCCTTGCTTGCAGTGGAAATCTGCTCACTCACATCGGCAGCCGGGAAAAGTTCCTCAGCAACTGATACGCGGTAATTTTCTAAAAATACAACCTTTAACTGATCCTGTACGGCTGGATCACCATTGATTTTTTCAGCTACCGTGTTAATTAATTTAATAATTTTTTTTGCATAATAATAGCCCGGCGAAGCTTTTGCACCAAAGATAAACGTCCGCGGATACAATCTGAAGCTTGAATCTTCCTTGAGACGATTATAAAGGTGCATAATGTGAAGTACATTCAATAATTGACGTTTATAGGCGTGCAGCCTTTTAACATGAACATCAAATATAGAGTGTGGATCGATCGTTATTCCAGTCTGTTCAAAAACGCGTTGTGAAAAACGCTCCTTATTTTCTTGTTTAACGCTCTGAAGCTTATCTAAAAATCCTTTATCCTCTTTAAACTCTGTCAACTTAATAAGTTCTTGTGGAGATTGGATCCAGCCAGTCCCAATCGCACTTGTAATTAACGAGGAGAGCTTCGGATTTGACTTTAACAACCAGCGTCGATGGGTAATTCCATTCGTTTTATTATTAAATTTTTCAGGAAAAACCTGATAAAACAGATTCATCTCTCTATTTTTTAAAATATCGGTATGAATTTGGGCAACACCATTAACACTGTAGCTTCCCACCAGTGCTAAGTGAGCCATCTTTACCTCATCATTAACGATAATCGACATGTTATGAATCCGATCCCAATCCCCAGGGTTAATCTCCCATAATTTCTCACAAAAACGCCGATTAATTTCCTCGATAATCATATAGATTCTTGGCAGCAACGGCTTAAACAGGCGAACCGGCCACTTCTCTAACGCCTCTGACAGCGTTGTGTGATTTGTATAGGAAATCGTATTCGTGGTGATATCCCAGGCCTCTTCCCAGCCCAATTTCTCCTCATCAAGAAGAATTCTCATCAGTTCAGGAATAGCCATGACAGGGTGGGTATCATTAATATGAATCGCAATTCGATTTGGCAGTTCATTAATAGGGCGATGAGTAGCCCGAAAACTGCGAATGATCGACCTAATGCTCGCAGAAACTAATAAATACTGCTGCTTTAGGCGGAGAATTTTCCCATCATCATGGGTATCATCAGGATATAGAAATTCCGAAATCGCCTCTGTTTCCCGCTTGTACTTCATCACATCTTGATAAAAAGGATATGGAGAAGGTTCCGCACTCCATAATCTTAGCGTATTCACAGTATCAGTGTGATAGCCAATGACCGGAAGATCATAAGGTACTGCTGTTACCACTTCAGCGTTTATATGGCGAAAGGAAAGGCGATTATTTTCAAAATAGGATTCGATTTCTCCCCAAAAAGGAACCTCTACAGCTAAGTCCGTTTTGCGAATTTCCCAGACCTGTCCATAACGGAGCCATTGCTCAGGAAGCTCAACCTGATACCCATCAACAAACTTTTGTTCAAACAAACCGTGCCGATAACGAATTCCACATCCATGTCCAGGAAGATTTAAAGAAGAAAGGGAATCTAAAAAGCAGGCAGCTAATCTACCGAGCCCTCCATTCCCTAACCCTGCATCGGATTCGATCTCTTCTAATTCCTCTAAATCTACTCCCAGCTCTTGCAATCCGCCTTCTACCAGTTCTTCAATCCCTAAATTCATTAAATTGTGACGCAGTAATCGCCCTAATAAAAACTCAATCGATAAGTAATAAACCTGTTTCTCTTGTGATGTTCGATATTTTTCCTTTGTATGAATCCAATTTGAACTGACATGCTCTCTAATCATTTGCCCTAATGTAAGGAAATGGTCGTTCTTGGTACTTTCTTTAAAGGGCTTGCCACACAACATCTCGAGGCGTTTTAAAAAGGCTTGTTGAAATTCCTGTTTATTAGAAAACATGGCTTTCACTCCTTGATATCAGTTCGGAATAAAGCCGGTTATACTGAAATGCCGATTGGGCCCAACTGAAGTCTAAATCCATGGTTGTCTTCACTAGTTTCCTCCAGATTGGTTTTTTATAATGATAGAAGGACAAACAATGTCTAATCGTAAACAGCATATCGTGAGCATTAAAATTCGCGAATGAAAACCCATTCCCCTTTTCCGACCACTCATCATAGGCTGTAACAGTATCATTAAGACCGCCTGTTTCCCTTACAATTGGAATACTTCCGTACCTCATCGCAATCATTTGCCCTAACCCGCATGGTTCAAATTTCGACGGCATTAAAAAAATATCAGAACCTGCATAAAGCTGATGGGCCCATTCTTCATTAAAGCCAATTTGGACCCTAACTTGGTCAGGGTATTGGTGAGCCATTTCCCGGAAAAACCATTCAAATTCGAAATCACCTGTACCGAGCACAACCAGCTGCAATTTTTCCGCCATCATTTCATGAAAAACAGCTTTTACTAGATCAAGTCCCTTTTGTTTTGTTAATCGGGTAACCATGACCATTAACGGGATATCATCATTTTCTGTTAATCCTAACGATCTTTGGACATATCGTTTATTCTCAAGCTTCAATGATATGCTTGCTGAATCAAAATTGCGATAAATCAACGGATCATCAGCTGGATTATAAAACGTGTCATCAATCCCGTTAAGAATTCCCTTTAAGTCAGCATGCCGCTTTCTCAACAAACCATCGAGTTTTTCTCCAAAATAAGCGGTTTGGATTTCTTCAAGGTATGTTGGACTTACCGTCGTAATCATATCTGCCGAAACAAGACCCGCTTTCATGAAGTTTATATTTCCGAAAAACTCCAATTGATCTTGGGTAAAATATTTCGTGCTAATTCCAAGTAAATCCTCCAGCGTATCCTTCGGAAAAACACCTTGAAATAATAGGTTGTGGATTGTGAATATCGTTCGAATGAATTCATATCCAGGTTTTCGGTAATATTCAATGCGATGCAAAAATGGAATCATCCCTGTGTGCCAATCATGACAGTGAATAATATCGGGGGAAAAATTCAAGTGGGCAACAGCATCGAGGACAGCCCGATTAAAAAATGCAAATCTTTCTCCATCGTCGAAATAGCCGTAAAGGCCTTCTCGTTTAAAATAGTATTCGTTATCAACAAAATAATAAATGACGCCATTTAATTTAAGCTCTAACAATCCGCAATATTGATTTCTCCAGCCAACCTTTACGGTAAAATCAATGACTTTTCGCATTTTTTGTTTATAGCTTTGTGAGATCGTCCCGTAGTTGGGGAGAATCACTCTAACATCTGTGCCTTGGTTTATTAACTCTTTCGGTAAAGATCCTGCAACATCTGCAAGTCCTCCGGATTTAATAAATGGAATACATTCTGAGACTGCAAACAGGATTTTCACGAATTCATCAGCGCCCCTTGAACAGTACTGTTACGAATAACAATTGGTGCATCAAATGGAGCCTTGATCATTCTAGAGGCTTCGATAACGACGTCTTTATCAAGGATAACACCGTCCAATTCACAATTGTCTCCAATTTGGCACTTTTGTAAAATCACACTATTCCGGATCGTTGTGTTTTTTCCGACTTTAACTCCTCTTGCAATAATACTATTTTCGATTTTCCCTTCAATTTGACAACCATTCGCAATCATTGAATTTTGGATCGATGCACCTTGTGTGTACCGAGTCGGAGGTTCATCCATGACCTTGGTAAAAATCGGCTGTCCCTTTAAGAATAGACCTTTCCAAACGCTAGGTTGTAGAAGCTCCATACTTGTCGAGTGGTATTTTTTTACCGAATCGATCATAACAGCATATCCAGTATATTGGTAATAGCATATTTTATAATTATGATTAAGGGAATTCACGACATCATCCATACACGTGAACCCAGTTTCTTTCCGATTTTCAATCAACTCAATGAGCAGAGATGTTTTCACAATGTACATTTCAAGTGATTTGCCCTCACTTCGAATTTCTGTGATATCACAATTTGAAGCAATGTGGGACTTTAGAATTGAACGGAAATCAATATTGGCAACAGTAAAACAGTTCGCAATTAATACGTATTCTTGTGAACTGCGACTAAAAAATCCTAAGTTAGCAGCAAATTGATTAAATGATCCCACACCATCATTTGGACGATCTAAAAATTGAGGTGGGAATAAGAAGATTCCATCCCGTTTTCGATTCAAATCCCAATTTCTACCTGATCCGATATGATCCATTAAAGAACGATATTGAAACTTTGGAAATACAGCGACCTTTTTTACTCCTGAGTTCACCATGCTTGATAAAATAAAATCTATTAAGCGATACCGTCCAGCAAATGGGACCGCAGCAAGCGATCTATCAGTGATTAATTCTTCTAAATCTTCTTGATATGTTGTAGCATCTATAACCCCTAATAATCGTTTTTTCAACGCTGAAACCCTCCCAATTTATATTAATAGTAGAATCATCATAATAAAAAATTAGCCAATCTTTTTATTCAGCGCTGATTCAGTTTGAACGGGAATTTCTAGTAATAGTTCCTCTGTTACCAAAGCAACCCCTTCAGGATCGTTATTGCCACGTATAACAGCACCATCTGGAATCGTTATTCCACCTGGAATGATTGCTTTTTCAATAAAGGCATTTTTTCCAATGACGGTATCCGGCATAATGACGGATTCACGAACTACCGCCCCGCGTTCAATCGTGACACCTTGGAAGACAACCGACCTTTCAACATCCCCTTCAATCGTACAACCTTCATTGATGAGAGATTCTAAAATGGCAGCATCAGGGGAAATATATTGCGGGGGCTGATTTGGGTTCACCGAATAAATTCGCCAAGATGGATCAAATAAGTTCAATTCACATTTTTCATCCAATAAATCCATGTTTGCTTCCCACAAACTTCTTACTGTGCCTACGTCCTTCCAATACCCTTTAAACGGATAGGCAAATAATTTTTTCTGCTCTTCCAACATGCGAGGAATGATATCCTTGCCAAAGTCATGACTCGATTGTGGATTTTCATTATCCTTTATCAAATATTCCTTTAATACTTTCCAATTAAAAATGTAAATCCCCATTGAAGCTAAGTTACTTTCTGGAAACTCTGGCTTTTCGGCAAACTCTGTAATGCCCATTTCTTCGTTCGTATTCATAATCCCAAATCTGCTTGCTTCATCCCACGGTACTTCAATAACTGAAATCGTTACATCAGCGCCCTTGTCGATATGAAATTCAAGCATAGATTCGTAATTCATTTTGTAAATATGATCACCGGACAGGATTAAAACGTATTCGGGAGCATACTGCATTAAATAATTTATATTTTGATATATCGCACTTGCTGTACCTGAATACCATTTTACTTCTGAGGTTTCAGCGTAAGGCGGAAGGACGGTAACGCCACCATTCCTGCGATCCAGATCCCATGCGCTACCAATGCCGATATATGAATTTAATAAAAGTGGCTGATATTGGGTCAATACACCAACGGTATCAATACCAGAATTTGTACAATTACTTAGAGTGAAATCAATGATACGATACTTTCCTCCAAACGGTACAGCAGGTTTGGCAATATCCTTTGTTAAAGAATTAAGCCTGCTTCCCTTTCCTCCTGCCAATAGCATGGCGACGCACTTTTTCTTTCCCATTTTCCCCAAGCTCCTTTCGTTGTTTTACAGGACGCAACACAGTAATTCCAAAAGGCGGAATCGTCATTTCCACGTGGTGTGGTTTTCCATGATACGGCTCAGCAACTGTTTTTAAAACTTTCTTGTTATGATTATTGGCACCACCATAAATAGCAGCGTCACTGTTTAAAATTTCACGATAAGAACCTTCCTTTGGCACTCCAACTTTATAAGTTTCGTACGTTGACTCACTAAAGTTACAAACGATAATTAAAAAATCATCAGGGCTAGAACCCTTTCTAATGAACGAAAAAATAGATTGCTCACTGTTATTTACATCAATCCATTCAAAGCCCTCGTAAGTATGATCAAGCTCATATAACGGCTTGGAACGCTTATAAATCTTTAATAACTGCTTGCAGTACGCATCCATTTTTTGATGCATTTCATAATCGAATAAATTCCAATCAAGCTCTTCCTTATCTTTCCACTCTGCAAACTGACCAAATTCAGTTCCCATAAACAGCAATTTTTTTCCTGGATGGGCCATCATATAGCCTAATAGCAATCGTAATTGTGCAAATTTCCTCCAGTAATCTCCTGGCATTTTATTTAGAAGTGATTTTTTCCCATGAACAACTTCATCATGAGAGAAAGGGAGAATGAAGTTTTCAGAAAAGGCGTATAAAAATGAGAAAGTAACCTTATTATGCTCTGAAGAACGGTACTGGGGCTCTGTTTCCATGTAGGTCAACATGTCATTCATCCAACCCATATTCCATTTGTAGCTGAAGCCAAGTCCACCATGCTCAACCGGCACAGTTACTTGTGGCCAATCCGTTGAATCTTCCGCAATCATAAGCACAGTAGAATCATGCTCATGAACAACCTGATTTAGATTTCTTAAAAAATCTAATCCAAATGTATTTACATGTTCTCCATTGGAGTTAGGCCAGAATATAATGTTAGATACGGCATCGACACGGAATCCATCAATATGGTAATACTTCATCCAAAATAAAGCATTTGAGATTAAGAAGCTTTGGACTTCCTTCTTCCCTAAATCAAAATTGGCTGTGCCCCAGACGTGATTCTCGCGATCATTCTTTTCCTTATATTCATAGGTAAAATCCCCGTCAAAGCAATAGAGACCATGAGCATCTTTACAAAAGTGACCTGGAACCCAATCTAGAATTACACCAACACCATGCTGGTGGCATTGATCAACAAAATACATAAAATCTTGTGGAGTTCCGTAGCGGCTTGTTAGTGAGTAGTAACCGACTCCTTGATATCCCCAAGAGGCATCGAGCGGGTGTTCAACCAACGGCAATAACTCGACATGGGTAAATCCCCCTTCAAGAATGTAGGGAATTAACTCATCAGCAAGTTCTCTGTAGTTCAGGAAACTGCCATCCTGTTTCTTCTTCCAAGATCCTGCATGGACCTCATAAATCACCATAGGTTCAGTTTCATTACTTTTTCTGGCCTTTTTCCTTTTCCATCCTTGATCGTTCCATTTATAGCCTTCTAGGCTATACACAACGGATGCAGTCAGTGGCCTTAATTCAGAATAAAAACCGTACGGATCTGTTTTTAACGACTTCTCCCCTGATTGTGAAATAATTTCATACTTATAAAGATTTCCCTCAAGGTTCCCTTCCAGTACAAGTACCCACACACCCTCTTTATTTACTTTATGAAAGGAATACCCCTTTCCATTCCAATTATTAAAATCACCTACAAGATTAATTGACCTTGCATGAGGTGCCCAAACACTGAATCTAGTATATGAGCGATTCTCCTCTTCATAAATGTGTGCACCAAATAATTGGTAGCTTTCAAATAGCCTACCTTCGTGAAAAAGATACAACTCAAATTCTGTTGGTAAAAATGTTTTCACAGTCATAAGACACCCCGCCACTCTTTTTTCTTGGCCTATCTAGTAATATACATGGTTAAATAATATTATCCTATCAATACTTTTCCAAATATTAAGACAGTTTTAGTTAATATGTGATACACAACGGGAATATTCACTGTGTTCCATCATCATTCGACAGTAAATTCTCGTGATTACGACAAAATAAAACTAAATATATCAGAAAGTATTTTTTGTGAAATAGGTATTTTTTAATCCTTTCGAAGTTAGACAGGAGTAGGCTCAATTAATAGAAACAGAAATTAATGAATGATTATAACAGCAAATATATGTAAATTACATATAGAGGAAATTGGTCTTTATTTGTTTTTAGCTGTTAGCAGATGATTTTGTAATAAGAAAAGCACAGAGGAGATTTTTACTAGGTATTTAGGAGGATATATATTATTTCAGAAAAGTAAATTGTTATGTATTATTAAATGAGAGGCTGTTAAAAAGCAAGTGTGTTAATAGACTGGGAAAAGGGTAAATATCGGAGTAGGTACTGAGAGATGGAGGAAAGAGCAGGATCAAGCTAGAAGAGAATTCTTAATATTTCAGCTTGCTTTCCTATTAAACATTCCTAACAAAACTAACAATAAAAAAGCTATTAACCTTAGGTTAATAGCTTTTTTATATGACCCCTACGGGATTCGAACCCGTGTTACCGCCGTGAAAGGGCGGTGTCTTAACCGCTTGACCAAGGGGCCAAACTTTATCTGGCGGAGAAGGAGGGATTTGAACCCTCGCGCCGGTTACCCGACCTACACCCTTAGCAGGGGCGCCTCTTCAGCCTCTTGAGTACTTCCCCAAATAAATGGCTCCGCAGGTAGGACTCGAACCTACGACCGTTCGGTTAACAGCCGAATGCTCTACCACTGAGCTACTGCGGAACAATTACAAAAATATGGTGGGCCTAAATGGACTCGAACCATCGACCTCACGCTTATCAGGCGTGCGCTCTAACCAGCTGAGCTATAGGCCCATATTATGGAGCGGGTGATGAGAATCGAACTCACAACAACAGCTTGGAAGGCTGTGGTTTTACCACTAAACTACACCCGCATATTTTGATGGGGCGACTGATGGGAATCGAACCCACGAATGTCGGAACCACAATCCGATGCGTTAACCACTTCGCCACAATCGCCATAATTTTTAATAAGAAAAATCATATTAAGGTGGCTCAGGACGGAATCGAACCGCCGACACAAGGATTTTCAGTCCTTTGCTCTACCGACTGAGCTACTGAGCCATAAATGGCGGTCCGGACGGGACTCGAACCCGCGACCTCCTGCGTGACAGGCAGGCATTCTAACCAACTGAACTACCGGACCATTTATTGCGGGGGCAGGATTTGAACCTGCGACCTTCGGGTTATGAGCCCGACGAGCTACCGGGCTGCTCCACCCCGCGACGGTAAAAATTTATTCTATTAGGATAAATATGGCGGAGGAAGAGGGATTCGAACCCCCGCGCGGTTTAACCCGCCTGTCGGTTTTCAAGACCGATCCCTTCAGCCGGACTTGGGTATTCCTCCGCGTATAAATACTAAATGGTGGACCTTGTAGGACTCGAACCTACGACCGGACGGTTATGAGCCGTCTGCTCTAACCAGCTGAGCTAAAGGTCCGTATAAATTTGGTAGCGGCGGAGGGGATCGAACCCCCGACCTTACGGGTATGAACCGTACGCTCTAGCCAGCTGAGCTACACCGCCAAATTTATTAAGGATTGTTTATGGTGGAGTCTAGGGGGATCGAACCCCTGACCTCCTGCGTGCAAGGCAGGCGCTCTCCCAGCTGAGCTAAGACCCCATTATTAAATAATTTACATGGTCGGGAAGACAGGATTCGAACCTGCGACCCCTTGGTCCCAAACCAAGTGCTCTACCAAGCTGAGCTACTTCCCGATTTAAATGGCGCGCCCGAAAGG
>NZ_JBKFGH010000001.1:0-92498 GCF_051233475.1 Neobacillus terrisolis | reverse complement strand
TGGGGGACTGTCCCCCAGCGCTTTACTGCTTTATCATAACGGGGGACAGTCCCCCGTTGCTTTAAAGTGTTAAATTTAGTTATGACAGGATCCGTTTTTCCCCGTCGATTTCTTGGATTGGGCTGATGTTTTGGGTGAATTCAAGAGTTCCGATATATTCACCATTCTCATCGCGTACCGCGAAGTAGCGGATATATACATATTTATCTTTGAATTTAATCCAGAAGTCTTCGGTATCTTTCAGGTCTGCTTTAAAATCAGCCAACAGCTGTTCAACAGTGTGTACGCTCCGTGGCGGGTGGCAATTTTGAACGGTTCTGCCAATCACGGCCTTAGTCCGGGCAAAAATCCGTTCCTTCCCATGTGAGAAGTAGCGCACAACATCGTCTTTATCAATAAACGTAATATCGACTGGCAGGTGATTGAGCATAAGCTCTAATTGTTTTAAAGAAAGGATTCCGGTTTCCATTCGGATGAAACCTTCCGAAATCGCATCGCCCTCTACTGCTTTTCTTTCTGGCTTCCAAACACCCGCTGGACTTGTCAAGCAATAGCCAATTTCATCACTTTCATGAGCGATTTTAACCCATTCATCTTCTGTAAGAGTATTAAGGGCCATTGGGAATAAGATATTTTCTTCCTTAAAAATCATTTCGGTTACTTCTCGAATCACGAACGTAAACTCCTCGTTAATCTTCTGCTTATCCCCATCGTAGCTCACCAATAATTTCTTTACATATTTAATGCCATCGCGGATATGATCGTCCACACCCCACATTACCTTCGTCGGTCCAAAAATGCCGTACTTTTCTAAATAAGGGAAAAGAAGATTCTCTTTACGGCTGTAATGCTTATCAATGTCGAGCAATAAATTTAAATCCTCAATCAATTTATACACATTTTCTTCGGAGTCTTCTTTAAGGAATCGTTCAAAGTGCAACTGAAGCTTGAAGTTGACCAACAGATCAATTTCCTTGTTTTCTAGCTTCCAGGTATGAATAGGGTGTCCTGGCTGGTCTTCAGCCTTATCAGAACGGTGAATCTCTTCAATCGAACCTTTAAAAATCGCAGCATGGACAGAACAAAGACGTTGAACCTCTGAAACAGGGATTCCTTCTTCCTCCATTAATGCCTGCTCCAACTGGGAAATTTCCGCCACGGTAATGCTGCCAACAGCGTCTTCAAATTGCGCTTTTACTTCTTCAACGCTTTTTCCATTATGCAAATCTTTAATAATTTTTTTCAAAATCTCTTGGCGTTCAGTGTTGCTTAAAGTTGGAAGCTCACGGTTATTGATCATTTCGCTCATGATAATTCTCCTCTGTATTTTTAAATTTATATTCAAGATCTAATAGCTATTTTTATTAATAAAAAAGATAAAGGAAGTCTTTCAGTCTTAAACATAAAAACCTGACGTTCCTTACCTTGAAAACTAGTGATAATATTTCTCAATCACAATGTAACATATCGGCATAAAGATAATTGTGATGGAAATCACGTGCTTAAAAAAATCGTAAACTCCCGAAGTTTTGTGAAAATATCCAGAAAAATCGAACTCTTCAAATGAAATATTGTTACAATAAAGAAAAGAATAGTAGCAATCATTTTTCATCCTTCGATAATTTCTTAAGTTAAAACATGAACTGAAAAATGAGAGGAGTGAGAATATGTCCAAACGTCTTGTAAAAAAACATGAGCTTCAGTTTTTGAAACGCGAGCTGCAATACCTTCAGGAAGCTGACGTTCTTACAGTAGAAAAATCAAAAGAAATACAAGATCTCTATGGAGAGGAAAAACGTCTTTCTTTTACAAAAACACTTCTGTATGTTGGTTCGATTCTAATTGGGGCGGGGATTCTAAGTTTCGTGGCGAGCAACTGGGCTGAAATGGGTAAGCTGTTTAAGTTCCTGTTTATATTAACTCTATTAATCGGCTGTAATCTGACTGGATATTTGATGGAAAAGCATTTCCCGAAAACAGCTAAAAGCTTTTATTACCTTGGAGTGATCGTTTTCGGAGCAGGAATATTTCTAATTGGGCAAATGTTCCATTTAGGCGGTGATTTTCGTTCTGCCTTTTATTGGTGGTCTCTGGGGATTATGCCACTTGCTTGGGTATTAAAGGATAAATGGATATTGCTTGCGGCATCGATTTTTATGGCCATTTACATAGGCGATGGGGCATTTATTGGCGGGGAAATGATCAATTTCTGGGTAATCCTCTGGCTGATTGCTATTTATTTAATCAATGATCAAATTGGTTTTTTCCGGGTGACCGGCTTTGTCTTAGGGATTCTGAGTTTGCAATTTATCTGGACGGTTCTTATTTATTTTACAGATGGAATCCAAGAGGTCGAGTATATTTACGGCTTAGTCTATTTAGCCATTGGAGTCGTTTTGATCCTGTTCCAAGGTAAAATAAGAGAAGTCTTTGTCTTTTTAGGACATCTTGTCCATTGTGGCGCGGCGCTTCTTTTATCTTTTGAAGGATCATGGCCGCTTGATTGGGCTTATATTCCGTTCTCGATTGTGTATTTGCTATTCGTTCTTTATTTAATCAAAAAGGGAAGCTTGGTCAACATCATCATCCTTTGCATCATGATTTTCCGTTTTTATATCGATCTTTCGCTTGAGTTTTTAGACAAATCTGTTGTGTTTATAATAGGCGGACTCATCTTGCTGGGCTTCGGTTTTTACTTTGAAAAACAGCGAAAAAAAGGGGGGAGCCTATATGAGTAAACGGACAAAGTATCTTTTGTTAGCTTGCTTAGTTCCAGTGTTTATTCTGTTAGGAATGACAGTCAAGCCTCTATACACGATTTACAATGGAGAAGAAATCCTTTTACAAACAATCCCTGTTGACCCATCTGACCCATTTCGTGGAGACTATGTATCATTAAGATTTGAAGTGGAAGAAGTACCCTTAAACTTAGTTGATCAGGAAATTCTTGATAAAAGAGATACGATGTATAATGCTCAAGTGTATGTTTCATTAGGGAAAGAGGGGAGTGTATATTCTCCAACAAAGGTATCGCTTCATAAGCCAAGCAAGGGAATCTTTTTAAAAGGGAATCTGCAATATTTTGATAAAAGCTGGAATCCTGTTAGTCAAAAAGAAGCAGTTGAGGTGGCGTTTATCAACTATAGTATCGATAAGTATTTCGTAGAAGATAACACTGGTCTTGAGTGGGAACAGGCTTCTACAAGAGGTGATATTGTCGCTAAAGTAAAAGTGTTTAACGGCTATGCTTATTTGACTGATATCATGATGGAAGATTAACTTATAAATATTGATCGTAAAATAACCAAAATAGTTTTGCTGGAAATTTTATGATAAAATAATACTAATGTTAGAATAATTCGATATTTCCAGAGGGAGTAACTTGCCTTTTATGATAAGTGTCTAGCTTCAGGGTTTCATTGGCTCAAGAACATGAGCCGAAGGGCGGCCAGGCACTTTTTAAAAAGGATTCAAAGTCGTCATTGCGGTTATTCTTTAACCCGGCTTTGAAAAGCTAGTATAGTTGAGTGAGACTCTGCAGCAAGTTTTTTTCGCTGCAGAGTCTTTTGTTTGTAGTGAGGGCTTGTAAGGGGGAGAGAAAAATGAGTGAATTTTACAGGCAGACATCTGAGGAAGCAATGGCAGAATTAGGAGTTACAAAAGAGGGATTACATACAGACGAAATACAAGAAAGAAGGAAAGCATACGGTTTTAACGAACTCGAGGAAGCGGAAAGAAGTACGTTTATTCAAGTGTTTTTTCGCCAGTTTAAAGATTTTCTTGTTTTCATTTTGTTGGTAGCGGCAACGGTGTCGGCATTCCTTGGTAAGGCAGAGAGTACGATTGTTATCCTCATTGTAGTGATTTTAAATGCGATTCTTGGCACCGTTCAGCATATGAAAGCAGAGCAGTCGTTAAAAAGTCTAAAGGCTTTAACGTCACCTTCAGCAAAAGTTATGCGCAATGGACAAAAAGAGGAGATTCCTTCAAAGGAATTGGTTCCCGGAGATATTCTTTATTTGGATGCAGGTGATTTTGTCAGTGCTGATGGTCGAATCTTAGAGAGTCACAGCTTGCAAGTAAATGAAAGTTCACTGACGGGTGAGTCAGAAAGTGTCCTGAAATTCACTGAGGCGATTCCTCAAGGGAATATGGTGATTGGCGATCAAAAAAATATGGTGTTTTCCGGTAGCTTTGCAACATATGGAAGGGCTGTAGTTCTCGTTACAGGAACAGGGATGAAGACGGAAATAGGCCGAATAGCAACCTTGATGGAAACAGCAAAGGAAAAGAAAACACCGCTTCAGGTCAATTTAGATAGCTTTGGGAAAAAGCTCGCCTTTATGATCATCGTATTGTCTATGTTCATCTTTGCACTAGACATCGTCAGAGGAAGAGATGTGGTTGATTCATTTATGTTTGCCGTATCGCTGGCAGTCGCGGCTATTCCTGAGGCATTAAGTTCCATCGTCACAATCGTACTAGCGCTTGGTACGCAGAAAATGGCAAAGGAAAATGCGATTATTAGGCATTTGCACGCGGTTGAAAGTCTAGGCAGCATTTCTGTTATTTGTTCCGATAAAACAGGGACATTGACAGAAAACAAAATGACGGTCAAAAAGGTATGGGTTGACGGTAACGCGCTTGCCCACAATGAATTGCGGTTCGATCATGAGGTAGAGAAACGTCTGTTAACGATGGCACTCCTCTGCAATGATGCCGTCACGATAGAAAATAAAGAAATTGGAGACCCTACCGAAGTAGCATTGGTAAACCTTGGAGAAGAATACAACTTGGATGAGTTGGTAATCCGGGAAAACTATTTGCGGATTGGCGAGTTACCGTTCGACTCTGATCGTAAGCTAATGAGTACAGTAAACATGGTTAACGATCAATTATTTATGATCACAAAGGGGGCCCCTGATGTACTTTTAACAAGGATTAATAGAATTAGTACTTCAACAGGAGTTGTGTCACTTTCTGAGAAACACAGACAAGAAATTGAAGATGCGTATGGGAATTTTTCTCAAGAGGGATTACGCGTCCTCGGTTTTGCTTATAAAGAGCTTGATTCTAGTCCTGAAATCAGTGTTAATGACGAGTCAGAATTGATTTTCGCAGGCTTGATTGCCATGGTGGATCCGCCGCGTGCCGAATCATTGGCAGCAGTAGAGAGCTGTATTCGGGCTGGCATCAAACCTGTTATGATCACGGGAGATCATAAAATAACGGCTTGTGCGATTGCGAAGCAGACGGGAATTTTAAAAAATGAACAAGAAGCCATTGAAGGGTCAGAGCTTGAAAGCATGAGTGATGAGGACCTGCGTGAAAAAGTAACGGCGCTATCCGTTTATGCACGGGTATCGCCAGAACATAAAATTCGGATTGTTCGGGCATGGCAGGATCGAGGAAATGTTGTGGCGATGACAGGGGACGGAGTGAATGATGCACCTGCCTTAAAACAAGCAGATATCGGGGTTGCAATGGGGATCACGGGTACGGAGGTCGCCAAGGATGCAGCTTCCATGGTTCTGACCGATGATAATTTTTCCACGATTGTTAAAGCCATTAATAATGGCCGCAGCATCTTTGCCAATATCAAAAACTCTATTAAGTTTCTTTTATCAGGAAATACGGCCGGAATTCTATCTGTCTTATATGCTTCCTTAGGGGCGCTGCCTGTTCCGTTTGCCCCTGTTCATTTGTTGTTCATCAACTTGTTAACGGACAGCCTGCCAGCTATTGCAGTTGGGCTTGAGCCGCATAGCAAAAATGTGATGAAGGATAAGCCAAGGGATATTACCGTTCCAATTTTGAATAAATCGTTTGGAGCAGAAGTCATTGTTGAAGGACTGATTATTGGGATTGTGACAATCTTGGCGTTCCATGCTGGATTAGCACCCGACAATACAGCTGTTGCCAGCACGATGGCGTTTTCAACCCTTTGTCTATCAAGGCTGCTACATGGTTTCAATTCAAGATCGAAAGAGTCGATTTTTAAGATTGGTTTGTTTACGAATAAATATATTTGGATTGCGGTCCTGTTAGGGGTTGCTTTGCTTAATCTCGTATTATGGTTTCCACCGCTTATGCAGGTATTTGAAATTGCCGAGCTAACAACCAAGCAATATATGACAGTAGTCGGCTTAAGCTTCCTGCCATTAATCACGATTCAAATGTATAAACTATTTTTCATAAAATAAAAAATGAGTGTCTGACCTATCGGGAGACTGTATGTAAAGGGTCAGACACTTTTTCAGCAACGTTTGTCTTTTTGTGAATCTTTTGTAAAAATGGTTTATGTGCACTTTGTACTGAAGGAGGGAAATAAATGTATGAATTAGACTTACATCATATTTTTCAACTTGTTCTCATTTTAGTTATGCTAGCAGCTGGAATTACAGCGATTGCTAAAAAATTCAAGCAGCCCTACCCAATTGCGCTTGTAATAATTGGGGCGATCATTGGACTTGTTAATATTCCAGTATTGGAGCCTTTAAAAACATTTATCACCGAAGGAGAAGTGTTTAATTTTGTGATCATTACGATGTTTCTCCCGGCATTATTAGGTGAAGCTGCGTTTAAGCTTCCATTTTCGCATCTTGTTGACAATAAAAGACCAATAATAGCACTAGCTTTTGGTGGTACGTTATTATCATTTATTATTATTGGGTTTGCTGGAATCTGGCTGTTAGATTTTTCTATCCCTGCTGCGTTTGTATTCGCAGCCCTAATGAGCGCTACTGACCCTGTCAGTGTTCTATCCATTTTTAAAAGCGTGGGTGTGAAAAAACGATTGGCAATTGTTATTGAAGGTGAAAGTTTGTTTAATGATGGCTTAGCCGTTGTCCTTTTTAAAATATCTGCTTTTTATCTTCTTACATATATGGAACTCGGAATTGAGGGTGCAGGCCATGGTTTGTGGGAGTTTATTAAAGTTATCTCACTTGGTCTCATTATTGGAGGAGCACTTGGCTACGGATTTTCAAAGCTAACCAAATTCTTTGATGACTATCCGTTGGAAATTATTTTTAGTATTATCCTGTTCTATGGTTCGTTTTTAATCGCTGAAAGTGTTCATGCATCGGGTGTCATCGCCGTCGTTGTTGCCGCTTTAGTTCTTGGAAATTATGGAGCAAAGATTGGCATGAGTCCAACAACTAAATTAAATATTAATAACTTTTGGGATGTTACAGCATTGCTGGCAAACTCACTTGTCTTTTTAATGGTTGGTTTAGAAATTACGATTATCGATGTAGCTGATAAATGGAATTTAATTTTTCTTGCGATCGTAATCGTATTAGTGGCTAGAAGTATTGCCGTGTATCTCAGTTTATCTTTTATTAAAAATTTCCCGAATTCGTGGAAGCATGTTATTAATTGGGGTGGATTAAAAGGCTCTTTATCCATTGCCCTCGTCCTTAGTTTGCCAAGAAATTTTGAAGGGCGTGAGGAAATCTTAATTCTGGCCTTTAGTGTAGTATTATTTTCGCTTGTTATACAAGGACTATCCGTTAAACCGCTTTTATCTTGGTTAGGAGTTAATAAAAAAGAGGAAGGGTTTAATGAGTATGAACAATTGATTGCTCAAGCTTACAGGTTAGAGTCTGCAATTAATGAAATAAACAAGACTAAAAAGGATTTGTATATGACCGAAAATGTTACAAAGGGTCTTATCCAACAATATGAGCAAGAACTTTTGGATATGAAAAACGAAATTGATGTCCTATTTCAAAAATATCCCGAATTAAAGGTTAAGCAGCAAGAGATGCTTCACAAACAATCGTTATATGCTCAGCACGAAGCGATCGAGCGCTTATTAAAAGAGGAAGTCATTTCAAGTGAAGTTGCCGAGCAGCAACAGGAGGCTATTACGAATCAGTTAGTAAAGCTGGAGAATGGACATTAGGTAAGGAGCATGAAACAAAAAAAGTGATGAGGAAGTCCTCATCACTTTACCGTTTCACCGCAACGGGGGACAGTCCCCCGTTGCGGTGAAGTGTTAAGATATTTTTCTTGATTGCTGTTTTGTAAGTGAATCGACTCGGTTACCGCTCTTTTGAAAAATAAACGAAAGGATGGTTACGAGTGTAACGGTAACTAGACATACTATCGTACCGATGAGGTTATTTGCATTGAATAGGAACGCTACAAAAATGATCGACAGGCCAATAAGGGCAAAAACCGTCGTATATGGGTGCCATTTCATCCGGAAATCAGGCATTTCCTTGTAATGTGGACGGAGTTTCAATTGTGCAGCACAAATAACCATCCAAATTAAGATAATCGTAAATCCGGGAATTGACATTAGATAACCAATTACATGATCAGGTGTCATATAGGCTAAAAATACGCCACCAAAAATAAATACAGTCGTAATCATGATTCCATTTAAAGGTATACCAGATTTAGTTGTTTTCATTAAACTTTTAGGAGCTTCACCGCTTTGCGCCATCGCAAACAATGTACGGGAAGTTGCGTAAATACCTGAATTAGCTGCAGAAAGAACAGCCGTTACAAGCACAAAATTCATCACGTCAGCGGCTCCAGGAATCCCCGCTAAATCGAAGACCTGTACAAAAGGACTAGACTCAGAGGAAACTTCGTTCCAAGGCATAAGTCCGCAAATAATAAGGATCGGTAATACATAAAATAAGATAACTCTTATGACAGTTCCCTTGACTACTTTTGGGATTACTCGTTTTGCATCTTTCGTCTCGGATACAGCAACCCCAATTAGTTCAGCACCGCCATATGAAAACATTACAACTAATAATGCGCTAACCATTCCACCCATACCATTCGGGAAAAATCCGCCATTGCCAGTAATGTTACTGATAGGATTTTGAATGGAACTTGGGAAAATTCCAAATAAAATAAATGTTCCTAGAATAATAAATAGAGTTAATGCTAGAATTTTAATTCCAGCGAACCAGAACTCCATTTCTCCATAATATTTTACATCAAACAAATTAATTCCAACGATTAAAGCTGCGCACAATAAACTGAAAACCCATAATGGTACGGAAGGATACCAATACTGTAAAAAGCTTGCTGCCGCAATTAACTCTACAGTAACAACGAGGATCCAGTTAATCCAATAAAGCCATCCAACAATAAAGCTGGTCCGATAGCCAAATGCCTTATAAACGAGGCGCTGTACGTTTAAGTTCGGATATACTGAACCCATTTCGCCTAAAGCCGCCATAACAATAAACAGCAATAGCCCACCAATTAAATAGGCGACCACAACACTTGGACCAGCCATATTTAAGGTCTCCGCGCTACCTTTAAAAATTCCTGTGCCGATCATACCGGCAAGTGCAATGAACTGAACATGTCTAGGCAATAAGCCTTTTTTCAAATCTGGTTGATTATTCTCCATTCATTAACGACCCTTCCATTAATCTACAATTTTATTTTCCCTTGAACGCTTAGACGCTTTTACGTATTAAAGCAACAATATTATTATACTAATATATCTTATTTTCAGAAATTAGTCAATAAAGGAAGACCTCCAGCTTAAGGTAAAATAACCCAAGGTGGAGGTCCTATTTTTGCTTAATCAACATTTTTCAGATGCTTCCCTTTTACGAACCGGTAAGCTAAGTAGGCAACATATAAAGGTCCTGCAATATAAATAAGAAATGGAAATTGTTCATATGTACTTTTATAACTTACATATAATAGACAACCGAGAAAAATTGTGACGATGGTTCCGTATTTTGGGAGAGGAATTTCTTTAAAGCTAGGAATTCTAATTTTACTCACCATTAAAAAGCACATCGCAGTAAATATAACAGTTGTGACAATTTGCGGAATTCGATCCCCGAATAGCGTAAGCAGGGCAATGATTCCGCCAGCAGCTGTGATTGGGACCCCAATAAAGTAATTGAGTGAAGACTTATCGGAACTAATGTTAAATCTAGCCAAACGATAAGCACCGAACAATGGAAATAATCCAGCAACCGCAAGTCCCAACAGTTTAAATTGGAAAAAATAAGTATAATACATTAAGAAGGAAGGCGCGACTCCGAACGTTACAATATCAGCTAAAGAGTCCAACTCTTTTCCTAAAGCTGAATCTGCATTAAGCATCCGGGCCAATCTGCCATCCATACTATCTAACATCATGCCGATAATGATCAAAATGGCTGCATTTTTATAGTGACCGTAAGCAGCAAAACCAACCGATAAAAAACCGCAATATAAATTTCCGAGTGTAAACATGTTTGGTATCATCTTTGTAAATCGCAATATTCTCAACTCTTTCCCTTTGTGTGACAATTTCAAAATATGTAATGTAATGCTTATTTTTTTGCATCAAATATATTAAAATCATATCCATTAAGTATTATCTTAACACTATCTAAAAATAACTCATAATAAAATTCGCTTCTCTCTTATGAAAATGATAACCTAAACAATAGAATTAGATTTTCGTGAAAGTATTGAAAAATCAACCATTTTTACTTTAGGCTGGTGCAAATGATTAAAAAATTATTTAGGAATTTAAAATTTCTTATATTAAGACTGTTAAGGATCAATGATAGCGCCCATGGGATTGCAATTGGTTTTACGGTTGGCGCATTAATTCATTTTATCCCTACTTTTGGTTTCGGTCCAATTCTCTCCGTTTTATCTGCCAGGTTGTGCAAAGGGAATCTTGTTGCTGGTTTTCTCGGAGGTTTAGTCTTTCTGTGGGTTTTTCCGTTAATGTTTTATTTGAATGTAATTGTTGGCGAAACTTTCCTTTCCATTGATATAAGGGATATCCACAATATGAGCGATATATTTCATGGTGGGGTTATTGTTGCAAAAGTATTTTTTATTGGCATGGTTACCAATATAATTGTTTTTGGGATATTGCTTTACTTTATTGTGTTTTTCTTTGTTAATAAATATCGCTATGACATCTTGATGTTTATCTATAGAAAATGGAAAGTTTAATTAGGATGCAATAAACAAAGATACAATTATTTCTGGGGTGGGGAAGGGTTTTGAAGAAACTGTTACAGGCAAAATTTTCAGTAAGCTTTATTGTAATTATCTTATTATTTTTTGGGTTTAATTGGATTTCAACCGAAAAAGCTATTTCGTTTTCTGAACCAAAGGAAGCATTATTGAGTCTTGATCCAAACTTATTATTAATTCCTGGGTACAAAGTAAATGATCAATCCCTCTATTTTTTTATAAAAGATAAACAGGAGTTGGGGGTAACTTTTCTTCATGAGGGAATTTTCGGCTGGAAAACAGGGGAAATTCGTTTAACCCCAATTGGGGAAATGAAGAATGATGAGGATTATCAAGTATATGACAATTTTTTTGTCTATGGTCTATCGAAAAATGCAGAAAATACATTAATTAAGGTGAATGACAAAGAGGCAAAGATCTTAGATCTGCAAATGTTAGAACCTAGTATCGTGAAGGAATACGGACTAGAAGGAATGTACATATGGTATTTAGAAAGCGATATTCCGTTAGTGGATGGGAAAATAGAACATCTTAACAAGAATACTGGTGAAGTAACAAATTCAACGAAGTTCATAGTAAAAAAAGCTTCAACACAGTAAAGCGGTGGGGGACAGTCCCCCACCGCTTTACTGTGTTGAAGAATGAATAAAGTTTAAGCAGCAAAGTAAAGCAGATTGCTAAAAATAGGGATAAGGAATCATAAATAAATAAAAAATAGGAACAACTAGTCGATAAGAAAGAAGGTAGTGGCGATGTCTAACCAACAAATAGGTGTGATTGGTTTAGCTGTAATGGGAAAAAATTTAGCATTGAATATCGAAAGCCGCGGTTATTCCGTTGCGGTTTTTAATCGATCCTATGATAAAACAGAAGCGTTTTTAAAGAATGAAGCAATGGGCAAGAATTTTATTGGTGCCAAGACCATTGGGGAGTTTGTAAATGCATTAGAAAAACCTCGTAAAATCTTATTAATGGTTCAAGCCGGTACGGCAACGGATGCAACAATTGATACCCTAAAACCATATCTAGAAGAAGGGGATATTCTGATCGATGGTGGGAATACCTTTTTCAAAGATACCATTAGGCGGAATACTGAATTGGCAACGGCAGGTTTCCACTTTATTGGTACAGGGGTTTCCGGCGGGGAGGAAGGAGCATTAAAGGGTCCATCGATTATGCCAGGCGGGAAAAAAGAAGCGTATGAACTCGTACGGCCAATATTGGAGTCTATTTCAGCAAAAGTTGAAGGGGAACCATGCTGTACCTATATTGGTCCAAACGGTGCAGGTCATTATGTAAAAATGGTTCATAACGGGATTGAGTATGGAGATATGCAATTAATATGTGAAGCCTATTTCATTTTAAAAAATGTTCTTGGCTTAACGGCTGAGGAGTTCCATCAGGTCTTTGCTGAGTGGAATAAAGGAGAATTAGATAGTTATTTAATTGAAATTACCGCCGATATTTTCACAAAAATAGATGAAGAAACAGGTAAACCAATGGTTGATCTTATTCTAGATACCGCAGGTCAAAAAGGAACAGGGAAATGGACGAGTCAAAATGCATTAGACTTAGGGGTACCGCTGCCGCTTATTACTGAATCTGTGTTTGCTCGTTTTATTTCGGCAATGAAGGATGAACGCATAAAAGCAAGTAAGGTTCTTAAAGGACCGACTGCACAACCATATGCCGGAAAAAAAGAGGAGCTAATTGAGTCCGTTCGAAAAGCGCTCTATATAAGCAAGATTTGTTCCTACGCCCAAGGTTTTGCCCAAATGAGAGTTGCGTCAGAGGAATACGATTGGGATCTGCGCTACGGTGACATTGCGATGATTTTCCGAGGAGGCTGTATTATTCGTGCTCAATTTTTGCAAAAGATTAAAGACGCCTTTGATCGGGACCCTGCCTTGCCGAATCTTTTATTAGATCCATACTTTAAAGAAATTGTTGAAAGTTACCAGCACTCGTTGCGTCAGGTTCTTGCAGTGGCCATTGAACGTGGTATTCCTGTCCCGGCATTTGCCAGTGCGATTTCATATTTTGACAGCTACCGTACTGAAACCCTGCCGGCAAACCTGTTGCAAGCTCAACGAGACTATTTCGGTGCCCACACTTATCAACGGATTGACAAAGAGGGAGTTTTCCATACAAATTGGATGGATTAACAGCATAAAGTTCTAAAAATAAAAGCACGGGAAGCCAAGTAAAATCATTGGCTCCCCGTGCTTTTATTCTGATTTTTTACTTTTTACAAATCCTACAATGCTATCGATTGTACAGCCAAAAATAAACACTGCAGCCACCACCCAAGTTAGCTTAGACCATTGTGACATAGACGTTTTGGTTAATTCAGCAAATTGAGCAATAAAACCACGATTAATAAGCGACTTATCTAAGACCATTACGGTTACTAAAACACTTATTGCAGTGTTATAAGCAAAATTTATGGTAGCAAGCGGAAAGCTCCAACGTTTTTTAATAAACTTATAAACGTGTATACCAAATTGAATTAAGGCTAGGAAAACGATAGCAGGCAGAAAATCGTTGAGACGTTCCGTCACAAATACTGGCTCAACGAGGATAAAATCTTCATTTTTTAACGTATACCAGCCGATAAGTTCCGGTTTAAAACAAATGATGGCAGTAAAGAACAAAGTGAAAAACATCGCGATCATCATTTCCCCGCGAGTGATCCTATTCTTCTGAGAAGCTGATCCCTTCTTTAAGTCTTCAATGGACCATTTTTGCTTCGCTTTTGAGAAAATTTCTTCACTTATTCCTTGTCTTTCCATGATGACAAATCCGAGCGTAACCCAAAGGAAGGCCTGAGCAGCACCTTGGAAGGCAGAGGAAACCATATCGGCAAATGTTTCAATCAAGAAATTTACTAATCCTGTTGCAACAGTGGTTTCCATTAATTTTTCTAATAAAGCGATCATTGCTGAAACAATCGGAACAATCATCATGACTATTTTAAGGACAGAAAGATATCGATCATAAAGTGCAGGTCCGATCAAATAGCGTTTGACCTTTCGATATTCATCGGCGACAATAGCTGGATTTCCCAGTTCCTCAAGGACTGTTTTGATCTCGTCCTCCGATGGGTTTTCAGAAAGCCTGGCTGTTATTTTTTCGCGTAGTCTTTTCTGAGCGTCCTCTCGGTCAGCTTTTGGCAAACGATTCATTACAGCATCAACATAACGATCAACCAACATCATGTTTTTCTCCTCCAAATAAGGGTCTTCCGAAAGATTCTTATATAAAATATGTTAATTCTCGGAAGTTTTCAAAATTATGAATGTGGATCTTTAGCTGTAATCAATTATTTAATCATCTAAATTATACCATTTGAATATGCAAAGTTGCGTTTTCTAGGCTAACCAACCATTCATAATTTGGCATGCGTGTGAGGGAACAGCAACCCTATAAAATTCACTTGCGGTACAAAAATAATTATTGTAGTATTGTTTTGTTGAAAAAATGTTGTATTAAAATATATGGCCTCTTGTCGTAGATAGAAAGAGGTCTTTTTTAATGTAATTTTTTGTGAGGTGGTCATCATGAGTTTAAACAAACGCGGGAATGCATGGGCGCTATTGCCGTTTGTAGTATTTTTATGTTTATTTATTGGTTCCGGGGTTGTGACTGGAGATTTTTATAAATTTCCAGTCCTTGTTGCGATTGTGATTTCGTCAGCGGTTGCGCTTGTAATGAATCGGAAGAAATCATTCAATCATAAAGTCGAGATCTTTTGTAAAGGTGCCGGAAATTCAAACATTATGTTAATGGTCCTTATTTTTCTATTAGCAGGTGCTTTTTCAGCTATGGCTAAAGGAATGGGGGCAGTCGATTCAACTGTGAATCTTGCCTTATCAGTTGTCTCACAAAACCTATTAATGGTTGGTTTGTTCATTATCGCTTGTTTCATATCTCTATCAATGGGAACGAGCATGGGCACAATTGTGGCACTCGCACCGATTGGTGTAGGAATAAGTGATCAAACTGATATTTCGCTTGCACTTTCAATGGCAGCGGTAATTGGCGGCGCAATGTTTGGCGACAACCTTTCATTTATTTCTGATACGACGATCGCCGCAGTTCGGACTCAAGGAACAAAAATGAGGGATAAATTTAAAGTAAACTTTTACATTGTCCTGCCAGCCGCGATTGTTACTTGTATCATACTAGGAATATTAACAATGGGTGTACAAGCCGATATCACACAAAATGATTATAATTGGGTAAAAATACTGCCATATCTTTGTGTTTTAATCACGGCATTAGCAGGGATCAATGTGTTCCTTGTCCTTGCAATTGGGATAGGGTTCGCAGGGGCGATCGGATTTGTTGATGGCAGTTATACGTTTATGGATATCGTCCAAACAGCAGGTGAAGGGATGGCAGGGATGTATGAAACCTCGTTCCTTGCTATTCTTATTGCCGGTATGGTGGCGGTCATTCAGCATAATGGAGGAATTGACTTTCTTCTTGATCGTGTGACCCGTAATATTAAATCAAAAAAAGGTGCAGAATTTGGCATAGCTGGCCTTGTTGGGCTGACGGATCTTTCAACAGCAAATAATACGATTTCGATTATTATTGCTGGCCCATTGGCCAAAAATATTGCAGATCAATATGGAATTGATCCACGAAGATCGGCTAGTATTCTTGACGTGGTTTCTTGTAGTATTCAAGGGTTAATCCCATATGGTGCTCAATTATTGGTTGCAGCTGGTGTTGCGAAAATTTCTCCAATTAGTATTTTGCCCTATTCCTATTATCCCGTTTTAATTGGCGTTTGTGCGGTTATAGCCATTTTGACAGGATTTCCGCGCATGAAGACAGATGAAAAAGCAGAGACAAGCTCTATGACAGCATATGAAAATATTGGTTAACGACGATAGGCCCAGGATTATTGATGATCCAGGGCCTTTTTATATTAGCGTGTGTTAAAGGTACTTCGCCATTTCTATTCTAAGATACTTTATATATCGCATTTTATTAAACTTTGAATGTTAAATCTAATAAAATACAACAATCTTCAGAAATAATATAATATATAAAAAATTATACTAGACTAATTTATAGAATTGTTTTAAAATACTAATTATTGATAAGGTAGACTGTTTCCTAATTTGAGGCAGTGCTATCTATTACGACAATTTGTCAGAAAAATCAGAAAAGAGGCGGCATCAGAAATGAAGAAAAAATTTGCAAAGGTTATTATGGCATCGACTTTAGTAGCTGGAATCCTAGCGGGATGTTCTGGGGCTAAAGAAAGTTCAAACACAGGTGGAAGTGATTCAAAATCAGTTAAAATCGGAATTAACCTAGAACTCTCGGGTGGGGTTGCTTCATACGGGGAGTCACTCGAAAAGGGTATTGATATAGCGATTGAAGAGATTAATAAAGATGGCGGAATTGATGGTAAGAAAATTGAAGTCGTAAAAGTAGATAATAAATCAGAGGCAGCGGAAGCAACAAGTACAGCGATAAAGTTAACTAGCCAAGATAAGGTAACGGCAATTATTGGAGCAGCAACTAGTGGAAACACAGTAGCCCAAGCCCAAATCGCCAATGATACAAAAACAATCCTGTTAACTCCATCAGGTACAAGTCCAAACGTAACAGTCGGGGAAGATGGAAAAGTAAATGACTTTGTATTCCGTACTTCGTTTATTGACCCGTTCCAAGGAACTGTGGCTGCTAACTTTGCCGCAAAGGAATTAAAGGTTAAAAAGGCTGCTATTTTTGCTGATAGTGCAAGTGACTACGCAAAAGGTTTAGCTGAATCCTTTAAAGAAACGTTTGAAAAAGCAGGCGGAGAAATCGTTGCTGAAGAGGCTTATGTAGGAAAAGATACAGACTTCCGTTCAACTTTAACTCGAATTAAAGGAAAGAATCCTGAATTCATTTTCATCCCAGGCTATTATGAGGAAGTTGGTTTAATTGTTAAGCAAGCTCGTGAAGCTGGAATTACAGTTCCATTAATGGGTGCTGATGGCTGGGATTCTCCGAAGCTAGTAGAATTGGCTGGTGCTGATGCTCTAAACAACACATTCATCACAAACCACTATTCTTCTGAAGATCCAGATGCAAAGATTCAAAAGTTTGTAACGACATTTAAAGAGCAGAACGACGGTGCTTTACCAAATGCTTTCAATGCACTTGGCTATGATACAGTTTATCTATTAGCAGATGCCATTAAGCGTGCTGGAAGTACTGATTCTGTTAAAATTAAAGATGCGTTAGCAGAAACAAAGGATTTATCGCTTGTAACTGGTATTGTCACTATTGACAAGAAACACAATCCGATTAAGTCCGCAACAGTGTTAGAGTACAAAGACGGAAAGCAAGTGTTTAATACAAAGGTTAATCCTTAATATCGTTAAAAGGAAATGGGAGGGCATAGAACCTCCCTTTTTTTTATAAAAAGGCTGTGTTAAACTTGACTGTTGATTTCCGCTTCAGGCGTTTGCTTTCCGCGGGGCGGGCGGTGAGCCTTCTTGGAGCTAAAGTTCCAGTGGGGTCTCACCTGTCCCGCTGCTCCCGCAGGAGTCAAGCGTCTTCCGCTCCAATCAACATGTGTAAAAAATCAACACTAAGCTTTAACACAGCCTATAAAAAAACCATAGCTAGTTTCAGCTATGGCACTAAACAAAAGAATGTTTCTAGATAAGCTTTTACCTCATGTAAACTTGGAAAAACTCTCTCGGCATGCTCTAATACATCCTCTGCTGGATCTAAAAGATCTGGTACAACAATTACCGGGATGCCGGCAGAACGGGCGGCTAAAAACCCATTATATGAATCCTCAAGAACCATTGCATTTTCCGGAGCCACATTTAAGGCTTTACATGGTGCTAAAAATATATCAGGGTTTGGCTTGCTTTCTTTTACTTGATCGCCGCCGATCACGAAATCAAAAAAGTGACTGATTCCTTCGTGATTTATATGGTGCATGATATCTGCGTGCTTACTAGAAGAAGCAACCGCTAGGTTAATATTTAGTTCCTTTAAGTAGGTTAGAAGCTCAACGAGTCCTGGTTTTTTTCCAAGCGTGCCTCTTTCCGTATAAATTTGCTTTCTAATATCCCATGATTCCATATGCCACTTTTCAACTGGGGCATCTTCCCCGAATTCTGATTTCAACACTTTAACAATTGCATCGAAATTTTTTCCGATATATCGTTTTGTTATATCGATCGTATATGAAAAATGATATTTTTCAGCAAGACGTTCCCAAGCTTCATGGCCAATTCTTTCTGTATCAAACATTAATCCATCCATATCGAAGATAACTAATTCTAGTTTTCTGGACAAAAATTTTCCTCCTCTATTGTTATATGTAAATATTATAATACTTTTTATTTAGGCTGTGTTAAACGTGTCTGTTGATTGCAGCGAGAGGCGCTTTGCTTTCCGCGGGGCGGGCGGTGAGCCTCCTCGGAGCTAAAGCTCCTGTGGGGTCTCACCTGTCCCGCTGCTCCCGCAGGAGTCAAGCGCCTTCCGCTCCAATCAACATTGTGTAAAAAGTCAATACTGAGCTTTAACACAGCCTTTATATAGAAAAAGAAATCGGAGATGATGAATATTTTTAAGATTAATATTTTTATATTCGACAAAATCTCCTATTCTCTGTTCTATCTTTCGATGATATATTTTTACATGTGACAATATTTTCCTAAAAAGGATGGACAAGATGTTTAAACCACTTTCACTTATTCTACTTTCTTCATTATTACTAACTGGTTGTGGACTAAATAGTGCAGTTGCTAAGATGAAAGTGGAGGATAAACCTATTACATATCCACAGGTAATCGAAGATGAGCCTCTTAAAATTACCGGTGTTAAGAAAGAAGCTAATTTTTATCCGAGAGGACGCATTTCAACTAGCCTGATAAACTATAATTCTACTAAAACGAACATTTCAATTACTGAGTTATGGGGGGATGTTTCGGAAATAAACTACCATATTTGGCGGACAGCAGATGGAAAAGAGAAAATGAAGTTATTTTCTTCAAAAAATAAAGACGCGGATTTTTCTTTTCTTTTTGATATTAAAGATTTTGAGTTGCAGCGTGGCGAATACCAAGTAGAAGCATTTATAGTCCGTGAAAATGGGGAAGAAGAATTTCTGGCTCAAGCTTCGTTTACATTTCAGCAAAAAGTGCCGATCCTAATGTATCATGCAATCGATGACTATCACGGAGATGGCTTGAAGGATTTGTATGTTACTCCAGCAAATTTTGAAAAACAAATGCTGTATCTAAAAGAAAATGGCTATACACTCCTCACATTTGAGCGTTGGGGCGATATTAATAAGGTAAATAAGCCTGTGTTTGTAACATTTGATGACGGGATGAAAAATAATTTGAATGCATTTCATGTACTTCAAAAATTGCAGGATGACAGCTTCCATCCTACCGCTACAGAATATATGATTGCTGGAGCGATAGACACAAATCCAAGTATGCTATCTTCTGCGGATCTTCAGGAAATGGTTAACTCAGGAATTTTCTCCGTCCAGGGGCACACGATGTCACATGCAGACCTTCCAAGAACTGTTAATTTTGAAGAAGAGCTTAAAGTAGCCAAAGAAAAGATCGAACAAGTAACCGGGAAGCCTGTATTTGCAATTGCTTACCCATTCGGAAAGTTTGATGATCATGTTGTGGAAGAAACGAAGAAGTATTATACATACGCAACGACAACGAAACCTGGGCAATTTATTGAAACAGGTCAGGAAAACGAGCTGTTGCTTATGCAACGGGTTCGTATTTCTTATGGAACGACCATAAATCAATTTGCTGCTTTATTAAAATAAAATGGAACACTTTAGATGGACGAAAATGCCTCCCAGTATCTTCGTCCATTTTCATTTTTGCTTTTTAGTACAAAAAGTCATTTCCATATAAAGGGAAACGTGATAAACTCAGTTCACTATTACATTCAGATAGGGTGATGAAAATTGTCTACTTTAATTATTAAAGAGCTCCAAACAGAGAGTGAAATTATCGAAGCATTCCCAATCATGAAGCAGTTAAGAACGCATTTGGATGAAAATTCTTATCTTGATTTAGTTGTTGAGGCACAAAGGATGGAACGCTATAAAATTTTTGCCTTACTAGAGGGCGGGGAAGTTGTGGCAGTGATCGGTTTTAAACCGATGATCACCCTTTATTATGGTCGATTTGTTTGGGTTTGCGACTTAGTTACGGATACAAACAAGCGTTCAAATGGGTACGGTGAGAAGCTTCTCTCCTTTGTTCAAGATTGGGCAAAAGAAAATAACTATGAGAGTGTTGCCTTATCTTCGGGAATACAGCGTAAGGATGCTCATCGTTTTTATGAAGAAAAAATGGGTTATGATAAGGTTAGTTATGTTTTTAAGAAAACATTATAAGAATTGAACTATAGAATTTATGAGATTTCAAGCATATAATCAAAGTAGTATTAAATATCCTAAATGGTAGAAAATAATGTGAAAGCAGTAAGATTGAAGGAATTGTCAAGAACCAAAAATTGGTTCTTTTTCTTTTGGGAATTTTCTCTTACAAAATCAAGCTAATTATCCTACCATAATATATAAAAGGAGGAATTCAATTGAGGAAAGCAGGCAAACCGACTGACAAACGGTTTAAGATCTCCCATAGGGAAGCTCTGATTGGAGTTATCCTTGTGTTAATTAATTTTTTCTGGTGGTTTGGTTTTGGTTATGGACTTGGCTCGGAAAAGGTTGAAAACTATACATATATCTTTGGTTTTCCAGCATGGTTTTTTTACAGCTGTATTATCGGATTAATCGTCATGATTATTCTGGTCAGCATTACAGTTAAATTTTTATTTAAAGAAGTTCCCTTTGAGGATGAGGAGGGAGACTTGAAATGAACTGGGCAGTTATTACACCTTTGCTTATTTTTTTAATGATCATATTTTCAGTAGGAATTTGGTCCAATAAATATGTGGTCCAGTCGGATTCTTTCATTAAAGAATATTTTCTGGGAGAGCGTCAATTGGGCGGGTTTATTTTGGCAATGACAATGGTAGCTACGTATGGAAGTGCTGGCAGTTTTATTGGAGGTCCAGGTGTTGCCTATACACAAGGATTGGGATGGGTTTTTCTAGCGATGGCCCAGCTAGCAACAGGGTATTTTACGTTGATGGTACTTGGAAAGAAGTTTGCCATCATAGCACGGCAGTACGAAGCGATTACCTTAATTGATTTTTTGAAAGAGCGGTACAAAAGTAAGGCAGTCGTGTTAATTTCTGCAGTTAGTATTATTATTTTTCTTTTTTCCTCGATGACAGCTCAATGGATTGGCGGAGCTAGGTTGGTAGAGTCTTTAACTGGATTGTCTTATGGTATGGCTTTATTGATCTTTGTAGGCTCGGTTCTTGTGTTTGTTATTGTTGGCGGTTTTCGGGCAGTGGCGATCACAGATGCTGTACAAGGTGTTGTAATGGTCGTAGGAACACTTATTCTTTTGGTTGCAACCATTATCGCAGGAGGGGGGATTCCTAAAATCATTTCTAGCTTAGCGGCAGAGAATCCTAATTTAATTAGTCCATTTGGTGCAGCAGGTAATCTAACTCCTGCCTATGTTTCTTCTTTCTGGATTTTAGTAGGAATAGGAGTTGTCGGTCTTCCGCAAATTACGGTACGAGCAATGTCGTATAAAAATTCAAAGGCGATGCACAGTGCCATTATAATCGGTACGATTGTGGTAGGATTTATTATGCTCGGAATGCATCTAATTGGTGCATTTGCACGGCCTGTTCTACCTGGGGTTGAAATCGGTGATAAGGTGATGCCTTTGTTGTCTATGAAAGTCCTGCCTCCATATATTGCCGGCATTGTTCTTGCTGCTCCAATGGCTGCCATAATGTCTACAGTGGATGCTTTGCTTATTCTAGTTGGTTCAACAATTGTTAAGGATGTTTATTTGAATTATATTAAGCCGGATGCGGATATCGATCATATTAAGAAGGTAAGTTATGGTGTAACTGCTGCAGTTGGGATCTTTGTGATTCTTTTTGCGTTAAATCCACCAGATTTAATTGTTTGGCTTAATTTATTTTCTTTTGGTGGACTGGAGTCGGTTTTTATCTGGCCGGTTATCTTCGGGTTGTATTGGGGTAAGGGAAATAAATATGGGGCGTTGACTTCAATGATAGTAGGAATGGGTTCCTATATTCTATTAGATCGACTTTACCCTAATGCATTCGGGGTCCACACGGTAGTTCTGCCGATTCTGATTTCCTTAGTAGGGTTTGTGGTTGGGAGTTATCTAACACAACAAAAAACAAATCGAAGTTTACCACAGTAAAGCGGTGGGGGACAGTCCCCCACCGCTTTAACGTGTTAATAACCCAAACTATTATTAATGTGGCAGAAAGGCTAATTGGAAAAAGAATAGGACAGCAAATACGTAAAGGAGTGGATGAACTTCTCTCCATCTTCCCTTGACTAGCTTTAAGAGCGGATAGCTGATAAAGCCAAGTGCGATCCCGGTTGCGATACTTGAAGTAAGCGGCATGCTAAGAATAATTAGGAATGCCGGAAATGCTTCATCAAGCTCGTCCCAACTAATCTTTGAGATACTGCCCATCATTAGGCTGCCAACGATAATGAGCGCAGGTGCTGTTATCGCAGATAATCCAGAAACAGCGCCAACAAGCGGGCCAAAGAAGGCAGATAGAATAAATAAAATCGCAACTGTAACAGCGGTTAAGCCTGTTCTTCCTCCAGCAGCAACACCTGAAGACGATTCAATATATGCTGTTGTCGGGCTTGTACCGAACATAGCACCCACAGCCGTTGCGATAGAATCTGATAACAAAGCCTCGCGAGCTCGTGGCAGGGACTTCCCCTTCATAAGGCCAGCTTGGTTAGCAACACCGATCATCGTTCCGGTAGTGTCAAAAATGGTAACAAGAATAAACGAAAAGACTACCGCATAAAGGCTATGCTGAATCACGTCGCCAAACGCTGTTAATGGGTTCCCAACGATAAGTCCATTTGGAAGAGATGGCAACGACATGAATCCCTGCTCAAATGACAGGTTTCCAGTAAAGAATGCAATAAAACCGGTAATAACCATTCCAAAAAACAATGCACCGTTAATCCCAAGCGTCATCATTACAAGAGTAATAGCAAGTCCTACTAGTGCAAGAACTGCCGAAGGAGAATGGAGATCTCCAAGCGCAACAAGGTTAGAAGGGTGATCCGTTATAATCCCGGTAAGACGTAAACCGATAAACGCAATAAATAATCCAATTCCAGCTGTAATCCCATGTTTTAGGTTTTCCGGAATGGCCTCAATTAACTTTTCCCGAAAAGGAGTTAATGACAGTGCCACAAAGATAAGTCCAGCTACAAAAACAGCTGCAAAGGCAGTTTCATAGGTAATATCTTGGTGTCCGCCGACGACTGAATAGGCAAAGTAAGCGTTAAGTCCCATACCAGGGGCAATGGCAATTGGATAATTTGCGAACAGCCCCATCCAAAGCGTACCGATAACCGCAGCAATGATTGTAGCAGTAAACACTTGTTCAAAAGGTACACCTGCATCAGCAAGGATAACCGGGTTTACGACCACAATATAAACCATTGTGAAAAAGGTCGTGATTCCAGCCATTATTTCAGTTTTAGGATTTGTGTTGTGTTCTTTCAGCTTAAACATAGAAGTTCCTCCAAAAAATACGAACAATATTTTAGTGCAATAATAATAATATTCGTTTTAATAACTGTTTTCAAGTTTAGAAATAACATTTACTAAAATATTCACAGCGGTTCTTGTCAGGATGTGTTTAATTTTTCCAATTTTTTCGATTTCCATTCAAGCACAAAATCATATACTTTCCTGCATTAAAGGAGTGGGGGACTGTCCCCCACTCCTTTAGTGCGTTAAAAACGGGGTGTTTTCGTCTATTTTTGTCGAATGTCTTTCGGTTTTAAAAATATTTTGTCATAATAAAGATAAGGGTTTAACACTATCTTCATGGTGCTTATTCATCGTGCTGACATAATAAAACTACCAATTCAAGAGGAGATGAATGCGTATATGAATACTAGGACCTTAAGTGGAATTGCTGGATTGGACCAACTCTTAAATGGGGGATTTCCAACTGGTTCTACTGTTTTAGTTGAGGGATTACCTGGAACAGGAAAAACCATTCTTGGCATGCAATTTCTATACCATGGGGTTGTCGATGAGGATGAAGCGGGTATCTTTATTACGTTTGAAGAGTTACCTCATCAGCTATATAGTGAGTTGCTGGATTTTGGCTGGGACTTAAGAAAGCTTGAACAACAAAACAAATTGCGGGTTATTTGTCTGTCACCAGAGGTTTTGATTGAACAAATGGAGAAGCCAAATGGGTTGATTGAACAAATGATTAATGAAATAGATTGCAAGCGGATTGTCATAGACAGCATCAGTTTGTTCCAATTTGGATCAATCGATTTAATGCAAAGCCGAAAAACAATTTATACGATAAGAAACATTCTTAGAAAATTTAATATCACTTCAATTTTCATTCAAGAGTCTAATTCATCTGGTCAAGGCGATGTTCCATTCGTGAATTATCTAGTTGATGGGGTTTTGAGACTTTCGTTAAAGGATCACATGAATGATTTCAGGAAAAGAACGTTGGAAGTATTAAAGATGAGGGGCTGCCGTTTTAAAGAAGGGGAACACATTTATCGTATTGAGGGACAGGGAATTCATTTAGTTCCAGCTTTATCTCTCGTAGAAGATAAAGCCCTATTAAGAAGGGAACTTTACAGCGATACAGGGATAACGAAATTGGACGAGCTCCTCTCAGGCGGAATTCCAAACGGGACGTGTTTTTTGCTCGATACAAATAGTAAAGCGAACTATAAATACCTTCTAGCCTCGATTATCACGAACCGGCTTTTGGCTGGCGAGAATGTCATTCTACTATTATCAAATTTAATGAATCTATTTAATTTGCGACAATACTACCAATTATTTGGAGTAGATTTAGATGATTATGTTAAAAAGGGAAAGGTGTTGTTTATCGATCATTATGATCGTGAGCTTCCAAAAGGATACGAAAAATCTGTTATGAAAGTCTCAAAGATTAGAAACGAAGAATTTAAAACGATAATTGGAGAGAAATTAAGCCCGATTGTTTCCACAACCCTTCGAAAGGGGGAAAAGTGGTTTATCTATTATGACTTAAATACCATCGTTTCCCAAAGGGGAAAAGAGTTTCTCGAACATTATTTTGCTGAACAAGTATCAGCGATTAGTTCAGCAGGGATGACCATGATAGCCTTATCGAATTTTACGGAAATCGGGGGTCAAACTGCCAGTTTTCTTGAACGAACCTCACATGGAGTGATAAAAACATGGGTAGATGGCAGTTATCAATATTTACAATTGATAAAGTCACCCCAGGGGAATATTTCCTACCCATTATTAGTAGAAAACATTAAGACAAAACCATTTATCCGGTTAGTATAGAGAGGACGTCAAATATGAATATGTCATTGCAAATTGAATGTACTCTTTTCTTTCAAGAAAACCCCTATACTTTTGAAACGCTGAATGGTATCGCCTTACGTCTAGGAAGAAATCCCGAGGATATCAAACTCGCCATCAAACACCTTATGTCCATTTCCGTCCTGGAAATGATTGGTGAAGGCGATCAAGCCATTTATCGTTATATAGAACCTGACTATTATAGTAAGAGGCGAGTGCCATGCTAGGTCCCGATTTAGAATACTGTCGTGATGTCCTTAATGTCTATGCGTCATTAACGAAGTTAAATTGCGTTATGACAAATAAAGAAGGCAAGCTCGTTACACCAATCGCGGGTGAACCCGATATATTCCGGTTATTTTATGAAAAAGAAACGCTTGCAGAAGTTTTAACACAACGGGCAGGTGATTTTTCAAAAATTAATGGGCCGATTGTTTATGATGAATTACCAGGGATTAAAGTAATCATTTGTCCCATCTATCTTCAAGGCCAAATTGAGTTTTTTGTTTTTGCAGGATGTATACTTGAGCATTCTACTAAGCACTCTGTTGAAACCTATTTGGAAAAAATGTTCAATGATCCAGAAAAGGCCAAGACCATTCTGTCTTTCATTAAAGAACATACCCCAGATGAAATTCAGGCAAAGATGAATAAAATAAAAAAAATGACCGATATCCTGTATGAACGGCTTTCAACTCAGAAATTAAAACAACATCTTGCAGAACAAGAGGAAAACCTAAATGAAATTCTTCAACTTATATCGGTTGATGATATTAAAATTACAACGGTGCTCCAACGGTTTTTTTATGAAAATAACAAAGTGGATTTTGTGGGCTACGCAAGAAAAAAAGGACAAGATGAATTTATAATTGAAGACAGCATTCTTTCATTTGATAACTCACTAAAAGGAACGATTTTTTCAACCGGAGAAGGGATTTTAGGTCAAGCAGCTGCAACCCGAACAGCAAGGTTTTGGGACCACACTGACTGGGACCCGCGGAATAAATTTTTTCACCAAAGGGGTATTTATCCGAAATCGATCTTCTGTTTTCCGATCATCCAGGATCAAGAAGTGGCGGGGGTATTTTTCGGAGGTAGCTGCGTATTTGATCACATTGAAAAGGAAGTAAGCAGGGAAGGTAAAGTGACTTCTTTATTGATAAAAGTTATTGAAAATAAGCGATCTTGGCAGGAGCAAGCTAAGAACAATTTATTAAAAATAACGGCATTAAATGAAATATTTCAGGTTATGATTGCTGTTCAAGATTTAAAAAGAATTTTATTCATTATGTTGGATATGAGCATCAATCTTTTCAGAGGACCGTTTGTTGCCGTTATTTTAGACCAACCGGCTCGAAATTCGTTTGAGATTTTTTCTCGGGGACTAACCTCCACACAAATTGATCAATATTCTAATGATATTTCAAATCGGTATTATCTCGACGGACAGAACCGGCAGGGAATTCCACATCAACCATTAGAATATGCGACAAGTTGGTTTGACAAAGTATTAGAATTTCCGATTGCTTATCGCGATCATCATTTCGGCTATCTTTGTATCGGGTTAACAGACATTATGCTCGAAGAAGATGAGCGTTCTTTTCTTAATAGCCTTACGATTGCAGGAGGCTTAGCGATCCACCTTCTAGAAGCTTCAAATAAGGTGGAAATGGAGCAGACGGTGATTGATTTATTAGTCGATCTCCAAGAATATATTGATCCTGAGCATTATCGAAAAGCTTCGAAAGCAAGGGATATTATTAAAGGGTTTAGCGATTACTTAGCCCAAGGACAACTTAATACCCTGGCAGTAAAATATTCTTGTTATTTTATTTTGTATGATGAGCAATTTTTAAAGGAAAAAATCAGTAATGAACAGATTATCGATATCCTCCGGGAGTATAGATTAGTAGTAAACAGCCAAATAGAAATATCACAGGCATCGATAAATGTTCAGGTTTTAACAATAGTATGGAGCTATATTAATTCTGAAGAAAATAACGATGCTTTATCAAAAATCAACGGAATCAATCCTGACTTATTAAATGATTTTATTACGTATCTCTCCTACTCTAATGTTAATGAACTAGAAGTTTCACTTAATCGCCTCAGACCAAATACTATTGAGCCGAATATAAGCAGAAATCTAAATTTATCAAAGCGGGAAATGGATGTTGTTAAACTGGTTCTTGAGGGCAAAAATAATCGAACCATTGCCGAAAGTCTATTTATTAGTGAACATACCGTAAAAAATCATATGACAAATATCTTTCAAAAGCTGGCCGTTAATGACCGATCACAAGCTATTGCAAAAATCTATCAAATGGGTTTTCTGCCTGAGGATGTTTCCTAAAAACGTTCTCGGGTTTATTTTTTTGAATATTGCTATTTTATTAAAAATAGGAATATACTCCTACTTTCTAAATTTCGACAAAAATAAGAATAGAAGGGGATTTATTATTCTATCATATTTTTTCATAATAAAAGTAGAAAGCAACATAATGATAGTGAAAATGGGAGGTATAGAAAAATGGTAAATATCTGCTTGCAAAGTTCAAATGAGAGATTATTAAATTTAATCAAAATCAAGAGAAGCGAGCTAATCAATTTAGCCGCTAGCAATGAATTATCCAGTAATAATGTTGTGAAATGCAGTCAAGAATTAGATCTTTTAATCTATGAATTTCAGGAACTATATAAAGGAAAATCCGATAACAAAATGGAGATAAGAGAAATGGATGGTATTCATTAATACAAGTAAGGTGGTCCATTAACCCGGTTTATCTTTTTGCCCTTTATCGGTGAAGAAAAGGAGGATAAACATGCAAAAAAAAATACTCATTATTGAAGATGAATGTAGGATGAGCAATTTATTAAAGATGTATTTAGAGAGGGAATTCTTCCAGATTGATATTGATGATAATGGGGAAACGGGTTTAGTTCGTGCATTAGTGGATCAGTTTGATGCAATTATTATCGATGTTTTGTTGCCTCGTAAAGATGGATTAATGGTTCTCAAAGAGATTAGGAGAACCAAAATGACCCCGGTTCTGATGATTTCAGCCTTGTGTGGAGATGATATACAAAAACGCAGCTTTGAGATGGGTGCAAACGAATATATGTTAATGCCTTTTAGCCCACGTGATGTTGTTTCTAGAATAAAGCAATTATTGAGTAACCCATTTACTTCAAAGGGTGAACAGATAATAGAAAGCTTCGATCACAACTTCGTTCATCTTAACAGCTTTGACGAGGTGGACCACGGCTTAACGTCTACATCTTTTGTATCACTTCACAATGCAGAAGCAGGAAGTCCTCCATATACTATGCCTCACATCAGTCTTTAATTCTCCAAACCATCATCGACTATAGTACTAAATTATGCGATAAGAAATGTTAACTTCATATGGAAACCACAGTGTCATGGTAAAAATTGGTTTACCAAGAAACTTTGGATTGAAGCAAAATACTTTTCGTTATACCCCTTATGGTATATAATACAAAAATAGAACATTATTATCTTTTGTTTATATTTGAGGGGAATGAAAAATATGCAAATTACCGATCAAGCACGCGATCAATTAATTCAAGTATTAGAAGCTAAAAAAGCTGCTGGAATTCGTTTATATTTCGGCGGGTATGGCTGAGGCGGGCCACAAATTGGAGTGTCTCTGGATGAGCCTCAAGAGCAGGATATGATTAAGGTAATCAACCAAATTCAAGTAGCATTTGCAGGAAATATAGTAGACTACACAAATGATTTAGTACTTGAGTACTACAAAGAAAACAATGGCTTCGCTTTGATTGGTGGAAGTAGCTGTTAATAGACGCATTATTAGAAGAAAAACTGGCCCTTATAATAAGGGCCAGTTTTTTTAAAATTTAGAGCCAAGTTTGTTTGACCCAGATTTTTTGGAGGCAAGTTATTTCTATTTAGCAGTTTTTTCACCTAGGAAATTATTTGCGAGCCAAGTGGTGATTTTTTCTAGTGCTTCTTCCTTAAACGGACGATTTAAGGTTTTCTTAAAAAGTTTCTTATGGTTTAAAATGTTTTTCGGTTCTGGTTGGTTTTTTAAACCATGCTCCATGTCAGGAATAATATGATATTCATAATTTCCTTGTACCAAATCGGCTAATTCGGTTAAAGCTTGATTATCTACTAGCGGGTCTTTATCTCCCTGTATAGCAAAAACTGGGCAGGAAACATTTTTTAAAGCAGCTCGAACATTATATTGGTTGTGCTCACGGAAGTATTTTGCCGGTTGTTTAAAAAACAACTGGAACTTAATAACGTCCATATCAGAGTTAATCATTTTATTCATCAAGTTTTGGGTCTGCTTTTCTCCCTTAATATCCACTTTTAGTTTACGGTTAAGCCAGCCTTGAAAGCCTGGCTGTGCTAATAGTTCTTTATAGGCAAGCTGGCGCTGCTTTGCGAGTGCCTCTATTAAATTATCAACGCCGCCTGCCAATAACATTAAACCAGCAGGGTTCATTGTTTCTGCTATAGCCGTTGCAATAATGGTTCCTTCGCTATGTCCACAGACTATTACCTTCTCTTTATCGACATTTGGATGGGACAGTAGGAAGGAGAATGCGAGCTTAGCATCCGCAACTAAATCTGATAAACCGACTGTTAATAAATCTCCATCTCTTTTTCCTGTACCAATTTTGTCGTAACGTAAAGTGACGAATCCTAGCTTCGCCATATAATGGGCTAAATCCCTGTATAAATTGGTTTGGAATTTTCCTTTACGGTCGTTTCCATTGCGATCGAGAGGTCCTGATCCCGCGATAATAAGAACAGCCGGAAAGGTTCCCTTTTCTGCTGGAATGGTCAGTGAACCGTATATTGGGTTATCGCTTTTAATCATGATTTCTGTTTCGAGCATGATAGACACCCCCATAGTGTTTATTCAGGAATAATAATAGTGGCAATATTTTTAGCTTTACGTTCTGGTGAAGGCTCGTTTAAGGAAGCCTTTTGAATAAGTGAACCGATCCCTTTTACTAAATCTAAATATTCTAGGTCAGTTAAATAAAGCTTGGCAATACGATATCCAGCCCCGTCTTTTACTAAATCAATATCGTCTTGAGCCAAATAATTCTCGAATTGACCGACAAGTTCAGTTGTAAACGTTAAAAATAGTTCTAAGTGTTCTTCTTTGTTTAGGCTGAGAAACTCTTCCATAGAATGAACTGATTGTTCTTTTAAAGCATAAACCTTTTCAATCGTACCCCTAACCTGGTTTTCTTGAACGACTTCAATTAAGTCAGCTTCAAGTAATGTGTTAAGCTGACGATATAACGTGGCTTGCGGAACATCCTTCACCCGTTCAGCAATTTGATTGACGGTAAATTTTTTCCCATTTATAAGCGATTGGATAATTTTCATTCGTACCGGGTGCAAAATTAGTTTTGTTTTAGACATTTTCATATATTTGACCTCCAATCTTTTTATTATTATCAATAATGATAATGATAGTGTAAAAAAATTCGGATAGTAAATGATTCAAAGTACATTATTATCACTTTTGATAATAATATATATTTTGATAATAGTCAATTAAAATTCACCGCATTAAAGCAGCGGGGGACTGTCCCCCGCTGCTTTAATGCGGTGAATTATCTTATACTTTTATTGCCTGATCCAGATGGGAAATGTCCCCCTCCAGCATTACCTTAAGGTCGCCTTCTTTGCACTCAAGGATCGTAAGGCTAGTATCGTGGATGTACGGTGGTTCCCATAAATCCGCGAGTGTGTTCCCTTTTACTTGCATAAGTAAAGATTTTAAGACCACTGTATGGGTAACAATTAATATATTTCCGGTTGTATGAGAGGAGATGATCTTGTTCAGTACCGACATCGCTCGTACTGATAAATCATGGAATGTTTCACCGCCAACAGGTTGATAATCCACAGGATTTTCCCAGAAGTTAATAAATTGCTCTGGATGTCTTTCCTTAATTTCTTGATGGGTTTTACCTTCCCATTCTCCTAAGCCCATCTCTCTAAGATTTTCATCTGTATTAATGTGAAGCTGCTTTTCCCCAATAATTAATTTTGCTGTTTCGATGGTTCGATTACTGGTGCTTGAATAAACGGCATCAAAACGAACTTCTTTTAGTTTTTCACCCAATGCTACCGCATTTTGGATTCCTTGTTTGGTTAAGGCAGAGTTACCCCAACCCTGCAGCCTTTTTTGAATATTCCACTCTGTTTGCCCATGTCTGGTAAGATACAAATTCAACACTGTTTTTCCCCCGTTTTCTTATTTGCTCGCTCCTATACATTTTACATTAAAAAGTTAAGGAATAAATACTTTGTTATTGATAAACATTAGCTAACTTCCTTAATAACCTTGAGCATATCTGACATGGGAAAATAGCAATAAATTTGGAAAAATTGTGTCCATAAACGATATGAATTTTATGTTTACCCGCTACAGTAACAGGGATTCTCCTATAATTAGAGAATAGGAACAATATGGAATTATTGAAACTTTTTTTCTTAATAAACGTATTTATAAGGTGACATTTTTTTCATTCTTAAGGAGCGTGAAATTCCCCCAAAAAACATAAAGCTTTTTGCGAAAAATTACGCCGGAATAAAAGGGAAGAAGAATGATGGAGTTATTTGGATACCCATTAGAAACAATCTATCTTTACGCGCTGATTATTTCAGGGGCAGTTACCGTTCTATATTTACTCTTTGGCGATGTATTAATGGGGGTTATGGATGGTATTTTCAATCCCACGCTATTTTTTTCATTTATAACCATTTTTTCAGCAGGCGGGTATTTAGGAGAAGTTTTTTCATCGTTTCACAGTGGCTTGATTGCATCTGTCAATGCGGTGGTTGCACTCATAATAGTAACTTTATTAAATGTATTCGTTCTGATTCCGATATCGAATGCTGAAGAATCACTGGTTTATAAGGAAAGTGACTTAAGAGGTCGAACAGGGACAGTGATCACCGCTGTGCCAGAGGATGGATATGGAGAAGTTTTAATTGAAAGTACTACTGGCAGAATCTCCAAACCGGCAATTAGTTTAAAAAAAACGGCAATACCTAATGGGAAAAAGGTATTAGTCATCGATGTTGTGAATGGTGTGCTCCAAGTCGAGGTTTATGAAGAAACAAATCATTTTTTCTAGGAGGTTATGTGGATGGAGTTTAATTTAATCTTTATCATAGTTGGCGTAGTTGTGTTTATCGTACTTGCTTTAGTCGGGGTCTTCATTACGAAGTATAAAACAGCTGGACCTGATGAGGCATTAATTGTTACAGGGAGTTTTCTTGGCAATAAAAATGTTCATGTAGATGAATCTAATAATAAAATTAAAATTATTCGTGGTGGCGGGGCCTTTATTTTTCCGGTATTTCAACAATCTCGGCCGTTAAGCCTCTTATCAAGCAAACTTGAAGTGACCACCCCGGAAGTGTATACGGAACAAGGTGTTCCGGTTACTGCAGATGGGACTGCCATCATTAAAATCGGCAGTTCTATCAGTGAGATTGCCACTGCCGCAGAGCAATTCCTTGGAAAAACAAAACAGGATCGTGAAAATGAGGCAAGAGAAGTTCTCGAAGGTCACCTCCGTTCGATTTTGGGGTCGATGACCGTAGAAGAGATTTATAAAAATCGTGATAAGTTTTCACAGGAAGTACAGCGAGTGGCATCACAAGATTTAGCAAAAATGGGGCTCGTCATTGTTTCCTTTACAATTAAAGATGTTCGCGATAAAAATGGTTATTTAGATTCACTTGGTAAACCACGGATTGCCCAAGTTAGACGTGATGCTGATATCGCAACCGCGGATGCAGAAAAAGAAACTCGTATTAAAAAAGCTGAAGCGGATAAGGAAGCGAAAAAGGCGGAGCTTGAACGGGCGACTGAGATTGCTGAGGCTGAAAAAATCAATCAATTGAAAATTGCTGAGTTCCGTCGAGAACAGGATATTGCAAAAGCCCGTGCCGACCAGGCTTATGATTTAGAAACAGCCCGTTCGAAGCAAGAGGTAACGGAGCAAGAAATGCAGGTTAAAATTATTGAGCGCCAAAAGCAAATTGAACTTGAAGAGAAGGAAATTTTACGGCGCGAGAAGCAATATGACTCAGAGGTTAAGAAAAAAGCGGATGCCGACCGTTACTCCGTAGAACAATCCGCGGCCGCCGAAAAAGCAAAGCAAATCTTCGATGCCGATGCAAACAAATATCGAATTGAAGCAATGGCGCGTGCTGAAGCGGAAAAAGTCCGCATCGACGGATTGGCTAAAGCAGAAGCTCAACGAGCCCAAGGGGAAGCAGAGGCCGAAATCATTCGTTTAAAAGGGGTAGCAGAAGCGGAAGCAAAGGAAAAAATTGCCGAAGCGTTCGAGCAGTTTGGTCAGGCAGCCATTCTCGATATGATCATGAAGATGCTTCCTGAATATGCGAAGCAGGTGGCAGCACCGTTAAGCAATATTGATAAAATTACGGTCGTTGATACAGGTTCTAACGGGCCAAATAGCGGGGCGAATAAGGTGACCGGTTACGCTACAAACCTTATGGCCACCCTGCAGGAGTCTTTAAAAGCCTCATCAGGAATCGATGTAAAAGAGTTAATTGAGAACTTCTCTGGAAAAACAAATGTAAGGAAGAGCGTTGATGCAGTGGTTTCTGAAACAAAGGAAACACCACCGAAACAAGCTGTTTCTCAAGAGGTTATTGAACAAAGCTAATGATAAACAAGACTGCCTGATCCCTTGCTTTAAAATGGGTTCAGGCAGCTTTATTTTGCATAAAAATACTTTGGTCGCATTATTGGTTAAGAGGTACCATATTAGCATTCTTACTTAATTGTTCATACCATTTATGTGTCTCTTCGGCATTTTCACCATTTATAAAGATCTTTTTCTCTTTTAATTCGATATATAAAAATGGTGAGGAATCTTTTCTAAGAAATAGCAAGCAACTGCCATAATCTTTAACTTTAAAATAGCCCTTCGCCATCGTTGACATCCCAAATCCATTTTGTTTCCAAGTGACTTCAGGCATCTTATCCATTAATTCAATCTTGACGATATCCTCGTATTGCCACTCATCTCCATATACTCCGGTAATTTCAAAGCTAGCACTTTTTGCGACTATTGTGTAATCCTGATAACCGACGTAAAAAAGGACGATGATTAAACTATTTACGATAACAAAAAGAAGAGAGCTAATAATATAACTGCGCTTTCGTTTTTTAGGAACTTCATATTTTGATAAATAGATAAAGCCGCCCAAAAGTGAAATCAACATAAAGCCAAATTGAATTTCGATCACATAGGTAATATTCATAAAATGTAATGGAAGCAGGAAAATCATCCCGACTGCTGTCCCCATTAGCAAAGAACCAGTTTTTTGCGGAAGTCCATTCTCGATCAGTTGCTGCTGCTCTTCTTTCTTTCGAGTAGCAAACCCTGAAATGAGCCAATAGGCTTTTTTTGAACGGATAGCCCAGCCGAGAAAGTAGAATAAACAAATAATGAAAAGCTGAATACTTAACAGAAACCACATAACCAAAAGCCCTCCTTCTTAAAAGCTCTTAATCTTATGATTATGAAAGATGAATCATACCGGTTGACTTCCTTATTTTATTTTAATACAAAAACCTTGAAAGATGTGTTTTGAGAGGTATAAAGCTAGGGTATTTCTATATAAACAGAGCCTAATTATCCTAAAAATAAAATATTGACATAATAAAATAAAACGCTTACAATTTGTGTAACGGGTTACATAAATAAATAAATAAATAAATAAATGAATGATAAAGCTAAGATTTATATTTTTTTATAAAGTGTGTAACGGGTTACACATATTAAAGCAGAGGGTGGGATGGACAGATGGCGACCATTAAAGATGTTGCAAATGAAGCAGAGGTATCTGTTGCCACTGTATCTCGTGTTTTAAATAATGTTGGTTATGTTAACGAAGAAACGAGGAAAAGGGTAGAAAAGGCCATCTCCAAACTTAATTACAAACCAAATGCTGTTGCGAGAAGTCTTTTTAAAAAACAGTCCAAAACGATTGCCTTAATCGTACCAGATATAAAAAACCCCTTTTTTCCGGAAATCGCAAGAGCTATAGAAGATGTTATGAGCAGAGAAGAATATACGTTAATCTTGTGCAACTCGGATGAAAAAGTGGAAAAAGAGAAAAAATATCTAGAGGTTATGAAACAGAAATATGTGGATGGAGTCATTATCGTAACAAGCACGTTGACACCTAAATACATTGAGGAAAATGGTACTCCAATTGTTGCATTAGACCGTCCTATTGGGAACGATATTCCATCCATTTCGGTGAATAACTATGAAGGTGCCAGACAGGCGGTACAGTATTTAAAATCGATTGGCTGTAATAAGATTGCACATATCCGTGGACCGGAAAATATCATCAATGCCGATGAACGGTTTAATGGATATATGGCTGAAGTGGGACAAGAGCCTTGGTTTAACGAGGATTATATCGTTACAGGGAATTTTAATGTAGTGGAAACGACTGAAGTGACGAAGAAATTATTGGATAAACATCCTGATATAGATGGGATTTTTGCCGGTAATGATTATATGGCGGTTGGAGTAATAAAGGCTGCCGTTGAGTTAGGCTTAAGAGTACCAGCGGATCTTTCCGTTATTGGATTTGACGGTATTCAGCTTTGCCAGCTAACCAGTCCGGAAATTACCACCATTGCACAGCCCATTTATGAGATGGGACACAAAGCTGCTGAACTGTTACTTGAATTGATTGAAGGGCGACCTGTTGATAAAATGCATCAAGAATTTGCTGTTAAGTTAATCGAGCGACAATCAACTAGGATAATGGAGTGAGCGATATGACGAAAAAGAAAATTACCGTAATTGGTAGTATTAATATGGACCTTGTCACGAAAACAAAGCAAATACCTAAGGTAGGCGAAACCCTTTTAGGCGATTCGTTTTATACGATTCCTGGAGGAAAGGGTGCTAATCAAGCGGTTGCTGCAGCTCGATTAGGTTCTGATGTCACACTAATAGGATGCGTTGGGGACGATTCCTTTGGTAGCGACCTTACAAAGCATTTATCTGATCAGGGAATTCATATCGAAAATATGAAACCGGTTACACAACAATCTACTGGCATTGCTTCGATTACACTATCCGATGGTGACAACAGCATCATTGTGGTACCAGGTGCGAACTATGCAGTGACTCCGGACTTTGTGGCAAGCCATGAAGAAATGATTGCGGGAAGTGATGTGTTGTTACTGCAGCTTGAAATTCCTTTGGAAAGTGTAATTAAAGCAGCTGAACTGGCAAATAAACACAATGTCCTTACCATTTTAAACCCTGCTCCAATTCAAGCATTACCGAAGTCTTTGCTTAAAATGGTTGATTACTTAACCCCAAATGAACATGAGCAGGAGTTACTTCTCGCTTCTTGTGATTTAAGCGAACAAGAAGAAAAGGAAATAAGAGAAAAGTGTATCGTTACTAAGGGGTCAAAGGGCGTTTCTATCTATATAGACGGTGAAGTTCTGATTCCAAGCTATAAAGTAGAGGTTGTCGATACGACAGGGGCAGGGGATTCCTTTAATGGTGCACTTGCGTACTCATTAAGCAATGGAGCAACCCTCGAGGAATCTTGCAAATTCGCAAATGTCGTTGGGGCGATTTCTGTTACGAAACTAGGAGCTCAAAGCGGGATGCCAACACTCGATGAGGTCGAAGAATTTTTACAATCACGGAAAGGATGAACGAAGATGAAAAAACAAGGAATTTTAAACAGCCATATATCTGAGGTCCTTTCAAGACTGGGTCATACAGATACGATTGTGATTGCTGATTGTGGATTACCGATTCCAGATGACACCATTCGGATTGATTTGGCTATAAAACTAGGTACTCCATCCTTTATAGAAACTCTTGATGCACTACTGCAAGACATGGCGGTCGAAAAAATAACACTGGCAAATGAAATAAATGAGTATAATCCAAATGTTAAAGGTGAAGTGCTTACTCTAACAAATGGAATTCCTGTGCAATATGTATCGCATGAACAATTTAAGGAACAAACAAAAAATGCAAAAGCGGTTATCCGGACTGGGGAGGCAACTCCATACGCAAATATCATTCTACACGCAGGAGTGATTTTCTAACATGTGCGCAAAACCAATCATTGAAATGAAGGGAATTAGTAAATCATTCTCGGCAAATAAAGTGTTAGAAAATGTAGAGTTTACAATTTTACAAGGTGAGGTTCATGCCCTAATGGGAGAGAACGGAGCCGGTAAGTCCACCTTAATGAAAATCATGACCGGGATTTATGAACGGGATGCTGGAACCATTTTTCTAAATGGAAAAGAGGTCCATTTTAAAAATGCTAAAGAGGCAGAAAAAGCTGGTATAGCTGTTATCCATCAGGAATTAAATATTATTCCACACTTAACGGTTGCCGAAAATATGTTTCTTGGAAAAGAGCTGACAGTTGGAAAGTTTGGAATTACCAGAGATAAAGAGATGAGAAACAAGACGAGGGAATATTTGAATCGTTTAGGGATTGATATAGACCCAACGCTTGAAGCAGGCCAGCTCTCAGTAGGGCAGCAGCAGATGATTGAAATTGCGCGTGCCGTTGCTGCGAAAACGGAAGTATTAGTGATGGATGAACCAACAGCCGCCCTTACGGACCGAGAAATAGAAGCGCTGTTTAAAGTGATTTCCTCTTTGAAAAATGAGGGTGTTGGGATTGTCTATATTTCTCACAGGATGGAAGAAATATTTGCAATATGTGATCGAATTTCAGTTCTGCGTGATGGTCAATTTATCGGTGTGAAGGAAATTGCTAACACTTCATTTGATGAAATTGTCAAAATGATGGTTGGCCGCCAGCTAGGTGACCGTTATCCGGAACGAGATACAAAGATAGGACCTGAGCGTTTAAAGGTAGAAGGGCTGACAAGTAAGGGAAGCTTTGAAAACATCAGCTTCACAGTCAATCAAGGTGAAATATTAGGTGTAGCCGGGCTAATGGGAGCCGGTAGAACAGAAATTATGGAAGCGATCTTTGGCTTTCGTCCGATCCAAGACGGAAACATCTCGATTGATGGAAAAGTTATGTCGATTCGGAACCCTTATGATGCTATTCGGGAAGGAATTGGATTCATCACGGAAGATCGAAAAAGTAAAGGCCTAGTGCTCGACCTATCTGTTAGAGAGAACTTTTCCCTCACCAATTTACGTAAGATTTCTAATAAAAGCATTATCTCTAAGGCTGAGGAATGGGGCTTTGCAGATGAAATGATTAAAAAGCTTCGTGTTAAGACGTCAGGCAGAGAGCAAACGGTAAAATCACTAAGCGGTGGTAACCAGCAAAAGGTTGTCATTGGGAAATGGCTGGGGATTAATCCGAAAATATTAATTTTAGACGAGCCAACCCGCGGTGTGGACGTTGGTGCTAAGAAAGAAATCTATCAGCTTATGAACGAGCTTACAAAACAAGGTGTTGCCATTATCATGGTTTCTTCTGAACTTCCTGAAATACTTGGAATGAGCGATCGGGTCTTGGTAATTCATGAAGGAAAAATCTCTGCTGTCATCGATAAAGCAAAAGCAGACCAAGAAATTATCATGCAGGCTGCGACTGGAGGGAAATAAAATTATGAAATCCAATAATTCAATTAAAAATCAACTTCAGAAACTAGGACCATTAGTAGGTTTGGTAATCATCACTGTCATCCTATCAGTAATTAGTCCCAATTTCTTAACCTTAGACAATGTCTTTAACGTATTACGTCAAGTATCCATTAATGCGCTAATTGCTTTCGGGATGACGTTTGTTATTTTAACGGGTGGAATCGATTTATCGGTAGGTTCCGTCCTGGCTCTTTCTTCAGCATTAACGGCTGGAATGCTTGCAAGTGGAATGGATCCGATCTTAACCATTTTATTAGGGCTGCTAGCGGGAGCACTAATGGGAGCAGTAAACGGTTTGATTATTACGAAAGGTAAAGTGGCACCGTTTATCGCTACATTGGCAACAATGACTGTTTTTAGAGGTTTAACTCTGGTTTATACTGATGGACGTCCGATAACAGGGCTTAATGAAAGTACGTTGGTTGAATTGATGGGAAGAGGCTATGCGGGTTGGATTCCTGTGCCAATTATCTGGATGCTTTCCGCATATTGTATTCTTTACTTTATTTTGAAGAAAACTACCTTTGGTCGTCGCATTTATGCGATAGGTGGAAATGAAGAAGCTTCTATCTTGTCTGGTATTCGTGCCGATCGCGTGAAACTATGGGTGTATTCTATTACAGGAACCCTATCAGCGCTTGCGGGGATTATCCTTGCATCACGTCTGAATTCTTCTCAGCCAACAGCAGGTGCTGCATATGAACTGGACGCAATTGCTGCTGTTGTTCTAGGTGGTACAAGCCTTTCTGGCGGGAAAGGTTGGATTTTTGGAACTTTGGTAGGAGCCCTCATAATTGGGGTTTTAAATAATGGTTTGAATTTAATGAATGTGAGCTCCTTTTATCAGCAGGTTGTTAAAGGAGGTGTTATTTTACTAGCAGTCTTGCTTGATCGAAAAAAAGCAGCATAATACTATAAATTAATATTCGGGGGTCAGTAAACTATGAAAAAATTATTTAAAGGATTAATATTTTTCACTCTTATGATGGTTGTACTCGCTGGATGTTCTACAAAAGCTCCTGAGTCGTCTGATTCAAAACAAGACGGCGATAAAGATAATACAGTAAAAATTGGTTTGTCGATTTCAACGCTAAATAACCCATTCTTCGTTTCATTAAAAGAAGGTGCGGAAGCAGAAGCAAAGGCAGCAGGTGCAGAAATCATTGTTGTTGATGCTCAAAACGATTCAGCTAAGCAGGTTAGTGATATTGAAGACTTAATTCAAAAAGATATCGATGTATTACTTGTCAACCCAACTGACGCTTCTGCCGTAACAGCTGCAATTGAGTCTGCTAACAGCGCTGACATCCCAGTCATTACCGTTGACCGCAGTGCAGAAGGCGGAGAAGTAGTGGCTCACATTGCTTCTGATAACGTAGCTGGTGGTAAAATGGCTGGTGACTTTATTTTAGAAAAGCTTGGTAACAAAGGTAAAGTAGTTGAGCTTGAAGGTATCGCTGGATCTTCAGCTGCACGTGAACGCGGAGAAGGCTTCCACAAATCAATTGATGCAGTAGCTGACATTGAGGTTGTGGCAAAACAAACGGCAGATTTTGACCGCGCAAAAGGTTTATCGGTAATGGAAAATATCCTTCAAGGTAACAAAGATATTCAAGCAATTTTTGCTCACAACGATGAAATGGCTTTAGGTGCTGTAGAAGCATTGCAAGCTGCTGGCTTAAAAGATGTCCTTGTTGTAGGCTTTGATGCAACGGATGATGCTGTGAAAGCAGTAGAAGCGGGAACAATGGCGGCAACTGTTGCTCAAAAACCAACACTCATCGGAGAACAAGGTGTTAAAACAGCTGTAAAAGTTGCTGCAGGTGAAAAAGTAGAGAAATTCATCCCAATTGAATTAGAATTAGTGAAAAAATAATCAATATTTTGCTTAGAAAGGCTGCTAACCAAGCAGTCTTTCTATTTTTTTTGTCCAAAAATAACATTTATCGTTTCCATTTGACTTTTAATAAAATTAAGAAGATAATTAGGTGAAATAAATATTAGGTAACCTAACTATTAATAAACCTAAGTAAAACGGGGTGATGGAAATAGAGAACAATCAAGATTTGGTACAGGAGTTGTTATCGACGATAAGACAATTTCCGAAAATGTTTTCAAAACAAAACCATTCGGGACAAAAACGAAGTGAAATCATGGTTTTATTTTGCATAAAAAAATCAGGAGAAAGTGAGATGAAAGTATCGGAAATCAGCAAGAGATTACATGTAAAAGCCCCTACTGTCACTCAACTTATCAATGAATTGGAAAGCAAAGGCCAGGTCGAGCGAATCACGCGCAGCTCAGACCGGCGCTCTGTTTGGATTAAATTAACGAAAGAGGGCGAAACGGTGCTCCAAAAAGCCGAGGAGGAGATTGAAAATACTTATAGTGGTTTAATTGATTATCTCGGTGAGGAAGAGACGGTTCAGTTGATTTCGACCCTTAAAAAAATGCATGTTTATTTTTCTGAAAAAATTGAGAAAGAAAATAAGGAATAACTGCTTGAACATTTTAGCGTAAGAGGAAATCTGCTCAATAAGTTTATTCCAAAGAGGCAACCACAATGAATGGAGATGGAACACGTGCTGAAATTATTCAGGACTTTAAAAATATATAAGTTTCAAGTTGCACTCGTATTTATTTTTGTATTTTTACAAGCATTCTCTGACCTATATTTGCCAAGGTTAATGGCAGATATTATCGATAAGGGTGTTGTGACCGGGGATACCAATTACATCTGGAAAATTGGTGGAGTTATGCTGCTTGTGGCAGCTGGAGGTATGGTGTGCTCGATTTTGGTCAGCTATTTCTCGGCAAAAATTTCAGCCGGTTTTGGTCGGGATACAAGAAAGAAAGTATTTACCCATGTGGAAAACTTTTCATTGCAGGAATTTGATAAGATTGGAACGGCATCCCTTATAACGAGAACAACGAATGATATTACCCAAGTTCAAAATGTTTTGGTAATGATGCTGCGCATGATGATTTGGGCACCATTTATGGCTATTGGTGGAATTATTATGGCTGTGAATCAAGATGTTGAGCTATCGTGGGTTTTTGTTGGAGTCATTCCTGTAATTGCTATAGTTATTTTTGCGGTAGCAAGAAAGGGAATTCCGTTTTTTAAAGCAATGCAAGTTAAGTTAGATCGCTTAAACCAAGTGGTTCGCGAGCAATTGATGGGCATTCGAGTGATTCGCTCGTTTAATCGAGACCAATATGAAACGAAACGATTTAATGAAGCCAACAAAGACTTAACCGAAACAGCGTTAACTGTTAACCGGATTATGGCATTTATGATGCCGGCGATGATGTTAATCATGAGCGTTTCGATTGTAGCGATTGTTTGGTTTGGCAGCCTTCGGATTGAACAGATGGCGATGGAACTTGGTGACTTAATGGCGTTTATTCAATATGCAATGCAAATCATGATGGCGCTGGTTATGGTATCGTTTATGTTTGTTTTAGTACCACGTGGGTCTGTTTCCTCAATCAGAATTAACGAAGTTCTCGAAATGAAACCAACGATTAAGGATCGTGAACAGACAAAACAAACAAACAAGGGAAACGGATTAATCGAGTTCTGTGATGTATCCTTCAGCTATCCAGGGGCAGAAATCCCAGCTTTGTCACACATATCTTTTATCGCAAAACCAGGGCAAACGACAGCGATTATTGGAGGAACGGGTTCCGGAAAAACAACTCTGTTAAGCCTTATTCCCCGTTTTTACGATTTATCAAGTGGAAGTATTTTAATAAATGGCATCGATATTCAGGAACAATCACAAGCAGATTTACGAAATAAAATCGGTTTTGTCCCGCAAAAAGCGATTTTATTTAGTGGCACAATTACTGAAAATATTCGCTATGGAAAAGAGGATGCCACCGAAGAAGAAATTCGTCATGCTGCCCAAATTGCACAAGCGAATGACTTTATTTCCGAAAAAGAGGAAGGCTATCAATCAAAAATTTCCCAAGGTGGCAAGAACGTATCGGGTGGACAAAAGCAGCGTTTAGCAATTGCTCGCGCCTTGGTGCGAAAGCCAGAGATCTTTTTGTTTGATGACAGCTTTTCTGCACTTGATTTAAAGACAGATGCAAAATTACGGGCCGCATTAAAACGGGAAACGTCTGATACGACCGTTATTATCGTGGCTCAAAGGGTCAGCACTGTTATCGATGCAGATCAAATTATTGTCTTAGAAGATGGTAAAATTGCCGGGATTGGTACCCATAAACAACTATTAAATTCGTGTGATGTATATCAAGAAATTGTATCTTCTCAGCTATCAGAGGAGGAGTCAGCATGAGTGAGAAAAATAATAAACAGCGACCTGGAGGCGGATTTGGCTTCGGTCCCGGCGGGCGTGGCCATATGGGGATGCCGGTTCAAAAAGCAAAAGACTTTAAAGGTACATTGCGGCGGCTAATCGGTTATTTGAAGCCGCAAAAATTTCAATTATTCGTTGTTTTTGCTGCAGCTATTTTAAGTACCATTTTTTCTATTGTCAGTCCAAAAGTATTGGGAAAAGCAATTACCAAACTTTTTGAAGGAATGATGATGAAATTTCAGGGGGTACCGGGCGCTGAAGTGGATTTTCAGTATATCGGAAACATCCTGCTCGTTTTAATCGGGCTTTATATTATCAGTTCCCTTTTCATGTATCTTCAACAATATGTGATGGCGGGAGTAGCACAAAAAGTGGTCTATAAATTGCGAGAAGAGGTTAATGCTAAGCTTGCAAATCTGCCGTTAAAGTATTTTGATTCAAGGACTCATGGTGAAATATTAAGCAGGGTCACCAATGATATTGACAATATAAGTAACACATTACAGCAAAGCTTAACGCAAATGATAACAGCGATTATTACGATTATCGGTGTTATCATCATGATGCTGACCATCAGTCCGTTGTTAACGGTGATTTGCTTATTAACACTACCATTGACCTTTGTTGGTACCATTTTAATTGCGAAGCGTTCACAGAAGTATTTTAAAGAACAGCAAAAAACACTGGGTGAGTTAAATGGTCATGTAGAAGAAATGTATACGGGCCATCAAATTATAAAAGCGTTTGGCCGTGAACGGAATTCAGTAGAAACCTTTGTTGGAATCAATGATCAGTTGTATCAGTCAGGCTGGAAATCACAATTTATTTCCGGTGTGATTATGCCGGCGATGATGTTCATTAATAATATCGGCTACGTGCTGATTTGTGTGATCGGTGGGATTCTTGTTACAAAAAGAACGATCGAAATCGGTGACATTCAGGCATTTATTCAATATGCACGTCAATTTTCCCAACCGATTTCACAAACCGCACAGATCGCCAATATTGTACAATCAACGATTGCATCAGCTGAACGGGTGTTTGAAATATTAGATGAAGAGGAAATCATTGAATCAGGAAATTCTGGGGTAATTGATTATCCGAAAGGAGCAGTCCGATTTGAGCATGTGAATTTTTCTTATCAAAAGGATGTTCCGCTGATTGAGGATATGAACATTGAGGTGAAACCTGGGCAGACAATCGCTATTGTTGGACCAACCGGTGCCGGAAAGACGACCTTAGTCAATCTGTTAATGCGGTTTTATGAGCTGGATGGCGGGAAAATCACGATTGATGGTGTTGACATTGCTAACATCAAGCACGAAGAATTGCGGAAAATGTTCGGGATGGTGCTTCAAGATACATGGTTATTTAATGGAACAATCCGCGATAACATTGGTTATGGGCGAATTGGGGCGACGGAAGAAGAGATTGTTGAAGCAGCCAAGGCAGCACATGCTGATCAATTCATCCGGACCTTGCCGGAAGGGTATGATACGGTGCTAAACGAAGAGGCGTCCAATATATCGCAAGGACAAAAGCAATTGCTTACGATCGCTCGGGCCATTTTAGCCAATCCAAAGATTTTAATTTTAGATGAAGCAACCAGCAGTGTCGATACACGGACCGAAATTCAAATCCAACATGCGATGGATACTTTAATGGAAGGAAGAACGAGTTTCGTCATCGCCCATCGACTCTCAACGATTCGTGAAGCTAACTTAATTCTCGTTATGAACCAAGGAAAAGTAATCGAACAAGGCACGCATGAAGAGTTACTGCATCAAGACGGCTTTTATGCCGACCTATACAACAGTCAGTTCACAACCGGAGACTACCAATCCGAACCAGCATAAATAATACTTTAATGCACTACCGAAGCGGGGGACAGTCCCTCACTGCTTTAACGCAGTGAGGGACTGTCCCCCGTTCCTTTAAAGTGATGCTGTATCGCTATTAATAGTATCGAAAAAACCGATAGCTCAGGATTGGTTCTATAGATAAATTGAATTTATAATGATGGCCCTGTTTAATATACTTATATTGAAACAACCTCAATATTTTTACAATATTCGACACATACAAAGGAGATACAACATGAAGAAACTTTTGACCTTAGTGCTTGCTGCATTGTTCATTTTTTCACTCGCGGCATGCTCAGGAAATACGAACACAGATAAAGATACTGCCAAGGATGAGCCAAAAGAAGAAACAACAAAACAAACAATTGAAGTGTTGAAAATAGGTATGATCCCTGATCAGAACGTGGCCGACCTCAATAGAAGCATGGAAAGCTTTGCCGAATATTTAGCAAAAGAATTAGATATGAAGGTAGAATTTGTCACTTCTATGGATTATGCAGCCCTTGTTACTGCTTTTGAAAGAGGCGAAATCCATCTTGCCTGGTTTGGCGGTCTTACCGGGGTGCAAGCGAGAAGCTTAGTGCCAGAAGCAGAAGCGATTGCCCAACGTCCAATTGATGAAAAATTTAAATCCGTATTTATCGCTCAAAAAGGGTTAAATATAAAATCACTGGAAGACTTAAAAGGAAAAACATTTACGTTTGGCAGTGAAAGCTCAACATCAGGTAACCTAATGCCTCGTTATTTCTTAATGGAGGAAGGTATTAATCCAGATAAAGATTTTGACGGAGCTCCAAATTATTCTGGCTCACATGATAAAACCTACAAGCTTGTTGAAACAGGAACGTTCCAGGCAGGTGCATTAAACATTTCTGTTTGGGATGCAGCTGTAGCGGAAGGGAAAGTAGATACAAGTAAAGTAGAGGTATTCTACACGACTCCTGAATATTACGATTATAACTGGACTGTAAATAAAATGGATGATGAAACGAAAGAAAAGATTAAAGACGTGTTATTAAATGTTAGCGGAGATCAAGAAATTCTTAAGCTCTTAAATACAGATAAATTTATCGAAACAAATAACGATAATTACAAAGCAATTGAAACGGTTGCAAAGGAATTAAAAATTATTAAGTAATTTGATTTTGCCATTAAAAAAGAGCAGTCATTGGATTTGCTCTTTTTTTTCTGAATATAAACCCACAATAGTACAACGTTCCACACGTTCCACCATGGCAGAAACAAAAATATTAACACTTCGGGGAAATTAGGCATGAAACACAACAGATACCTGTTGTATTAACGAATTCAAGCGTGCCGTATGTGTGAAAAGGATGGGATAATATGAAACTAATAATAAGAGGATCTATCCATTTCCTTGCGGCATTGTTTCTGTTTTTCATCATTGGAATGGACTTATCCCTATTATTGATCCAAAGCCGGTTTATCGATATGCGGTTTGACAGCGCATTTATCATAACTGCATCTATGCTTACCGGGATATGGTTCTTTTTTGCTAGGGTATTTATGAATGCAAAACCTTTGGCATTGTGGGAGCACAAGGTGTTAAGCCTTCTGTTCGTTATGCTTAACTTAGCATGGATTATGTTAAATACAATGATTGAAGGAAGCATTTCCATTCTTCCGGCCTATATGTCGAGAAAAGCTCTGTTCTTAGAGGAATCTATTTCCTTACATAATATGAACATGATGCTTATCGCAGGGGGCGTTATTGGAGTGATTATGCTAATTATCGCTCAGCGAACACCGTTAGCGCTTAAAAAAGAAATAAAAATGGATTGGGATCGCCTGACGAAAGCCAATCGAGTCGGAATGATGTCTTTCTTCGTTTTTTTACTGATTTCCTTCCTTCTTTATATTGGCCAAGGTGGAGTCAACGATACGATTAACAACGCAGTAACCTTTTTAAAAAATGCTGATGTTGAAGGCTTCCGCGATTATTTACTATCATTTGGTCCACTTGCCGCTGTTGTGTCAGGCTTATTGATGGTATTCCAATCAGTAATAGCACCACTTCCTGCCTTTGTTATTACATTTGCAAATGGGCTATTATTTGGCTGGCTGTTTGGAGCGATTCTTTCCTGGAGCAGTGCGATGCTTGGTGCCGTTCTCTGTTTCTATTTAGCTAAATTTGTCGGTAGACCGGTCGTTGAAAAAATAGTAACGAAAAAGGCACTGGATTGGTGGGATTCCTTTTTCTCTAAGTACGGAAAACACGCTATCTTTATTGCAAGGCTGTTACCAATTGTGTCCTTTGATTTAGTCAGTTATGCTGCTGGAGTTACCTCTGTTTCCTTTTGGCAATTCTTCTGGGCAACTGGATTAGGTCAGCTTCCGGCAACGATTGTATATTCTTTTCTTGGTGAAAATGCAACTAGCACTGTGAAAATCCTGTTCTTCCTATTTACGATTGTGATTGCCTTATCCGTAATCGGAATGCTGGTCCGACCAAAGATTCAAGCAATCCTTAAAAGTAAGAAAGAGGTAAAACGATAATGCAGAAACACAAAATCCACCAAAGGTCTTCTTTTGTACAACAAGGATTGAAGATTCTCATCAGTGGGAGCTTAATGGTTTGGCTAATTAGTAGGATTGAATGGGACGAAGCCCTCCAGTTAATGAAGGAGGGCTCTGTTTTCTATTTTGTCGCTGCCTTTATCGCTATTCAACTGACGGTTGCGTCTAGTGTTTGGAAATGGCAGCTGCTTATTCACTCTTCTTTGAAAAATAAAGACCGTGACAACATCTCATTTTTGAAATTGGGGCGATACTACTATATCGGCTTATTTTTTAATAATTTTCTGCCGGGAAGTGTAGGTGGAGATGTGGTGCGGGTCCTTTCGTTAAGTAGACATGTTGGGATGAGTCATGCGACAGCATCAGTTGCTTTTGAAAGATTAACAAGCGGAGCGGCACTTACGGCAATTGTCCTTATCGCAAGCCTATTTATGGACAGCCTCAGGCCATTTCTTGTGCCTATTTACGGAGCTTCAGCCATCATTATTGTTCTCTTGTTATTGTTGGTTTTTTTTATAAAAAAGTCAGGTAAGGGTGATAACGAAAGCAACATATTGCAGAATTCACCTCAAAAGCTTACGAATGCTATCAATAAACTTAAACAAGTAGTAGGAAATATCGGTGAAACAGCTGGGAATTATCGCCGTGAAGGCTGGCGCTGGTGGCTTGTTATCGGGGTTCTCTCCCTATTATTCCAGGTTGGACTTGCCTGGATTAATCAACTATTATTTCTTGGGTTTCGGGTTGAGGTGGGTTTGCTTGACCTATTAGTGATTATTTCAGTCATCTCATTTATTACAATGGTGCCTTTGAGCCTAAATGGAATTGGAGTTCGTGAGGCAAGCTATGTACTTTTCTTTCAGGAGCTTGGCATACCAAACGAAATTGCCATTTCGGTATCATTATTATTTTTTATACAAGTTACACTTTCAAGCCTTGCCGGTGGTTTATTCTGGCTTTCAGAAAGGAGGAAACCAGTTGAAGCTATCAGGGAACAGATTTATTGAATCGATTGTGACCCAGCGTGCGAAATACATGGTTGATTCGATTGAAGGTGAAATACCGTTTACACCCTTTAAGAAATTGGCTAATGAAGCAAGGATTGCCCTCATTACGACAGCAGGTGTTCATTTGAAGACTCAGGAAGTATTTGAGGTTGCAGCAGGTGATCCATCTGTGCGCTTTATTCCGGCTGAAACGGATGAAGACCAGCTTATGATTAGTCACACCCATTTTGACCGCACTGACGCTGATGAGGACATTAACTGTGTGTTTCCATTAACCCGTCTGAAGGAGCTGGCTGCTCATGGATGGATAGGGAGTGTAGCTCCAACACACTATGGCTTAATGGGATATATCCCAAATACAACTCCGTTGTTAGAGGAAACGATCCCTTTGATTCTAAAAAATCTAAACGACGAAGCGGTTGATGCGGTTATTTTAAACCCCGGCTGATATATATGCCATCAATCCGTGGGATTGATTCAATATGCGATTGAAAAAGCAGGAATTTCTACGATTTCAATTTCTCATTTATTAGATTTGACCGAGAAAGTAAGAGTTCCACGTGCTCTTCATTTGCGTTTTCCACTCGGAAGGAGCTTTGGTCGGGCCGGAGAAGTTGAACTGCAAAGGGAAATCCTCCTTGATTGTATCCGATATTTAGGGGAGATAAAAAGTCCTGGAACGATTCAGAAACTCCCTTACAAATGGAAAGGGAGAAGGAAATAATTGCAACTGATAAAAGCTGTAAAGGAAGGAAGTCAAAAATGATATTTATTAAAAAAATTGGGATAGTGCTTGCTGTTTTGTTGGTATTCCTAAGTGGATGTTCAACAACAGATAACAGCAAGGATTCGCCAGAAAAGAAAACAGAAAAAGCCAGCTCAGTTTTAGAGCAGGACTGGGAGAGAATTGCTGCCAATGCCAAAGGAAGTTCGGTAAATATTTATATGTGGGGCGGAGATGAAGGAATTAACCGCTACATTGATGAATGGGTTGCCCCTAATTTAAAAGAGGAATACGGAGTAATCGTAAAACGCTATCCTATGGATGCAACGGAATTCATCAATAAGCTATTATCAGAAAAAAAGGCAGATAAAGCGAGTGGTGAAATGGACGTAATATGGGTCAATGGCGAGAACTTTAAAACAGCAAAGGAAAAAGGACTTCTCCTTGGTTCCTTTACGGAAAAATTACCCAACTTTAAACAGTATGTCGATGGTGACAGTCCAACTGTTAAATATGATTTCGGCTATCCGACAGAGGGCTATGAAGCTCCATGGGGCAAGGTTCAATTTGTTTTTTCCTATGATTCAACTAAAATCTCAGAGCCGCCAACATCGATAGCAGAACTAGAGGAATGGGTCAAACAAAACCCTGGAAAATTCACCTATCCTGCGCCGCCTGATTTTACCGGAAGTGCTTTTATTCGCCATATCTTAAATGAAACTAGCCCGGACTACACTCAATATTTAGAGAAATTCGATGAATCATTAATTACCAAGGATGCGGAAAAAATGTGGAACGTATTGAATCGCATCGAACCATATTTATGGCAGGAAGGGAAATCTTATCCGCAATCAGTGGCACAGTTAGACCAGCTTTATAAAAACGGAGAAGTTTGGATGACGATGGGGTATGATGAGGCTGGCGCATCGAATTTAATTGCCAGCGGTGAGTTTCCAAAATCAACAAAGACCTTTGTTCTTGAAAAAGGAACATTATCAAATACCCATTTTTTAACGGTTCCATATAATTCGCCAAATCCAAGCGGTGCTTTAGTGTTAATTAATTACCTATTATCACCTGAGGCTCAGCTTAAGAAAATGGATTTGCAATATTGGGGTGAGAATACGTCACTTGCCGTTGATAAATTACCTGAAAAAAATCAAGCCGAGCTAAAGAAAATCGATCGTGGCTCGGCTACATTAGCTGAAGAGGAACTAGCTAAGCATCGAATTCCTGAAATCGGTGCTGATTATGTTCAATTGCTTGAACGGGGCTGGATGGACCATGTTGCTAATAAATAAACTGAGACTATTTATAAATAAGAATAAAGGGCTGTTGGGGATTCTCCCAGCCTTTATTTTTGTTTTGTTCTTTTTGGGGATTGGAACAATTCAATCATTAATGATTAGTTTGGGTGCTCAACCAGAATTTTATGGAGAACACGGCTTGTTGGGAGTATACAAAGAATTATATAATGTCTCCTTTATTCGTTCATTAGGAATAACTGCAGGAATTGCATTATTAGTTTCAATATTGTCAGGTCTAATAGGTTTGTTTGCTGCCTTACTATTAGCTTCTGCTTCTTATAAAAGACGATGGATGCATGTCGTTTTACAGCTGCCTATCGGAGTCCCTCATTTATTAGCTGGCTATATGCTGACCCAAGTATTCATGCAAACAGGATGGTATTCGCGGATTTCTTTTCGGTTTGGCTGGATTGACACATTTGAGCATTTTCCCTCGCTTATTCACGACGAGTGGGGAATTGGAGTCATAATCGCCTATTTGTGGAAGGAAATACCGTTTATTGTGCTCCTGACGTATCCATTTGTTTCAAAACAAATGGTATTGTTCCAGGATACTTCAAAAATTCTTGGTGCGAGTTTCATGCAAATGGTCCGTTGGGTCATTGTCCCGATGGTGATGCCAATATGGGTGGGCGGCATGTGGATTGTGTTTGCTTTTACATTAACTGCCTATGAAATTCCTGCGCTGCTTGCAAGCACTTCACTTCATCTTGTTCCGGTACTCGCTTGGCAGGAATATACGCAATTTGGTTTAGAGCGGCAGCCGCTGGCTATTGCAATGAATCTAGTCCTAGCTGGAGTATCATTTATCATCGGCATCTTTCTAATGTACCTGCAAAAGAAGTGGTATGAGGAAGGGAGAAGGGTATGGAAGGATTAGTACGATTAAAAAAAGTCCCAAGCATGGTATTTTTCTTTTTACTCAGTTTATTTATCGTTCTTCCATTCATCACCTTAGTGATTTGGAGTGTTACAAAGCTTTGGCCATGGCCATCCCTCTTACCGGAGACGTTCAGCTTTGATTCTTGGAACTATCTTTTTTCAAAGTCTGGCAGAGCTTTTGAAGGTTTATTTAATAGTTTGGTTGTTGGGGGGATAACCGTTCTCGGGAATATTTTGTTAGGGTTACCGGCAGCAAAAGTCCTCAGCCGGAAATCATTTTTCGGTAAAACATTTGCTTTTATCATGCTTTTATCACCACTTTTTATCCCCGTTACGGTTGTTGTAATGGGGTTACATGAAATAGCAATTCAGATAGAGTTTTTAAATGATTATATTCTTGTTGCAATCGCCCATATTTTCATTACACTGCCCTATTTTATCACGATGGTTGCCTATCAGTTTCTGTTGATGGGGACGAAAATGCAGGAGGCAGCTAGGAGCCTCGGTGCCAGTGGACGGCAAGTATTTATATGGATTGAGCTCCCGCAGCTTTTCCCCGCATTGCTGTTGGCTCTTGTCTTTGTAAGCATCATTTCATTCAGTCAGTATTTACCCACATGGATTATGAGTGGGGGGACATTGATGACACTCCCATTAATTATCTTTCCTTTTGCGAGCAGTGGGAATGCATCAATCGTGGCAGCATATAGCATTTGGTTTTTTCTCCCGATTATGGTACTCGTACTTGTTTATTTTTTTATAACCATCAAATTGCAAAAGAAAATAGAGGGTGAATAAGTGAAGCTAGATCAAGTAGTAATTGGATATGGTGAGCAAACGATTATTGATTCAGTTGATTTAACCATTGCTAATGGAGAAACTTTTGTGTTGATGGGTCCTTCAGGAAGCGGTAAATCCACTCTTTTAAAAGGAATCGCCGGGTTATTGCCGCAACGTTCAGGAATAATGGATTGGGGAAGTGGGAAAGGGACAACCGGTTTGGTTTTTCAAGAACCAAGATTATTCCCCCATTTAACCGTGATGGAAAATTTAGCTTTTGGGTTACGGGCAAAAGGAATGCCACGGAAAGAACGAATAAAAAGAGTTAGTGAGTATCTAGAAGTTTTACAATTGCAGGGGCTTGAGAATCGGTATCCTCATCAGCTTTCAGGAGGGCAACAACAGCGGGTTTCTTTAGGACGAGTTCTTGTTTTGAAGCCTGATCTACTTCTACTCGATGAGCCATTTGCTTCATTAGATCCTCCGCTTCGGGCTCAATTAACAGAATGGTTGTACCAATTACAAAAGGAACAGGGATTTTCGATCCTTTGGGTTACTCATTACCTGGATGAAGCTTATGCTGTTGCAGATCAGGTTGGTGTAATGATGGACGGGAAAATTCTGCAAGTTGGCAAGCCTCGTGACTTTTTCCAAAAACCTTGTTCTGAGAAGGTAGCTTCTTTTTTCTCATTATCCAATCGATTCCCTTTAGAAATATGGAAGCAATGGTTACCAATTAATATAAATGAAACTAACCAAGAGGAAATGGGCTGGATTCCGGCAAATGAATTATATCTTTGCAAGAGTGAGGCGCAAGAAACTCATCAGTTTGAAAAAGTGGTCTGGATTGAGGGAGTTGTTCACCGAGTTAAACATGAAACAAAAGGACAAGCAGTTTTCGTTGATTGTTTGGGAGTCAAATTTGAAATCCAAATTAATGTGTTTGGGGAGATTCCAAATATCGATGAAATCGTAAAGGTTGGTGTACCGACCAACAAAATCATATGGTATCCAAAATAAACTGTCATTTTACTGAGGTGTTGGAAAAAATGCTTGATACACATGGGCGATCGATCGTACAGCCATCAATTGAAAAAACTGGGAAGTTCTTGTTGAAAATTGGACTAAATGCTAATCACGTGACTGTGATTGCACTGATTGTGGGGATTTCTGCAAGTTGTTTAGTCTATTTTGGAATGCCAGCATGGGGTGTAGTAGTACTGTGGATTTCTGGTTTTCTCGATGCAGTGGATGGAAGCATGGCGAGACAAAGCAATACTTCTTCTTCATGGGGAACGGTACTTGATGTTACCTTCGACCGGGTTGTAGAGGGGGGGATTTTAATCGCTCTGGCACTTCGTCATCCCGATCCAGCGATACTATTTTTATTTCTACTACTGGCAATATCGATTATTTTTACGATGACGATTTTTTTGACCGTTGGTGCGGTGTCGGATAAACAAAGCTATAAATCATTCTATTATCAGCCTGGATTAGCGGAACGAACCGAAGGGTTCATCTTATTTTCGTTGATGGTCTTGTTTCAGCCACATTTAAAGTTATGGACAATTGTTTTTCTTGTGGTAGAGATTGTAACAGGACTTCAACGGCTCTTAGAGGCTAAGCGAATATTAACGGATTAATAAAATGCATTAGGGAAAAGCTGGCTTAGAATTGGGTTAAACCCAGCTCTAAGCCAGCTTTTTTATGCTTAGACTATGTCGACTGCCTTTTCAATAAATAATTTTGCGATCATCGAAAGGGTTTTATTTTTATTATAAACGAGATAAAAATAGCGTTCATCGTCAAAATCTTCGATTTCTTGCATGTTGATTAGATTGTTGTTGGAGTAATCTCTTGCAGCAATTTCGGAAATAATTGAGATTCCGATGTCTTGCATCACGTATTGAATAAGGCTTTGCCCATCATCTGTAAAGGCAATAATATTTAATTTATCTTTTGCAATATGATGTTTTTTCAAATATCTCTCTAGAATCGCATTCGTTCCGGATCCTGAATTTCTCATTACGAACGGAAAGTGAAGGATATCATTTATCCTTACAGGGTTTGCAATTTCAGTGTGCTTCGATGTGATCAAAACCAATTTTTCCTTTAGCAGCGGAATATAATGGAGCCGATCACTTTCGTATTTTTCCCCTATGATGCCAAAATCAACAAATCCATTGAGTACTTTATCCGCAACAAGCTTAGACGACGACTGATTAATATGAAAGGTGACATGGGGATAGTCTGTTCTAAACTGTTTCACCATTTTTGGCAAAATAAACTGTCCGGGGACAGAACTGACTGCAGCTCGAATGATTCCGCGAAATTCCGCCACTCCTTGATTCAGGTCTAGCAGGGCTTGGTCCTTTAATAACAATATCTTTTGGGCCCATTGGTATAATCGTTCGCCATGAGGAGTAAGGATGATTTCTCGGCCGACCCGATCAAAGAGATTCACATTTAGCATTTTTTCCAATGCGTGTATATGAGAACTTACAGTTGATTGGCTTAAAAAGATGTCGTCGGCTGCTTTTGAAAAGCTTCGATGTTCTACGACTTTTGAAAAAACTAGCAGTTGATGAAAATCCATGTTTATGCCCCTTTACTTATCGAAACATTCGATAAATATGAATAGATAAAATGAATCGATTTGTCTTTTTAAGAATATCATTATTTTTTAATAATCGATAACTTTTTTTACAAACGTATGGAAGTGGACTTTTGTAAAATTGATGGATTCTAACTAGATTAAGAACCCAGCTTCACCTCTATGAATAGGATATAGGCATAGTAAAAAACTCTGTAAGTATTAAGATGTTGAAAAAGGAGTTGATTCGGATGAGTCAAAGGAAGCCTCTTTCAGGTTTCAGAAAAGATGACAATGGTGTTTTATGGATCTCAAATTATGTGAGTAACGCAAAATTAAAAGTAAATTATAAAGTGAATGCTTTATTGCATTATGAGCAATCACCTTTTCAGCAGATTAGCATTGTCGACACAGTTGCATTTGGAAGAATGCTAGTATTGGATGGAACCCCGCAAGTATCGACATATGATGGATTTATTTATAATGAAATGATCAGTCATATTCCGATTGTGACCCATCCAAATCCGAAAAAGGTAGCAATGATCGGGGGTGGTGATTGTGGTCATGCACGCGAGGCTATGAAGTACGAGGGAATTGAACAAATCGATGTGGTGGAGATTGATGAGCGGGTTACCGAATTATGTAGAGAATGGCTGACGCCCGCTGATGGAAAGGATCAAAGATTAACAATGATTCATCGTGATGGGTTTGATTGGATTAAAGAGCAGAAAGGAAGTTATGATGTGCTCATGATTGATCGACCAGATCCCGTTGGACCAGGAAAGAAGTTGTTCAATCAGGAATTCTACCAATATGTTTTTGACGCACTTTCAGATGATGGAATCGTTGTCTTTCAATCAGGTTCACCATTTTATAATCAATCCATCTTAAGAAGAACTGTTAACAATTTGCGACCCCTATTTCCAGTCTGTCGCACTTATCTAGTGTTCATTCCTCTTTTTCCGTGTGGAATGTGGAGTTTTACTTTAGCATCAAAGAAATACGATCCACTTCAAGCGGATCTTAGCAAATTACAACATCAGGATACCAAATACATCACTCCAGAGATTTTTTTAGCATCCTTTTCGTTACCCAAATATGTACAGGAGCTATTCGAAGAAAAAGCTTGATTAGTAGAGAGTTTAATTCACAAGGAATGGCTATTGTTTTGCCACGAACTCTGTTTGAAAGTCATTCATTATCTTTGCAAATATTCGAGTGATTTTAGTTAAATATTTTTTTCGAATCGTCCTGGACAATTCAATTTGAAATGTGTGAAAGTGGTGTCCGTAGCCTAAATAACCATCAATATCACCGTGCCGATGAGCAATGATCGATTCATTCCCTTTGAACTTCTTGTCGAACACAATCGTTATTTCTGGGGAAATACCTTGAATGGATTCTAATAGAGCTTTCTTAAACCACTGCAGAACTTCTCCGGAACATGATTTACCACGTTGTGTTCCAATCTCAATAGCATACGGCCCATAATTCGTATCCTTCATTCCATGAAAGGAAAGATGTAAGTATGGGGTTGTTAGCCTTTGCTGCACAGGATCGACAATATGCAAGAAATGTAGGATCTCCTTTATTGCCTGCCGATACTCATATATCCCAGCATTATTTATACCATTTGGACTCCGATTCAAATCACATTCTAGTCTTGATACCGTACTAATGATCCCGGCACATCCGATTTCAATGATAAGCTTTTCTACGATTTTATCAGTAAATTTATCAGCAGCAGGCGGGGTTGCATGTAACGCATCGACATGACCGCAAATGAACCCTTTGCCTTTATGGAATTTCAAATATTTTTGTTTTATATATGGTACTGTCATAGTATTTGCCTCCGCTTTCTCCAATGATAATCAGGTTTTGTTTAGCAGATGTTTTCTAGTACAAAGGATCATACCATTTTTATTTTTTCCGTTCTTAATTTGCAAGAAACATCTTACCGCTTCGATAATATATTAAGAATTAACCGGCTTTATTTTGAAAAAACTAGAAAATTAGTTGTGAATGATTTTCTAAAAATTGGAGGTTTTACATATGGAATTGACGGGAAAGCGATTCTGTATGGTTTCAGATAAAGAACAAATGCATCAAATTCTGCATTTGAATAATGTACCCACCTATGAATTGGTTGACCCGAAAACGTGTAAGTACCCGATTATCGGCAGAAAGTTCGGACATCATAATGGGAACGACTTAACGATTATTCATACAAAAGAGCAGGCACTAACGGATTCATCTGATTTTTTTACAAAAATGTATGCAATTGAAACGGAATACATGTTAAAAATCGACGGGTTATCGTTAAAAAGCATCCAAGTCGCAGTCGGTCAACAGGTTGTTTTTAATGAGGTACCGATTCGAACAAAAGCCTTTGGCTGGGATTGGGTTGAAGCAGATCCGAGCAGCTTTTCACAAGAATGGTTGAGTGTTGCGATTCGTGCTCTTTATGTTACCGGTTTAAACAATGGCTTTGTAAAAGTAGGCATCTTGGAAAATGAATCTATTATTGTCACTGACATTAATCCTCCTCATTCCCCTTATGTAGAACCCGTTAGCAAACCCGAGCTTACTTTTACAATCGGGGCAGATATTGAGTTTATGTTAAGCTGCGATAATGAGCTATTGCCATCATCCACTTTTTTTCCGATAGGCGGTGAAGTGGGGTGTGATGAGCGAAGAATTGAACAAGATAGCGATGACTTTGCCTTAGTGGAAATAAGACCTGAAAAAGCAGAAACTCCTCATGACCTCTTTAATCATATAAAAGAATTGATGAGTCAAGCTTCTGATATGGTTCCATATGAAAATGTTCAATTTAGAGCTGGAAGCATGCCCTTTTCCGGCTATCAGTGCGGCGGTCATATCCATTTTGGATTGCCGGTGTCTTTGTCCTTACTTCGAGCTCTTGACCAATTTCTAGCCATTCCCTTTGCAATGATCGAAAACCCGATAACGGCCAAACTTAGAAGGAGAACAAACCATGGCGGCTTAGGACGCTTCCGGATAAAGCCTTATGGGTTTGAGTATATTTCGTTAAGTTCTTGGATTATTGATCCACATTTGTCATTAGGGCTTTTATGCTTAGCCCATTTAGTTGCAATACATCATCATGAATTAACTAGCCACTTTTTATTTGATCCACTTATCCAACGTGCTTATTACCGAGGAAACCAAGTAAATCTTAAACAACTATGGCCAGAAATTAAAAAGAAATTAATCAATACTGTAACCTATCCGCAATATGAAAGGGAACTATCATATCTGTTTGAGGCAATCGAAACGGGGTTTCCACATTCTGAATCTAGTGACATTCGCCTGCACTGGGGCCTAACTGTATCAAAGCAAACATTTGATCAAGGACTGGTTATCCAAATCCCGAAAAAAACCAGATTGAAATACGACTTAATTGAAGGAGTACCCACCTACATTCGAGCTGGAAACCGCATCACCCAAGCAACAATCCGGCCCTACCCATTTTCGTTTCGAAATTCAAACATGGTCCAACTTTCGAAATCTTTACGTGAAAAATTATCTTTACCTAGAGAGTGGAATCCCAAAATTTCATCTGATAATGGTGTACTTTCACTGGGACCGATAATAGGCATTCTCGCTGTCCGACCATTTGATAGACAAACCACTTATTTTCAGCACATTGAACGACTTGCTGCGGAAAAGCAAATGCTTGTCTATGTATTTGAACCGCAGGATATTAATTGGGATCAACAAATTATTAAGGGAACAACGATTTCAGGGGACGGAATCTTCCCATTTCCAGCAGTCATATACGACCGCCTATTTTCTACAAAAAAAAATCCATTAATTGATGAAGTCCGAACCAAGCTTCAGTCCGTTTACAAAATCCCGTTTATTAATCCAACGAAATTATCGATCCTAACAGGTAACAAATGGGAGACCCATAAGCTTCTTGTTCAAGATCATGAGGAAGTTCTACCAGATTCCTGCCTTCTTAATCACACATCTGATCTAACCAATATGCTCAATCACTACGGTGAGATATTCCTTAAACCAGTTGTCGGAGCAATGAGCAACGGCGTTATCCGAATCATTCGAAGACCTACGGGAATCTTTTGGTTCAATATCAGTGAAAAAAAGGTGCAGCATCTTCATAGTTTAGAAGAAGTGTTTGCATTACTTACACCACTAATGAAGGAATATCTTTACCTTATTCAGGAAGGGATAAGACGAAAGCAATACAATGGGAAGAATTTGGAAATCAGGGTCTATATGCAAAAAAATGGCCAGCATAAGTGGTTTAGAACAGGCATGGTCACTCGATTAACCGATGAGGATGTAATGACTGATGAAACAGAGGTAAACATGCGTATAAGCAAGGTGTTAAAGCATTTGTATGTTGACCCGACGGAACGTCGTTCAATCATGCAGCAATTAGGAAAGATTGCTCGAAGTATCGTGACAACAGTGGAGAATAAGGTGGGGACATTTGGAGAAATGGCAGTTGATCTATGTATTGACGAATACAATTCCATTAAATTGCTAGAGGTGAACTCAAAGCCTGACAACCTTTTTTCACAGATAAGAGCTTATCAACTCCGAAATTTGGCTGGAATTCGTCTTTTAAATTATGCCGCATCTCTTGCAGGGTATCAGGGTGAGGATTTCAAGATATAAATCTTGTGAGGTGACTACTAGGTGAAAAGTTTAAGACTAAATGATATTCTGGCGCAAATTGGCGATTATCGTATCGTTCAGGGCTCTGGAAAAAGGAATTTACTTATTGAGCATGTTATCGATTATTCAAAAAAAGATATCGAAGATCATACATTGTTGTTTCATATGGATTCTGAACGGATTAGGGGTAAGTACTGGAAATATAATGAAGATGTTGTGATTATTACGGATAAACCACAGCTTTGTACAGATCTTGGAGATGAAGTCATTTTAATTGAGACTGATCATTTAGAGGATGCATATTGGAAATTTATCGAATTTTATCGCGGACTCTTTGACATCCCCATCATTGGTGTAACGGGGACATGTGGCAAGACAACGACGAAAGAAATGATAAAGCAAATGTTAAAACAGGATTTTGTCGTAAAAGCAACGTGGATGAGCATGAATTCCATGTCGGTAAATTTAAGGTATTTAACTGGGATTGATGATAACACTGAAGTAGCAGTATTTGAAATGCCGGTAGCTTATCCGGGATATTTACGAGTTGCATGCCGGTGCTTTAAGCCCCAAATTAGAATTTTATTAAATATTGATGTCTATCATTTAACTGATTGCGAAACGCCAGAGATTTATATGAAGGCAAAGGGAGAGATTGTTGAGGGATTAGATCCCCTTAATGGAATTTTAATTTTGAATGCAGACGATGAAAATATCAAACGGGTGATCGATCCAACTCCTTATAAAAATGTCGTCTATATTGGAAAAAGTGAACAATCCCACTATCGAATTGACAATGTGGAATACGGCTTCGGTGGGATGGACTTTACATTTTGGCATGAAGGAAATCTTTATAATGGCTTTGTACCTGGTTATGGTGAACACAACATATACAATGCTCTTGCCGCAATCGCGGCAGTATCCTATGTTGGGATTGAGATTGATAGCGCTCTCCATCGGCTGGCAACCTTTGAGCAGGTAAAATCACATCTTGAATTTATGGAAGGAAGCAATGGCTGTACTATTATTGATGATTCGTGGAACAATTCACCGCTGTCCATGACTTCCGCGCTCCAAGTATTGAAGAGTGTGACGAAAGATAAAAAGTCAATTGCGCTTCTTGGCTATATGCCTCAGCTTGGAAAGGGCACCTATGCTAATGAACAATACAGTGAAATGGGGAAGGCAGCTGTTGATTCAGACGTGGATCTTCTTATTATCGTAGGGGAAAAAGCGCGAGTAATTGGGGAAGCGGCTTTAAAGTATGGGATGGCTCCTGAAAAGGTTCACTTTTGCGAAACGGGTGATGAAGTATTTAACGTGTTGCAGCCTCACTTAAGCAAGGAAACAACCATACTGCTCAAGGTAACTCATCGAGTGATGAAACAAACGAGCTTTAAAGAGCTTAGAAATAAACTTATCCCAAGCAGATGAAAAGTGAAAGCAAGGAGAGTATACCATGAAGAAAACAACTCAACTTAGAAACTTGATTACAAGTTCACCTCTAGAATTCATCATGGAGGCACATAATGCTTTGTCCGCAAAAATTGTAGAGGAGGCCGGCTTCAAAGGGATTTGGGGAAGTGGTTTATCTATTTCAGCAGCAATGGGTGTACGTGATAATAACGAAGCCTCCTGGACACAGGTATTGGAAGTGTTAGAGTTTATGAGTGATGCCACATCGATTCCGATTCTTCTTGACGGAGATACGGGGTACGGTAACTTTAATAACGCAAGAAGATTAGTGAAAAAACTAGAACAACGCCAAATTGGCGGTGTTTGTATTGAAGATAAGATTTTTCCGAAGACTAATTCCTTTATTAAGGGTGAAGCACAGCCATTAGCTGATATCGATGAGTTTTGTGGAAAGATTAAAGCAATGAAGGACAGTCAAACCGATGAAGATTTTATGGTTGTTTCCAGGGTCGAGGCCTTTATAGCCGGGTGGGGGCTTGGGGAAGCGATGAAAAGAGCTGAGGCTTACCGCCAAGCTGGAACAGACGCGATCCTCATGCACAGCAAACGCTCGGATATTTCCGAAATTGAAGCGTTCATCAAGGAGTGGGCCGGCAGGCTGCCGGTTGTCATTGTGCCAACGAAATACTATTCGGTTCCAACCCAGCGTTTTCGTGAATTGGGGATTGGGCTGTGCATTTGGGCTAATCATAATCTTCGTGCATCGATTAAGGCTATTAAGGAAACGACTAACCAAATTTTTAAAGAAGAAAGCTTAATCAATATTGAAAATCATGTAACTCCGTTAGAGGAGGTATTCCGCCTCCAAGGTGCGGAGGAGCTTACCCGTGCCGAAAAAATCTATTTAAATCGATCCAAAAATAATTGGAATTCTATTATTCTTGTAAGGCAATCAGGTGCTCAGCCTCTTCTACCCGAGCAAATGAATCAATTAAAAACGGCTGGTATAAGCGATATCATGAAGATTGGCTGTTTAGATGCAGAGGAACAGCTTTGTGATTGTAAAACGAATGGGGGAGAACTGAGTGCGCTCTTTACAGTCCGTGACAAAATAAATGAGAATACACTCATCAGCTACGGGGAAATCATTTATAAGCCCCATGTCGTTAAAGAAGTGATCGAGGATACAAATGATATTACGATCATGGTTGATCCTGACTTTGACGATCACACGATAGGGAGAAACTATGTAACTGCACAGGTACCTTACTCTAAAAATCTTTATTCAGCAACGGTAGATTTTGTTCAAATGACGCACGAATTAAAAAATCATACCTCACATGGCGAATTTATCGGTGTATGGAAAGTATCCGGAAAAGGAGCTGCTGTATTGCGAGAAGCATTGGATAAGCTCGCAAACAGAAAGGATTTTAACGAACTTACATTAGGCGACTTGTTCAATTATCTTCATACGCTGCACCCTATCGCGGTTAAGTATATGAAAGGCTCTTGGCTTGATCTTGACTCCTATACAAAAATTCAAAGTTCTGGTGATACAACATGATCAATACAGCTAATTTTGGAGCTGAGTTAAAAAGACTTGGTTTTAATTTTTTCTGTGGAGTTCCTTGTTCCTATTTAAAAAATCTCATCAACTTTACGATAAATGATTGTGAATACGTGATGGCTACCAATGAAGGGGAGGCTATTGCAATCGCCGCCGGGGTTTCGTTAGGCGGGAAGAAATCAGTTGTATTAATGCAAAATTCGGGTTTAACCAACGCTACGTCTCCATTAATTTCTCTCACTTATCCCTTTCAAATCCCGATTCTAGGTTTTATCAGCCTCCGCGGTGAACCTGGACTCCCAGATGAACCCCAGCATGAGTTAATGGGACAAATCACTCCAGAATTGCTTACCGTTATGAATTTAAAATGGGAATATCTCTCAAGCGATGTTAATGAGGCGAAGAGACAATTAGAGCGGGCCAATCGCTGTATCGATTTAAATGAATCCTATTTCTTTATCGTTAAAAAAGGAACCTTCGATACAGTACCCCTCCTTCAGGAAAAAGAAGAAGAAAAACTTAACGGAATTCATCAAAATAAAAGCAGTAATGATGAATTACCAACAAGATACGAAGCCTTAGCTGTCATCAATTCTTTAAAAAATCCTTCCACTATTCAGCTTGCCACCACAGGGAAAACTGGCAGGGAGCTATATGAACTGGAGGATTCAAGAAATAATTTATACATGGTTGGCTCAATGGGCTGTGTTAGTTCACTTGGCTTGGGGCTTGCTCTAGCAAGACCAGATAAATCAATCATTGCGATTGATGGCGATGGGGCACTGCTGATGCGATTAGGCAATTTAGCAACAAACGGGGTCTGCTCCCCGCCTAATCTTCTCCATATACTTCTTGATAATAACTCACATGATTCAACTGGCGGACAACGTACCGTTTCAAACCATATCCATTTTTCCGAAATCGCGGCAGCCTGCGCTTACCCACGTTCTATTTATGCTCATAATCTCGAAGAACTGGCCGAGAGTATTAAAAATTGGCAGAGAGATCAACAGCTTACCTTCATTTATTTAAAAATTGCTTCGGGTTCAAAAAAAGAACTTGGGAGACCCAAAATGAAGCCATTCGAAGTAAAAAAGAGATTGCAGGTGTTTTTGGATGATTAATACAGCCGTTATTCTAGCTGCGGGATTGGGAAGTCGGATTAGAGAACGAACTGGAGAGCATCCGAAGGGTTTTTTGCTCATTGAGGATGAGCCGATCATCGAAATTTCAATTCAAAAATTACTAGAGGCAGGAGTAACGAAAATTTATCTTGGTACAGGATATATGAAACAGGATTATGAGAACTTTGCTTTAAAATATCCACAAATTGAGTGTTTTCACAATGAAAAATTCAATTCCTCTGGAAGTATGTACACTCTTTATCAACTAAAGGATGTTATTAAGACAGATTTTCTTCTTTTAGAATCTGATGTGATTTATGAAAAATCCGCGCTTAAGGATTTACTTGAATGTGAGGATGCTAATTGTATTTTGGCCAGCGGATTAACAGGCTCTGGTGATGAGGTATTTATCGAAGCGGATGAACATCATCAGCTGCTTCATATGTCAAAAAAACGAGAAGATCTAAACGATATATATGCAGAGTTAGTTGGGATAACAAAGCTTTCGTGGAAGACATTTCAACAGATGTGTCTGTGTGTCGAAAAATTCTTTTCCACTGATTTAACTTTGGATTATGAACATGGTCTTGTTGAGACGGCAAAAACGGAGAAAATATCTGTGCTTAAGCGGAATAATTTAGTTTGGTGTGAGGTTGATGACGAACAGCATTGGTCAAGAGCCGTATCCATCGTATACCCGTTAATTAAAGCGCGGGAGCAGGTTCCAACCCTAGTTAAACGTAATGTTTTATTAAACCCTGGACCTGCGACAACAACAGATACAGTTAAATATGCTCAAGTAGTCCCTGATATTTGTCCAAGAGAAACAGAGTTTGGGGAAGTAATGGAATATATTTCGAAAGAACTAACGAAGCTAGCCGGACATCCTGAAGAGTACACAACGATTCTATTTGGCGGATCTGGGACAGCAGCGGTGGAATCGATTCTAAGCTCAGTCGTCGAGTCGGAAAAGGCCGTTTTGATTATTAACAATGGAGCCTATGGGAAGCGGATGTGCCAAATTGCCGAGATATACGGGTTACATTATTTGGTGTATGAAAGCGCACCTGACCAACCATTGGATATTCAAGAGCTTGAGGAGGTAATTGAAGCCTCATCTCAAAAAGTGGCTTATCTTGCCATTGTTCATAATGAGACTACGACGGGTTTACTCAATCCGCTTGAAGCAGTTGGAGCAATATGTAAAAAACACCGAATCACAATGATTGTTGACGCAATGAGTTCTTTTGCTGCAATACCGATTGATGTAAATCAGATGAATATTAGTTATTTGGCTGCAAGCGCAAATAAAAATCTTCAAGGAATGGCTGGGGTTTCATTTGTAATTGCCAACAAAGTACAATTAGAAAAAACAAGGGAAATCAAACCCCGTAATTTATATTTAAATCTCTATGAACAGTATCTCTCGTTCATTCATACGAAACAGATGCGATTTACACCTCCTGTTCAAACCTTATATGCCCTTAAGCAGGCAATAATCGAGACAAAGTGGGAGGGAATCCACAATCGATATGAAAGATACTCTAAATCTTGGGAAACTTTAATCGAGGGAATTAATCGGCTGGGCCTAGACTATTTGGTCCCAAAAAACTGCCATTCAAAAATAATTACTTCAATCATAGAACCGGTACATCCGAACTATAATTTTAATAAAATGCATGATTTTTTTTACGAAAATGGGTTCACGATTTACCCAGGCAAGCTCGACAAGCAAAGCACGTTTCGAGTCGCTAATATTGGCAATATCACATCAAAGGATATGGAACGATTCATCGCCCTATTAGAAAGTTATCTGAATAGGATAAAAGGTGGTGATTCAAATTCCTAGTCACAGTTTAGCTGTTGCGGTGATGGTTTTAGACCAAGATAATAAAATTTTACTGGTAAAAGGTTTTCGACGAGGATGGGAATTCCCCGGCGGATATGTCAATCGAGGTGAATCCATTAAAGCTGCTGCAATTAGAGAGGTAAAAGAAGAATCGGGCATTGATATTAAGCTTTGCAGAACTTTAGGTGTTGAGCATGATATGAACCGCTCTGTTTCAGTATTTGTATTTGAAGGAAAAAAAGAAGGAGGGAAGCTGGCGGCGTCTAATGAGAATGATGAAGTCGGTTTTTTCAGTTATGACGATGCAATGAATATGATTCAAGTTAAAAATTTTAGGGATCGTTTATTTAGGTGCATTAAAGTAAAAAATACACCTTATATTATCGAATGGTGAGTGAAAATAACGGTTATAAATTATTTCCTGTTACTTATCCATATTGTTTTCCACATTATCAACAAACACAATAGGTTTTCCACATTTTTTTATCCACAGAAAATTACTGAAAAAAACATGTAAAAATAAGTTTTTTCTTTCTTTTATCCACATTATTAACAATAATGTGGATAAAAGTGTGCACAATTGGATGTTGATGAATAAAAAGAGACGATAGTTGTTGATAAAAAACCGGGCCAGCGCCCGGTTTATTTTTTAGGAAATAATTTTGTAACAGGGAGCATTTTTATTTTCGCTTATGCTTTACCCGTTGATTTGCCGCATTAGCACGTGCTTGAGCTTCCAAATCTGCTTGGTCTGCAAGCTCTTGAGAATATTCTACGTCAATACCATCAGATTTCATATTTTTTGGAACCTGTGGAAGTGACCCTTTATTGCTATCACGTGTATGATGACGACCATGCATTCGACCCATTTGCATTCCCCTTTCAATTGTAAACTTAGAAAACAGACTGTTTTCCAATATATCTTTTGTTGAAAGGGGATTCGTTATGAATGGAAATATTTAATGGCGTGGTCTTTTTTCTGTAAATCCGCCTGCGCGATCTGCCATTCTAAATTCACGTTGATAATTGACTTCTTGTGCACTCGTTAAGGTTGTTCTCATTTTTTCGCGTTTTTTCTTATCCATCCAGAATTCATCCTTTCAAAAGGGGTTTTTAGTCACAGTTTCCATTTTTCCCTAATCAAAATAGTTCAATACCATTAATATGATAAACGGTGATTGTTCATTAAGGTTGTTAAATTTGGCTGTTGATTTCCACTCCAGGTGCTCTCTTTCCGCGGGGGAGTCCGGGAGCCTCCTCGGCGCAAGCGCCTGTGGGGTCTCCCGAGACACCTTCTCCCGCAGGAGTCTCTCACCTTCCGCTCCAATCAACAGCTTGCTCAAAAATCAACATTGTTCTTTAACTGAGCCTTCAATAAATATGGTACATTAAAAAAAGAGGTGATAAAGATGCCGGTAATATCGAAAATTTCCGTTCAGCAAAAACAAAAGGATCGTTACAATATCTTTATCGATGATGGAAAAGGCGAGAAGTATGCTTTCAGTGTTGATGAAGATGTATTAATCAAATATCAACTTAAAAAAGGAATGGAGCTTGACGATTTTTTCATGACGGAAATCTTCTTTCAAGATGATATCCGAAAGGCATATTCGCAAGCAATCCAATATTTAGCGATACGAATGAGATCGGAGCTTGAGGTAAGACGATTTCTTGAAAAAAAGGGCATTGATTTGTCCATTATCAATGAAGTGATTCATAAGCTCTATCATCATAAATTTATTAATGATCAAGAATTCGCCTTAGCTTATGTAAGGACTCAAGTGAACACATCAGATAAAGGGCCGATTGTGATTCAACAGGAACTGAAGGAAAAAGGAATCATCGATCCAATAAGTGAAATAGCGCTAGGAGAATATCCTTATCAGGTGCAACTCGAAAAGGCAACTCAGCTAGCTCATAAATATTCACAAAAAAACACGAAGGACTCAACAAAGGCAGTAAAACAAAAGCTTGAACAAATGCTTTTTAGAAAAGGATATTCGTTTGATATGATTCAAGAAGCCATTTCCAGTCTTGATATAGAAAATGATTCTTCAGACGAAATGGAAGCTCTAAGAAAACATGGAGCGAAGCTCAAATCAAAGTATCAAGGCTATTCAAGCTTTGAATTTTCTCAAAAAATGAAACAAGCTCTTTATCGAAAGGGTTTTCCTCTTGACCTAATAGAACAATACTTATCGGAAATAGAGGATCATGACGATTTTGCTGAATGAGAAACGATTCACCGAGTCGGTGTTCTTTCTTTGTCGACAAAAAATGACTATACTTATGATATAGAACAAGAATTGTGGGGTGAGTCAATGCAACTCGAAAAGCGTTATAGTGAAATGAGTGAATACGAATTACAGCAAGAAATTGCTACTCTTAATGAAAAAGCACGGAAAGCAGAACAAATGGGAATGGTGAATGAATTTGCTGTAATAGAAAGAAAAGCGATTATGGCAAAAGCTTATTTATTAAATCCTGAAGATTTTTCACCAGGGGAAATATATGAAATGATTGGTGCCCCGGGGACTTATTTTAAAGTCGATTATATGAATGGTGTGTTTGCATGGGGCTATAGATTAAACGGAGATGGAAAAGAAGAGGGTGTTCCGATTTCAATGTTGAAAAATGAAGCCCGAAACCAAGAATAAAGGTTCGAGCTTCATTAAGCGGAGCGTTTATTTTAAAAAATCAGGTGTTTCATTTTCACGATGGCTTGAGGCATTCATGCGTTCCTGCGGATGAGTGTTAATCGACCCATCTGCTCTCCGAGATGCATATTCAGCTTTTGCTCGAGGTTCGCCTTCGAGCTTAATATTGTTTTGATTAGGGAAGCCTTGAACTTTATTCCGCAATGTAAACCCCTCCTCAAACGGTATAGGAAACGTGTAAAACATGGATTTTAGCTTCACACGTGTTTATAGTATTTGAGTTAAAGATGGGAACTATGTCTTTAAATCGATGGAAAAGGGGGATGGAAAATGAATGATTATCATCAGCGTCTTGCCAATTTATTACTAGAAAAAAACAGACAGCTTTCTTATGATCAGGCGATTACATGGGTAGAACTTTTGTGGGATGATTTTGAAACGACCTATGCAAAAGCGGGCGAAGAATATATGGGCAGTGAAACAACTGAAAGAATCGTTCGGCAGTGGATTGATCTATACGGAAGTAAACTTCACGACTTTGTTGCCAAGAATCCAAAGTATAAGGACTTTTTAAATCAAAAACCAAAGATGCTTCACTGAAAAAAGCGATGCCTTTTAAGCATCGCTTTACTATTTTTTAGAGGAATTGGCTTAGTCGATACGGTACTGTCGCTAGAACGGGTCCAGTCAAGACAAGCTTACCCGGGTAGTACATCTAATTTTTTTCTAAGTTTTTCCTCGCTGAAAATCCAGCCAGTATATGATTTAATAATGTCTAGGTCCAAATTTAATTGAACAACTGCAACAAAAGGATAATGGTCGTTACTCCGGTATCTTAAATCAATAAATCTAACTTCGTAATAGTCATCATATTCATCAAGTTCCCAGCGATAGACAGGTGAAAAAGAAAGAAAGGCAGCCAGGTTTTTATCTTTTTTTGCCGCATCCAGTACCGGAGTATCAGGAACAGGGATGCGATTAAATTGATCAATGATGTTAACATGATTATTATGAGCTCTGCCAACAAAAAATTGGTGCTTGTTCATGATCGCTAAGCGCCACTGATTAAATTTCATTGTCGGGGCGATGATGATATCGGTAGCATCCGGTATAATTTGTTTTACTTCACGAAGAACTCGTCGCTGGGCCTGAAACCGGATAATATAATACGCAATAATGACAGCGTAAATTCCAAGGAAGGTATACCCTGGATCAGCCCCGAGCAATAGCCATAATATTAATCCTGCAATATGCATTCCAAAAATAAACGGGTCAAATGTGTTAATAATTCCAAGCGCAAGCCATTTTGAAGAGAATGGTCGTAAAGCTTGGGTTCCATAGGCATTAAAAATATCGACAAACACATGGAGAAACACTGCTAAAAACGTCCATAACCAAAGATGGAGCATGTCAGCCTCCGGAAAAAATGGATAGAGGATCGCAGTGATGATCAACGGCCACAATAAAACTGCAGGAATCGAATGGGTAATGCCTCGATGGTTTCTTAAATATACTGCGTTATTCTTAAGCTTTAAAACAGTGTCAATATCAGGTGCTTGAGAGCCTGCAATGGTGGCGATTAAGACACTGGTCGCTGTAGCTGTACTTCCAGCTACGACAGGGTCTAAAGTAGCTAATCCCCCAAGAGCTAGTCCCATTACAACATGAGTACCTGTATCCAAAAGGAAAAACCTCCTCGTTACGCATTTGGACGGTTAGGGAACCCCTTATCTAAATTTTAACAATAATTAGTGCTTTTTTACAGCAAGAATGCTTTCGAATTAAACAAAAATTTATCATAATACACTTCACTTTTTATGGTATGCAACTTGTTAAATCTTATTACCTACGGAGGACGGAATGGAGAATAATAACAACTTGGAACGGCTGGAAAAGTTTGATCAAATCGCATTTCAGGCAGACTTAATTAATTGGTTTGAAGTGGAGCAGAGACAGCTTCCATGGCGGGAAAATCAAGATCCGTACCGAATTTGGGTTTCGGAGATTATGCTTCAACAAACTAGAGTGGACACCGTTATTCCATATTACAATCGGTTTATAAAACAGTTTCCAACCATTAAAACACTTGCAGAGGCGGATGAGGAAAAAGTATTAAAAGCATGGGAGGGGCTTGGGTATTATTCACGCGTTCGGAATCTTCATGCGGCTGTAAAGGAGGTTCATGAACATTATGGTGGACAGGTTCCAAACTCACCAAAAGAAATTGCTTCATTAAAAGGGGTGGGACCCTATACAGCGGGAGCCATCTTAAGTATTGCCTTTGGGCTTCCAGAGCCTGCTGTTGATGGGAATGTGATGCGGGTACTGTCGAGAATTTTATTAATAACAGAGGATATTGCAAAGCCATCGGTTCGAAAAATATTTGAACAGGCAGTTCGTACGATCATATCTTACGAAAATCCGTCTTATTTTAACCAAGCATTAATGGAGTTAGGGGCGTTAATCTGCACGCCAACATCACCATCTTGCTTATTGTGCCCTGTAAGAGACCATTGCCACGCTTTTTCTGAGGGGGTGCAGGACCAGCTTCCAGTTAAAACGAAGAAGAAAAGGGAGCGCTTAGTTTCGATTGTTTCAGCGGTCCTTTCTAACCATGAAGGAAAGCTGTTAATCCATAAACGCCCGAAAGAAGGATTGTTGGCAAATTTGTGGGAGTTTCCAAATGTAGAAACTCATCTTACGTTTAAAAATGAAAAACAGCACTTAATGAAATCCTTACAAGAAAAATTTATGGTTGAGGCGGTGATCGGTGATTATCTTGGCCAAATTGACCATGTCTTTTCTCATTTAGAATGGAACATCCATGTTTATAAAGGAAATATGACTACCGAGGTTGAGGAATCACCCGAACTTAGACTAGTTTCACTTGATGAGCTTTCAGAATATGCTTTTCCTGTTTCGCATCAGAAAATGTTGAAAATGTATTTGGATTTTTAATACAGAGCCTGTGTGTAGCAGTAAATTAATATTTAATCGTAAATCACTTCAGTCCCATGTGTGTAGTCCGCATCATGGCGTTTCAATCCGCCGCGTCGCTCTATTTCTTTAATAATGTCACGGTGGAGAGCCTGCCCTTCGACATTTAAATAGGGGACTACTTGCTGAAATGAATGGTGGAAATATGCTAACTCACTGTCTCGCCAATCCGTTTTTGACATCATAAGTAATTCGGTCATATCGCGTCCAACATACATGTTATTGCTCCTTTCAAAACTTGTTTGCTCTTCGGTTAGTTTATTCTTTTCATTGTCAACTATACGAGGAAAAGCTAAAATATAAAAATAACATGTATTATAGAAAAGAGGAAAATAAAGGATGACTCAAAAGGTAGCACTTGTAACTGGCAGTAGTCGGGGAATTGGAAGGGCGACTGCGCTTCGCCTGGCAAAAGAAGGCTATGATATCGTTATCAATTATGCTAGAAGCAAAACAGCTGCGCTTGAAACTGCAGCTGAGATAGAAGCATTAGGAAGAAAAGCATTAGTAGTAAGAGCCAATGTCGGCGACGTAGATAAAATAAAAGCCATGTTTGAACAAATTGATCAGGAGTTTGGTCGCCTTGATGTGTTTGTTAGTAATGCGGCTTCAGGTGTTCAACGTCCTTTAATGGAGCTTGAAGAATCGCATTGGGATTGGACTTTGAACATTAACAGTAAAGCATTACTATTCTGCGCACAGGAAGCAGCTAAATTGATGGAGAAAAACGGTGGAGGAAGAATTGTAAGCATTAGCTCTCTAGGATCCATCCGTGCTTTAGAAAATTATACTGTTGTAGGTGTCTCAAAAGCTGCTGTTGAAGCATTAACTCGATATTTATCAGTAGAACTTGCATCTAAAAACATCATTGTCAATGCAGTTTCTGGCGGAGCAATTGATACTGATGCTTTAAAGCATTTTCCAAATCGTGAGGAAATGTTGGCTGAGGCTAAACGAAGAACACCGGCCGGAAGAATGGTAGAAATTGAAGATATCGTTAATACGGTTATGTTTTTATTATCCGGAGAGGCGGATATGATTAGAGGACAAACCATTATTGTAGATGGTGGGATTTCTTTACTTTTATAATTGGGAAAAACTGCCGTGAGTTTTACCTCATTCGCTGGTTATATTAATTAGCGTGGAGGTGATAACAATGGCAAATTTCAATCAACCAAACAAAACTTCTGCTGGAACAAACATTCAGCAAGTAAGACAACAAAACGCTCAATCTACTCAAGGTGGAGCAGGTGCTAGCGCTGGCCAATTTGGTACAGAGTTCGCAAGCGAAACGAATGCAGCTGAAGTAAGAAGACAAAACCAGCAATCTCAAGCAAGAAAATCCCAAGGCTCAGGCCAATTTGGTGGTCAAAGCTAATTAGTTTCTATATAAAAGAAGGCACTCTTTTTAAGGGAAAGAGTGCCTTCTTTTTTTCTGTACAGTTTTAACTCCTGATTTTATCTTTTCGACAAAAGTACTTGATAATCAACATAACTAGTCAAAGGAGTTCCTTCATTATCCACGAATACATATATTAATCTTATTTTTAGGACGGTGGAGGAAAATGAACAACTTTAACCGTTTGGTTTCAGAGCAAATGAAAACAATGGATAAATTGTTAGAGCTTCAATCAGAGCTAGAAAGATGTCAAGAAATTGAGCAAGAATTGTTAAAATTGCAAGAGGAGACTAAACTGGAAGATGTTCAATCCGAAATTATCCGTATGAAGAAAGAGCTAAAAGAAATCCATCAAGTCTTTGAGGAACAAACTGAAGAAGTGATTCGATCTTATCAAGGATTGAACGTTATTTGCTAAAATATAGATAATTTAGGAAAATTTATCGACGAAATCCGGTCATTGAAGCATTTTTCAATGGCTCTTTTGTTTTAAAATATGTGTTTTACCGTTATAATAGTAGAAAATAGGAATTGTTCTTTGTTACCTTTTTTTATTTTATTACAATTATTTTCATTGGTTACAAAGCGTCCGGAATGAAAGTAGGGGAGATTAGTGGGCGTACCCATCGAAGGTGAAACAGTACAAATACATAGCTATAAACACAATGGGCACATCCATCGCGTCTGGGACCAAACAACGATTTTGAAAGGGACGCAAAACTTAGTCATTGGCGGTAATGATCGAACAATGGTTACGGAATCGGATGGAAGAACGTGGATTACACGAGAGCCTGCGATTGTATATTTTCATTCACAATATTGGTTTAATGTGATTGGGATGCTCCGTGAAGACGGAATTTATTATTATTGTAATATCAGTTCACCATTTATTTTTGACAATGAAGCTTTAAAGTATATTGATTATGATTTAGATATTAAAGTGTTTCCGGATATGACGTTTAATCTGCTTGACGAGGATGAATATGAACGTCATCGAAAGGAAATGAAATATCCTGATATCATCGATCAAATTTTGAAACGAAATGTAGATCAGCTTATCCAATGGATCCGTCAAAGAAAAGGCCCTTTTGCACCGGATTTTATTGATATTTGGTATGAGAGGTATCTAACTTACAGACGGTAATGGTAAAATAAAAGAACGAAATGCCTGTTGATAATCGTCAACAGGTTTTCCTATGATTGTAGTGTCAACCGAAAGCCCTCAGCGTCTAGAGGACTCCGCTGAACCGGCGCTTACGTTTTTCTTATAAGGGGGAGAAAAGTTGGGAAGTATTCTTAGATATCTTCAATTTGTAAAGCCATATAGATTCCAAATATTTGGGACAGTTTTAATCGGAGTATTAAAATTTGCTATCCCCTTAATCATCCCACTCCTAATAAAATACGTTGTTGATGATATCATCGGCAGTGATATAATGTCCGATTCGCAAAAATTAGATCGATTATTTATGATAATGATCATTATGATTATCGTGTTTGTCATTCTTCGTCCGCCGATTGAATATTATCGTCAGTATTTTGCACAATGGACAGCAAATAAAATCCTTTATGATATTCGTGATCGCTTATTTACCCATATCCAGAAACTAAGTTTTAAATATTATGCCAATACAAGATCTGGAGAAGTCATTTCAAGAGTAATCAATGACGTGGAACAAACGAAAACGTTTGTCATCTCCGGATTAATGAATCTCTGGTTAGATGTGGCCACGATTGTCATAGCGATTGGGATTATGTTTTCGATGGATATGTCATTGACACTCGTTTCACTTGTGTTATTCCCCTTTTATGGGTTTTCAGTACGGTATTTTTTCGGGAATCTTCGAAAATTAACAAGAATTCGCTCCCAAGCACTTGCAGAGGTGCAGAGCTATTTACATGAACGGGTTCAAGGAATGCCCGTGATTAAAAGCTTTGCCATTGAAGATTTTGAGCAAGGCCAATTTGATAAACAAAACCGCAATTTTTTAACGAAAGCCATTGATCACACCCGTTGGAATGCAAAATCTTTTGCGGTGGTCAATACGATTACCGATATCGCACCTTTGATTGTGATCGGCTACTCTGCCTATCAAGTTATCCAAAATGATTTGTCATTAGGAACGATGGTAGCTTTCATTGCTTATATTGATAAGTTATATAGTCCATTAAGAAGACTGGTAAATTCCTCTACTACGATTACCCAATCAATCGCATCAATGGATCGTGTGTTTGAATTTATGGATGAAAAATATGATATTGAAGATGCTGCTAACGCGCTGGAATGTAAGAATGTTAAGGGAAATATCGTCTTTGAAAATATTTCCTTCGCTTATAATGATAAAGAAGAGTACGTACTTAAAAATCTTTCGCTTGATGTAAGTCAGGGCGAAACGATTGCCCTAGTTGGAATGAGTGGGGGCGGAAAGACCTCGTTAGTGAGTTTAATTCCTCGTTTTTATGATGTAACAAAGGGAAGAATATTGCTCGATGGTACCGATATAACTAATTTTAAGGTTCGTTCATTAAGAGATAAAATCGGGATGGTTTTACAGGATAATATTTTGTTTAGCGAGTCTGTCATGACCAATATTCTTTTAGGCAAACCGACTGCAACAGAGGACGAAGTCATTGAGGCTGCAAAGGCGGCAAATGCCCATGATTTCATCTTGAACTTACCAGACGGTTACCAAACGAAAGTTGGAGAAAGAGGAGTTAAATTATCGGGTGGACAGAAGCAAAGGGTTGCGATTGCCAGGGTATTCTTGAAAAACCCACCTATCCTTGTCTTAGACGAGGCAACATCAGCACTTGATTTGGAAAGTGAACACTTAATTCAAGAGGCGCTAGAGAAGCTTGCCAAGGAACGGACCACTTTTATTGTTGCCCATCGCTTATCGACGATTACCCATGCGGACCGAATCGTATTAGTGGAGCATGGAGAAATTACCGAAATGGGCCGTCACGAGGAATTGATGAAAAAGAAGGGTAATTATTATAAATTATTCCAAGTTCAACAGCTTGAACCAAAAGAAACTCAAGAGACTCAAACTGGTATTTAACGTTTGGGTCTTTTTTTATTGGCTCTGTTAAATTAGGCTGTTGATTTGCGCTCCAGGTGCTCGCGCACCTTAGGGGGAGTCCGGGAGCCTCCTCGGCGCAGAGCGCCTGTGGGGTCTCCCGAGACACCTTCTCCCGCAAGAGTCTCGCACCTTCCTCTCTAATCAACAGAGTGCTCAACATTAACATTGTTCTTTAACACAGCTTTTAATAAAGTTTCGCTTTGAATCGTGGAAGGTAATGGCCTCCTTTTTTTACTAAACATAATCAGCGTCCATTTTGCTTATTCTAATTGATGTTACAGTAATTTTGAAAGGAGCGATATCATGCAGAATCAAGTTCCGATTCCAAATCCGCCGCGAGCCATTTCAACCAAGGATTTACTTTATTTAAAAGATATATTATCGTGGGAGCTTCTTGCGTTTAAAAAGTTCCATTTTCTAGCAGGGCAAACGCAAAACGCGCAAATTAAACAAACACTTGAAAAGGTTGGGCAAATGCATCAACGACATTATCAAAAATTATTGACACATTTACAGGTGAATAATAATGCTGCATTAGCAAATTTACCAAACCCGCAACAAGTTCAGTAACGATAAAGGAGGGTTAATGAATGCAAAACCAGCAAAATCAAATCGCCAATCCCCAAACGGGTCAATTACCGCAAGTAAAAAGTCCAGATATGAATGATCGTGATTTCATTAATGACGGTCTTAGTACATGTAAATATATTACTGACAGCTTAAACATTGCCGTTCGCGAAGCAAGTCATATTGACCTGCATGCGGATATTTTGCAAATATTAACTGAAACACATGAAGGGGCAAGAGATCTTTATAATTTAATGTTTCAAAATGGATGGTATAAGCTTGAAGCAGCAGAACAACAAAAAATTGATCAAGCTTTTCAGCAATTTAACGGTTATTCCTCGCAATTTCCATATTAAAAATAAAGGCTCTGTTAAATTTGTCTGTTGATTTCCGCTCCAGGTGCTCGCTTTCCGCGGGGGAGTCTGGGAGCCTCCTCGGCGCCATAGCGCCTGTGGGGTCTCCCATGACACCTTCTCCCGCAGGAGTCTCGCACCTTCCGCTCCAATCAACAGAGTGTTCAAAATCAACATTGCTCTTTAACACAGCCAAAATAAAAAGGAGGCTTGTTCGATTGAACAGCCTCCCATTATTATTCCTCAGCTACGATAACTTCATTTTCTTCTTTGTGAAACGATTGAAAACTTGAAATTAAGGTTTCCAAGTGTTCGATTTGTTCGCGATATTCAATAATTGAAGCAATGATTTGCATTGAATGGAAAAGGATAGGGGAATGTGGATCTTCTAACCCCTTATGCTGTGCTAAAAATTGATCAAATAATTCCTGTTTGCTTAATGTTTGATCCTGAGTTTCAGGATTTGGACAAGTCCTTATTTTTCCGATAAATTTTAACAGCATTTGTTCATGATAATTAATTAAATAATCAAGCTGTAACTGAACGACATTTTGGAATTCTAACGGCAATTGATTTAGTTCGTTTTCATAGCGATGGAGACGTCTTAGCACGTCCAGGGCTCGTTTCGATGTCGAGATCATTTGTCTATAAACAACTAGTTTCCTCGATTTAACTAAATCTATTTTTTTGAAATAATTTCGCTCTTCCATATACATGAGAAATAGTTGATCCAATTTGATGATTTCATCTTTCATTTTTACGATATCATGCTTTAACAGCTTGTGTTCAGACGCATGGCGGATACTATAGCGGATCCAACGATTAATTTCTTCTGTTACATCAGACACCTTGTTGTATAGCTTATTTTCATACTTTGGAGGCAAGAAAACTAAGTTAACAATAAAAGAAGAGAGGATGCCGAGCATGATGGTTGAAAAACGAATGATCGCAAAGTGAATAAATTCATCCCCTGGAGTTTCCATGATAACGATAAGCGTCACGAGAGATAGTGCGATTGTATTTCCGATTTTCAATTTTAAGTTGATTGTAATGACAATGATAGCAGCTAAACCGATTATTAGAACATTATTCCCGAGCATAATAACAAAGATTATTGCTATGATGGCTCCGATTAAATTACCTTGGACCTGCTCAATTATCGATAAGTATGAACGATAAATAGTTGGCTGAATGGCAAAAATTGCTGCTATGCCAGCAAAAACTGGTGAAGGTACTTGAAGAAGTTGTGCTAAAAGAAGTGCAAGTATAATTGCGATTCCCGTTTTAAAAATGCGGGCGCCAAGCTTCATATGATTTTCCTTTCTTAAGAGCGATTTTCAAATGGTAACGGGTGAAAATACCTATATCATTTACGATTTCGTAAATCCTAAACAATTATGTACTATACAATGTTAAATAATGAAGTTCAAGGGTTATTTTATGAAAAATGCATAGAGAAAAAAAAAAACGCCCGCAAATCATTGCGGGCGCTTGTGTTTTTTTAAATTATTCAGTTGATACAGATGGATCCGCTTGTTCTTTTACAGGGATGACTTGAACAAAATGATCTTCAGGTTTTACTAATAAAGCAGCTAAACTATCAGCTTCATCCGTTTGGCCCTGTAGCTTTAATGCTTGAACATATTCACCTAGCAATTCTTCGATGTCATTTTTCCCTTTTTCTGTTAAAGGAGTGATCGAAACCTTTGCCCCTTTTGCAATTCTGCGTTGAAGGGCTTCTTTTGTTAATCCTAACTCTGGCTGGTGACGAAGGTATACAACTCCACCAGTCATACCTGCACAAATCCATGGTCCTGGGTCACCGAGGACAAGTCCTCTTCCATTTGTCATGTATTCAAAAGCAAAGCCTTTAATATTTGCATTCGTACCGATATTTCCAGCTTCATTGGCCGGGATAGCTTTCTTTAGTTGACCGCCGATAATGATGTCTGCACCGGAAAGTCTGATTCCTGCACGAGCATCGGCATCACCTTGAGCAACTAACAGCCCTTTTTGAGCACCGTAACCAAAGCCTTTTCCAACAGAACCGTTATAGAATTTTCCATCTTTTCCTTTCGACTTAAAGACTTGAATACTTCCGCCAAAGGATGTTTTACCGATTCCATCTTGAGCTCCGCCGCTGATTTCGATATTGATGCCATCACAGTTATAGGCACCAAGACCATTTCCAGGAATGGATCCCTTGTAACGTAAATGGACAGGTGGTAAATCATGATAGGATCCGTCTAAGCGGCCTCGAACACGATGACAGGAAACCCGGCTTCCGAGAACACGTTGTTCGGAGCTAACAGAATTAAATTCACGTGAATGATGCAAATCGGCCACAACAGAATCTAAATATTCTGCACCAACAGCTACTTGAAGCTGTGAAGATTCGAATGAAGCAACTGCTTCCTTAGCGCTAAGCGGGCTGATGTCTAATGATTTTAATAAATAGGTCAAATCTAATTGATCTGTTCCCTTAATTTGTTCTAGTAAATCTGAGCGTCCAACAGCATCCTGAAGATTTCTAATTCCGATTGATGCAGCTAACTGCTTTAACTCTGATCCAAATGCAGTAAACAGGTTTACAATGCTTTGAACGGCTAACTCAGATTGTCTTGGCACAAAGCGGCGCAAACCATGAGCCTTTGCTTGAGCTTCAGATTCAATCTGTGTTGCGATTCCAACATGGCATGTATCTAAATGACAACCGCGGCATGTAGTACAACCAATTGCCACCATTGACAGAGTACCAAATCCGATCCGGTTTGCTCCTAAAAGCATTACCTTTAATACATCATGTGCACTCTTGATACCGCCGTCAGCCCATAATTCTACCTGATGACGGAGTCCTGCTTCCAATAAAGCATTATGAGCAGCCTTAACCCCAATTTCAACAGGTAATCCAACATGCTGGATAGCATGAATTCTAGCTGCACCAGTACCGCCGTCAAAACCACTCAATGTAATGATGTCAGCTCCTGCTTTAGCAATCCCAACAGCGATTGTTCCGATATTCGGCACGATTGGAACTTTAACGGCAACCTTAGCCTTATCGTTCGCAGTTTTTAACTCATGGATCATTTGTGCCAAGTCTTCGATTGAATAAATATCATGGTTATTCGAAGGAGAGATTAAGTCAGACCCGATTGTAGCGTTTCTTGCTTCAGCAATTTTGGCTGTTACCTTAGAACCAGGTAAATGTCCACCTTCACCAGGCTTTGCTCCTTGACCAATTTTTATTTCAAGTAAATTTGAAGAGTTGAGTAACTCAGCGTTTACCCCGAATCTTCCGGAGGCAACCTGTTGTCCGCGCGTTTTAGGATATTTTCCTAGCATATCCTTAATTTCGCCGCCTTCTCCGTTTAAGCTGACCATGTTGAGGCGGTCAGCCCCCTCGGCGTATGCGCGGAAAGCAATTTCATTTTGAGAGCCAAAGGACATGGATGCAATTACGAATGGAAGATCATGTTCGCCAACACGAAGATCCACTTCGTCAGGTGTTGCAATTGGATTAGCCTTCTTCAATCCGATTAAGTGGCGGATTGAAATTGGATTCTGTTCCTCTTGTTCGCTGATTTTATCTCGATAGGCATCATAGCTGCCAGTTGAAGCCAACTCCCCAATTGCTTTCCAGATTCTTGGGAACAAGTTGAACGTTTTTCCAATCCGTTCATTTTCATTATGGTAATCGATGGCTCGTAATAAGGAATCCTCTTTAAGAGCTTCAAAGTTATAAGCAAGGTCCTTAGAACCAAAGAAGTTGGTTATATTTAAGCAATTTGCAATATCTTCATTTAACCCAATTGCGGAAAATAATCTTCCATAACCGCGTAATTCATGGATTCCGATTGTGGAAATGACTTTTTCAATTCCCTTTGTAAGAGCGCTGTATAAGTTTTTAACTGTTTTTAACGAGTCGTCCAGAACAGTCATGAACATATAGTAAGGGCTGATAATATCGGCACCTAATCCAAATGCGATCATAATATCATGCAAGGAACGGATCGCAGCTGAACGAAGCAAAATTGAACAGTCTCTTCGTACACCAGCTTTCACGAGCGCCTGATCGACAGCAGATGTAACGAGATGAGGATCGATCCAGAATGAATCCTGTTGATGTGCGTCGGCATCATCTAAAATTAATAAGGTTTTTCCTGATTTCACTGCTTCGATTGCTGTTTCGGTAAGTCTAGTTAAAGCATCCTGAACCGTCTCATTTTTTGTTAGTGTTGTCGGTATATAGGAAACCAGTTTCTTAGTTTGATATATATTCACTAATTGGTCGAAGCTTGGCTGTTCAAGTTCTTCAGAACAGTCGAAGCCAACTTTTCCTTCAATTAAGATTGGTGTTGTGAGTTCAACAACTACTCCTGCGTCCTCTTGATTAAATAAGGTTGGACGTTTCCCAATGATCGTACGCGTAGAGAAATGCTCTGTTTCGCGATCCCGGTCAATTGCAGGGTTTGTTACAACTGCAACACTTTCTTTAATAAAATCAGGAATATTTCTTCGTTCCAAATTTAGTGGCGCAAGCGGAGCATCATGCCCAAGCGAACGGATTGGCTCTATTCCCTTTTCAGCCATTTGCTCTACTAATTGAATATGGTCTCTTTCCCAACCAAATGCTTTATATTGACCATTGGTAATTTTAGCTGGATAGTTAATCGTTACAGTTTTATCAGCCTTAGGAGGGAAAATTCTTTTTCGTGCATCTTTGAAATTCAAACGATCTGAGAATCGGTTATAAACTTCGGCTTGATATTCGCCCATAAAATAGGCTTGAAGTTCATCCCCGTTCCATTTAAATCCAACTTTTTCTCCTGGAGCCAATGGCTTTGGATCATTCATAAAGTCGGTTGTTGGAATGATACCAGGTTCAGATGAGAATAAGTAAGATGTTTCTGTTTCTAGCATCCATAGCGGACGTAGTCCTAGTGAGTCAACACTAAATACTGCCTCATCACCAAAACGGGAAATAATACCCGCAGGTCCTTGTGCAAAATGACCCCATGCTTCACGAATATACGTATAAAGGTCCTGCAAATGATCAGGGAACGCTTTAATTTCATTAATAATCGGTGGAAATAATACATCTAAAGCTTCAAATAATGAGTACCCATCACGGCAAATGAATGTTTCAATAATTCTGCTTAAATCCTGTGAGTCACTGCCGTCTTTGACGAGAGGAACATTAACCATTCTTGCTTCATCGCGCAATTTTGCGATCGTATTGATCTCCCCATTGTGACCAAGCACACCAAATGGCTGTACTCTGAAGAAGCTTGATAAAGTATTGGTAGAATAACGGTTATGTCCTAATGTAATCGTTGAAGCCGCTAATGGGTTAGCGAGATCGTGGTAATATTTAGGGAGAATATCCCCAGCACCCATTACCTTATAAACTGCAATGTATTGACTTAAAGAGGCAACATGAACCGCTTCATTTTTTTCAAAATCTACGGTCATTTCAAACAGCTTTTTTGATAATTCCTTACCAGCTAATGGGGATAGACAGGCGAACTGCCAAAAAACTGGATTTTCTTGAATCGCGATTGGACCTAAAGCAGCTGAATCAGTTACTTTATCAGACTCAAATACGATTTCAAAACCGCTCTTTGTAAGCTTATTTTGCAGGTCGTTAATAATATCTTTTGGTCCGGCATTTTTCGTAATGAAAATGTGGCCTACTACAAAACCGTCTTGATCAACGAGGTCCGGATTTGCTCCAGTATTAGCCAATTTTTCCTTCCATAATTGGCGCGGGATATCAATATGTATCCCAACCCCATCACCTTCACCATTGATAAAGCCAGCGCGGTGATTCATTAGAACAAGGGCATCAATACAATGAAAAATGTTTTCCCTTGTAGGTATTTTCTTTTTTTCAAGACTTGCTACAATTCCGCAAGCATCATGTTCTTGCTTACGGAAATCTGTAAATAGAGATGGACTCCATTTCTGATTCATATTTTTCGGCTTTATTAAGGAATTCTTCACAAAGCCGTTTCACCTCCCAAAAGAAAATAATGATTTATTAAAATTTTATTTTTAAAAAGAAAAAAGGCTTGAAATACACGTAAAAAAGATCAAATTTCAAGCATCGGGATTTTATTGCAATATTAATACAATGGTATTTTAATAGTATCATAGGAATTTTCAGAAATCAATGAAATATGCATAGAAGTGGATAGTAAACATTAGGAGTATATAAATAAATTATGGTAAAATGTAAGCGTTTGCACTGTGAAATAAAGGAAAACCAGAAGGGGATAATCCCTTCCGGTTAACAATAGAGGTTGTATAATTATTCATTCGCTAGTTGATAAAATGCATTTTGAGCCGCATGGATGGTTGCTTCGATGTCTTCTACTGTATGAGCAATTGTAATAAACCATGCTTCATATTTTGATGGTGCGAGATTAATCCCTTGGTGAAGCATCAACTTGAAGAATCTCCCGAACATTTCTCCGTCTGTTTTTTCTGCCTGAGCATAGTTTTCAATTTTTTCTGTTGTGAAATAGACAGTTAATGCTCCTTTTAAGCGATTAATTGTAATCGGGATTTGGTTCTCTTTTGCTGCTGCTAAAATACCTTGCTCAAGAATCGATCCCAAATGATCTAAATAATCGTAAACACCCTTTTGTTGTAAAACTTCTAGACAAGCAATACCGGATAATATGGAAGCTGGATTACCTGCCATTGTTCCGGCTTGGTACGCAGGTCCTAATGGAGCAACATGCTCCATAATGTCAAGACGTCCACCATAGGCGCCAATTGGAAGGCCGCCTCCAATGATCTTTCCTAGCGCCGTTAAGTCGGGTTTGACACCAAGTAGATCCTGGGCTCCGCCATACATAAAACGGAAAGCTGTGATCACTTCATCATAGATAACGAGTGCTCCTGCAGCATGAGTTAATTCATTTATTTGCTCTAAAAACCCTGGTTTAGGTTCGACAATTCCAAAGTTGCCGACAATTGGTTCAACTAATACCGCCGCAATCTGGTCACCCCATTTGTCGAGGGCTTCCTTATAAGATTCTATATCATTAAATGGAACGGTAATAACCTCCTGAGCGATGCTTTTTGGAACACCTGCAGAATCCGGAGTACCCAGTGTAGATGGACCTGAACCTGCCGCAACAAGAACAAGATCGGAATGCCCGTGATAACAGCCTGCAAATTTAATGATTTTATCGCGACCGGTATACGCACGAGCGACACGGATTGTTGTCATGACCGCTTCAGTGCCTGAGTTCACGAAACGAACTTTTTCAAGGGAAGGAATGGCTTCCTTAAGCATTTTCGCAAACTTTACCTCATGAGGGGTAGGAGTACCATATAGTACACCTGACTGTGCCGCTTTTTTAATTGCTTCCGTAATATGGGGATGAGCATGCCCAGTAATGATAGGTCCGTAAGCAGCTAAATAATCAATATATTGGTTGCCGTCAACGTCCCAGAAGTAAGCCCCCTGACCTCTTTCCATTACTACTGGTGCTCCGCCGCCTACAGCCTTATATGAACGAGACGGACTATTTACCCCGCCAACAATATGTTCGAGTGCTTCTTTATGTAATCGTTCAGAATTTGTAAATTGCATGTTTGATAACCTCCTTTTTCTTTTTGCCCTTTCTCATTTTAACAGAAATAATCTTTTTAACGGTGTTTTCCGATTTGTAATATTTTATCGGGTACAAGTTGGTTGTATAAATAGAAGTGATTCGTTACACTAACTATTTAGGGTGTCGGATTTTGGAGGAGAAAAAAATGCAGGATGCAATTATAGTAAACAATTTAAGAAAAGAATTTAAAGCATATTCGAGCCGTTCTGGCTTAAAAGGTGCGTTCCGTGATTTATTCACCCGTAATTACAAAGTGGTTCCGGCCGTAAATGATATCCAGTTTACAATCAAGCAAGGTGAAATGGTTGGTTACATCGGAGAGAACGGCGCCGGTAAATCAACAACAATCAAAATGTTAACCGGAATTTTAACGCCGACCTCAGGAACTGTCACAGTTAACGGGATGAACCCGCATAAAGAACGGGAAAAGTTCGTGCAAACCATCGGTGTTGTTTTTGGCCAACGTTCACAGTTATGGTGGGATATTGCCGTTCAGGAATCGTTTCGGCTCTTGAAAAAGGTCTATAAGGTTTCTGATGCACAATATAATGAACATATGGATCATGTTATAAAAACACTCGATCTTGAGCAGTTGCTAGATAAACCAGTTCGAAAGCTATCATTGGGGCAAAGAATGCGCTGCGAGTTGGCAGCCGCCTTGATTCATAACCCGCCTCTGTTATTTTTGGACGAGCCGACGATAGGATTGGATGTCCTTGTAAAATTAAAAATTCGAGAGTTTTTAAAGGAAATCAATCAGAAGTATAATACAACAATCCTTTTGACTACGCATGATTTAACGGATATTGAAGCTTTGTGTGAACGGGTCATTATGCTGGATGAAGGTAAAATCATTTATGACGGGCAGCTAAAAAGCTTAAAAGAAAAATGGGGCGAAGGAAAGGACATTCAGTTTCAATTCCTTCAAAAAGTAGACTTAGCAGATTTACAAGCTATTACCAATCCATATTCACTTTCTTGGGAAGTAGATGACGAAAAGCAAATCTTCACTGTGCACACTGAAAATGACAGTGATGAGCTCATTTCCCAAGTAATTGCAAAGGTCGTGGCATCTTACAAGATAAAAGACCTACAAATAAATGAGCTGTCAACGGAAGAAATTGTTCGTAACATCTATGAAAAAGGGTCTGCATAAGGGAGGGGCATCGGATGAGTAAATATATTGAAATGATCCGAATCCGCTTCTTAATGATGCTTGCCTATCGGACAAATTATTATACCGGTATTCTCATTTATAGTATTAATATAGGTGCTTATTATTTTCTATGGAATGGCATCTATGGAGATAAAGCGGAAATAGAAGGCTTGACGGTGGCACAAATGACAACTTATATTGCGGTTGCATGGATGGCGCGAGCTTTCTATTTTAACAATCTTGACCGGGAAATGGCGATGGAAATAGTGGAGGGAAGAGTCGCAATTGAATTGATTCGCCCTTATAGCTACTTAGGCATGAAAGTGATGCAAGGGTTGGGTGAAGGGATTTTTCGTTTGTTCTTTTTCTCAATACCGGGAATGTTCATCGTCGCGCTGATCTTTAGACTTGATTTTTCAATTTCTTTTACAGCGCTAGGGTTGTTTCTTGTATCGATTTTGCTCAGTTTCTTCATTAATACGCAAATTAATTTAATGGCAGGAATTGCTACTTTCTTCCTATATAATAATACGGGGCTAATCCGGGCAAAACGGGTGGTCATTGACTTGTTTTCTGGGTTATTACTTCCGATTAGCTTTTATCCTGGCTGGGCACAAGAGATTATGAAATTCCTGCCTTTCCAAGGAATAAGCTATTTGCCGAGTATGATTTTTACGGGAGGATTTTCAAATAGTCAAGCAATCAATGCAATCTTCTCGCAAGCTGTATGGGTTGGAATCTTAGTCGTGCCGATTTATGTATTATGGATTCTTGCTAAAAAACAGCTAATCATTCAAGGAGGGTGACACATGTTTCATATATCAATATTTTTTCAATATGTCGCCCAATATTTGAAGACTAGATTAGAATACCGAACGAATTTATTTGTTGAGATTTTAACCGACTTTTTATTCCAGGCAGTCAACTTTGTGTTTATTTTGGTGGTTTTTGGCCATACCCAAATGCTGTCTGGATGGACCAGGGAGGAAATTATCTTTATTTATGGATTCTTTCTTGTTCCTTATGCTTTATTTACAGCTTTTTTTAACATATGGGACTTTAATGAACGATATATCATTAAGGGAGAGTTTGATCGAATCCTGACAAGACCAATCCATAGTTTATTTCAAATCATTTTGGAACGGATGGAGCTGGAATCCTTATTTGGTGGATTAACCGGGATTGCGGTTATGCTTTATGCTGGAAAAATGTTAGATTTGGATCTGCGTTGGTTTGATCCGCTGCTCTTTGTTATTTTTGTGATTGGCGGAGTTTTGGTGTACGCCGGAATTTTTGTGCTGATTGCATGTATAAGCTTTTGGAGCGATGCGAAGTCGTCTATTATGCCGATGATGTACAATATTAGCAATTACGGGCGTTATCCGGTTGATATTTATAATAAGGTGATTCGATTTATTTTAACGTGGATTTTGCCGTTTGCCTTTGTTGGGGTATACCCCGCTTCCTTCTTTCTTGAGAAAAGTGAATGGTATTTTTATGCTTTCCTCACACCGATTATGGGAATTGTCTTTTTTGGAATTTCAATTATTGTGTGGAATGAAGGGGTCAAGCGCTATCGTGGTGCCGGAAATTAGTTTTTGGAGCAAAGTTTTTTCTTTGCTCTTTTTTATTTTGTCGCAGACAAGCAAGCATACATCTAGGTCTCGGTGAGTATTCTTTATAGAAAAAACAATATATCCTACTTAGGGGCAGTTACCAGCACAACTGTGTAAGGTCTTTTCAAATGGGGAGAGAATCCATGACCTTTTACATATTATTTATCAGTATTTTACTTTGTATTGGCATGAGTTTACGGGTTCTGTTTTTACCGCAGGATGTTAGAGGAAAACCTGTTTCATTACAAAATTTCCTTATGTTAGCCATGTTATATGCTACGATCATGATTGGCTTCGGGCTTCTTTTTATGATGCTGGATATGAAAGGGTTTAATATTGTAAGAGAGGCATCAGATGGATCCCCGTTTAATTTTTTTTCAAGGCTGCAATCTTTTATCTACTTTAGTGGCATGACCCTGTTCTCGGTTGGTTATGGCGATATAACACCAGTAGGAATTGGCAGGGTGATTGCGATAACAGAAGCGTTGATTGGTCATACGATCGCCGCTGCCTTTGTGGCAAGAGCAGTGTTTGATCGGGAATAGGAGACGGTTTTTTTATTTGTTTTTCACCAAAAAATGGGATAGGCTAGACATAGTGAATTACTTGGATAGGAGTGTTTTCTATGTCGATAAGTGTTGGCCAATCTGCACCAGAATTTGAACTGCCTTCTAGTGAAGGAAATACTGTCAAATTATCCGATTTACGGGGTAAAAATGTCGTGGTTTATTTTTATCCGAAAGATATGACACCAGGCTGCACAACCGAAGCCTGCGATTTTCGAGACTTCCATAATCAGTTTCAGGAATTAAATGCCGTTATCCTTGGAATCAGCCCGGATCCACTTAAACGGCATGCAGCCTTCATTGAAAAGTATGGTCTGCCGTTCCAGCTCTTGGCAGATGAAGACCACAAAGCTGCGGAAGCATATGGAGTTTGGACATTAAAGAAAAACTTTGGTAAAGAATATATGGGTATCGAACGATCGACCTTTATTGTTGATAAGAACGGAACGCTAATAAAGGAATGGCGTAAGGTGAAAGTAAAGGGCCATGTTGAAGAAGCATTGCAATACATTAAAGAAAATTTATAAGATAATGTTTTTATAAATTTTCAAAAGGTGTGAGCCTATTTTTTACAAGCAAGGCTACTGTCCAATTCAAAAAGCATGAGCTTGAATATTATTTTATTAGGGCATACCTCCTCATATATCTTTAGCGAATCAAACTGATTCGCTTTTTTTGTGAAAAAAAGTAGAATGAGCCCCGCTTTTATATTTGTTTTAGGAAAAGTTAGTTCTTAATAAATGAATTCAGTATTTTCTGATGATATGATAGAAAAAAGAAAAATAGGAGAGTGTATTCTTGTGAAAATCGTTTCTTCCATCTTATTTCAAGAAAAGAGGATAAAAGAAATTGAAGGCGCTTTCCCAGGGCTTGATTTTGAATTTTATGACGGAATAACGGCTGCAGAAGCTTCTTTTTATGATGCGGAGGTTTTCGTCACATATGGGGAGGATTTAACTGAAGAGATCATCAAAAAAACGACAAAATTAAACTGGATTATGGTCATGTCAGCAGGGCTTGAAAAAATGCCACTCGCAGCATGTAAGGAAAAAGGGATCGTAGTAACCAATGCCGGTGGAATACATAAAACGCCTATGGCTGAATTTACGCTTGGTCTTATTCTTCAATATGTAAAACAAGCCGAGACACTTTGGGAGAATCAAAAAGCGAAAAAGTGGACTCGTAAATTACCGATGGCAGAGGTTGCTGGGCAGTCCATTTTAATATTAGGGGTCGGGGCAATCGGCGGAGAAATTGCCAGATTATCAAAGGCTTTTCAAATGAAAACAATAGGTGTGAATACAAGTGGGAAAGAAGTTGAGTATGTTGATCAGATTTTCAAGGTAGATCAACTGGAAGATGCTCTCCCGCAAGCCGATTTTATCGTATCGGTTCTTCCAAGTACAAAAGCTACAAAAGGTTTATTGAAAGAAAACCATTTTAAAGTAATGAAAGAAACCGCTGTGTTCATTAATATTGGAAGAGGCGATTTGGTAGAAGAACATGTCCTCCTAAACGTGATACAAAGTGAGGAGATTGCCCACTTCTATTTGGATGTTTTTCAGGATGAGCCTTTGAACGAGGATCATCCATTTTGGGTAATGAAAAACGTAACTGTCACACCTCATATTTCAAGCTTAACAAAAAATTACTTAACAAGATCGATCGAAATCTTTAAAGAAAACTTACATCATTATCTGAATAATACTGGGAGATATTTAAACGAAATTGATCTAGAAAGGGGATATTAACGATGAAAATATATACAAAAACAGGTGATAAAGGGACAACATCCTTAGTTTACGGAGACCGGGTTCGTAAGGATAATCTACGTGTTGAAGCATACGGAACATGTGATGAGGCTAACTCCATGATCGGTTTATCATTAAGCTATCTTCAAGGGGAAAATTTTCAAGGAAAAGAATTAATTGAAGCGGCATATCATAAAATACAAACTATTCTATTTCATGTAGGTGCTGAGCTTGCGACACCAAAAGGAAAAGAAGTCAAATGGAAGCTGCAGCAAACAGATATAGAAGAAATGGAAAAGCTGATTGATGAATGGGATCAAGATTTACCTGCTTTAACAAATTTTGTCCTTCCAGGCGGTCATCCTTCAGGCGCTGCGTTTCACACAGCGAGAACGATTGTAAGAAGAGCAGAACGCTGCTCGGTAAGCCTTGAGGATGACGTTAATCCGTTTGTGTTGGCATATTTAAATCGACTGTCCGATTTGTTGTTTGTAACGGCGAGGTATGTGAATTTTAAATTAGGAGCAATAGAGCAAACATTACACCAAAATTTGAATAATAAATGAACAATTTCTATTTAGAAGTTTGTTATATTGACAAAAGTATTTGAAATTGAGTACACTAATTATAACCATTATAAAGTGAAAATTCTTTTAGAAAAGAGGTGCATGACGGTGTCACATAATCCGCTAAAAGAAGCGTTAGATACCTTAAAAGATACGGGAGTGCGCATTACTCCTCAACGTCATGCGATACTTGAATATTTAATAAACTCGATGTCACACCCTACAGCAGATGACATTTATAAAGCATTAGAAGGAAAATTTCCAAATATGAGTGTGGCTACAGTTTACAACAATTTGCGAGTATTTCGTGAAGTTGGTCTCGTTAAAGAATTAACCTATGGAGATGCATCAAGCCGCTTTGATTTTGTCACCACGCATCATTATCATGTAATTTGTGAAAGCTGTGGAAAGATCGTTGATTTCCATTATCCAGGATTGGATGAAGTGGAGCATCTTGCTTCTCATGTAACAGGTTTTAAAATTAGTCATCATCGTTTAGAAATATACGGAAGCTGTCCAGAATGCTCTGCAAAGGAAGCTCATTAAAGTAAATAAGAAAGGCTGACGATTTTATAAAATCGTCAGCCTTTCTTTTTCATTTATGAAATTAATTTGAATGTTTCCGATTATATTTTTCATCAAATTCTTTGCCTTCAAGATTTTGATCAAGAGTGAGCGGTTCATTACAGTACATGCACATATCTACCCGCCCTAATATTTTAGTTGTTTTCCCGCAACTTGGGCAAACTACTTGGACCGTTTTCGTTGAAAGCATACCAATCCAAAAATAAACACCGGTACTGGCAAGAATAAATAACAATCCAATTAACATAAAGATTGTCATTAATACAGGAGACTTTCTAAAAAAAATACCTCCGTACATAACAACAAACCCGATAAATATTAAGCTTAATGCAAATGTCCTTATTTTATTAATTTTACTCGAATACTTTGCCATACTTCTTCCCCCCTAAAGCATCAATTCATTATATCACCGTAATGGATTTATGTGGTAATGATTGTATTCCTGAAAATGTTTTTCAAATGGAAGGATTTTTTTTTGAGTTGTCGAAATATATACGCTATCTGAAATTTATGGAGGAATGATCATGGAACACATTCTTCGGCCGATTTATCAAGAGCGAGCAAGTCAGGCGAATACTCTCGGTGTTTTACTAATAGAAAAGAAGGACAAAGCAAGTCCGGTGACGGATACTTTTGATGCAGTCTTATTAATTATCACGAAAGAATCCGAGCAACCACTTTATGTTAAGCATTATAGTTATGAGGATAAAAAAGCCTCAATGAATATAGTGAGTGAAGAACAATTAAAAGATTGGCTCTTAATGGGCACAAACCGAAAGGTGCTTGAATGGATATTAAATGGAAAAGTTCTCTTTGATCGTAATGACTACATTCACAATTTAAAACAAGAACTTAGGGAGTTTCCGTTTTATGGCCGAAAAATAAAAATGGGTATTGAGTTTTCAAAATTAATTCGCCGATATTTAGATGGCAAAGCATTCTTTGAAAATAATCAATATATGGATGCCTATAATCATATCGTTCATTCCTTACATCATTTGGCCAGGTTGTCGGTTATTGAAAATGGCTTCCATCCAGAGGTAACCGTTTGGACCCAAGTAAAACAGATTGAACCTGAAATTTATAAGTTATATAAAGAACTGATTAGCAGTGAGGAAACAATTGAGAAAAGGTTAGAACTTCTGTTTCTTGCAAGTGAATTCTTAATCCATTCCCGTTCGGAGATGGGTTCAACTCATTTGATTGATGTACTACAAGAGAAGGATATTTGGTCTTTCGATGAAATGTTAAATCATCCAGACTTAAGTCTATATTCGGTTGATTTGAGCGTCCTGTTAGAATATTTAATTGATAAAAACTACATAACAGTCATTAAAAAAGAAACGAAGGGCCAAGATATATTTCACCGGTACTATTCGGTTTAAAAAAAGATTGTATAAAAATATATAAAAACTATTGACCTTTGATTTAATACTTGTTATATTTATAACCGTCGCTGCGAACGAAGTGATTCAAAACAAAATCACTCGCGGTTGACGGTTTAAAAAATATGTTGACAGTAAAAACGCTGTGTGATATATTAAGAAAGTCGCCTCTTGACGACAAGTTAATGAATTGCTCTTTGAAAACTAAACAAACAAACGTCAACAATAATATTTTATAGTGCTATCGACTTTGGTCGAGAAACACTAGCCAACGTAACTTTTATGAGCTAAATCAACTTTCTTGGAGAGTTTGATCCTGGCTCAGGACGAACGCTGGCGGCGTGCCTAATACA